>JBMYTL010000080.1:0-11621 GCA_049604295.1 Gammaproteobacteria bacterium
TCGACGGCATCCTCAACAAGATCGACCCCGGCGAAGCCATGGACAAGGATCTGTATGACCTGCCTCCGGAAGAGGAAGCAGCCATCCCGCAGGTGGCCTTCTCCTTCGACGAAGCCCTGGCCGCCCTGGATGCCGACCGTGAGTTCCTCACCGCCGGCGGCGTGTTCACCAACGACATGATCGACGGCTACCTGGCGCTCAAGGACGAAGAAGTGACCCGTCTGCGCATGACCACCAACCCGGTGGAATTCGACATGTACTACAGCCTGTAAGGCTGAACCGGTCCAACCCCCCCGCCTATCGCGGGGCGGCGACCTGAAAAACGCCCCCGCCTCGCGGGGGCGTTTTTCGTTTCCGGCGAACGAAACGTCCCGCCTATACTCGAAAGGCTCACGTTCGCACGCCCGCGAACGCCACACCAATGAGGCGCACCGTGACATCCGCGCGAATCATCCTGGGCCTGATCGGACTCCTCGTTTCCTTCGTGGCCGTAGCGGAGATCTACAAATGGACCGATGCCAATGGCGTTGTCCATTACGGGGACCGTCCCGCGCAGGCTTCGGCGCAAAGACTGCCGATCAAGGACAAGCTGCCCAAGCCGAAGCCAGCCCCGGTAAAAGACGAGCAAGAGAGCGTGAAATCCCCTGATGATTCCACCGGGGAGAATGAATCAGCGCCCTCAGCAGAGGCGCCAAACGAGGCCCCGTCCGGCAACGCGGAGGGGGATATCGGAGCGGAAGGCGGGGACACGGAAAGCAGTGAGGAGACCAAGCCGGAGGAAGAGGAAAAGAAACCGACGGTCTACACGGCCTTCGCGATTTCCTCACCGGGTCACAACGGCACCGTGCGCAGCGCCCCGGGCAATGTCGCCGTCTCGCTTCGGGTGAGTCCGCCCCTGGACCGCGATTTCAAACACAGCGTGCGCATCCGCTTGGACAACCGCGTCGTGGCATCAGGCGCCTCAACATCCTTCGGACTCGACAACGTCGACCGTGGAACCCATCGCCTCTCGGCCGAGTTACTCGATGAGAACAAACGCGTATTACGACGAGCGCGCACCATCACCTTCCATCTACATCGCTGAGTTTCCCGGGGCCGCCCACACGGCCGCGGCGACATGCACTATATTGGTGCAACCTACTCTTCAAGACGCGACGCCCTCCCTGTAAGCGCCCCCATGCACCTCGGTGAAACAAGGACTTAGCCTGCATTACCACTGCCGACGGTACTGGCTCGTTATTTGCTGGTAATCGCCGCATGTCCACTGGAAAGCCACAACCCACCGTCCTCGAGCGCCGAGTCCTGGAGAACATGTCCACGGGCGTGCTCCTGTTCGATGCATCGCTCAAGCTTCGATGGGTGAACACTGCCGGCGAAATGTTGCTCAAGATCAGCCGACGCCAGGTTGGGCGTGCCACCGCGCACAGTCTGTTTTCCGCCGATCCCAATATCGTGGCGTGCCTGACCAAGGCGTTGCTCCACAACCACAGTTTCGCTGAGCGGGAGAACAGCCTGCGCACCGTAACGGGGGAAACGATCACGGTCGATTGCATCGCGACCCCGCTAACGGATGCCGACGGCGAAACCTCGCTGGTGGTTGAATTCCAACAGGTGGACAGGCATCTGCGCATCAGTCGCGAGGAAGAGCTCATCAACCTCGAAGCAGCAAGCCGCACGCTCATCCGCGGCTTGGCGCACGAGATCAAGAATCCGCTTGGTGGTCTGCGTGGTGCCGCGCAGCTTCTTGAGCGCGAGTTACCGGATCCGGCGCTGTGCGAATACACCCAGGTGATCATCGACGAGGCTGACCGGCTGCAGAACCTGGTCAACCGGATGCTCGGACCCAATAGCCAGCCCCGCTTCCAGAGCCTCAACATCCATGAGGTCCTGGAGCGGGTCCGAACCCTGGTCGAAGTCGAGACGGGCGAGCACATCCGTATCGAGCGCGATTACGACCCCAGCCTTCCCGAGGTTGTAGCGGACATGGATATGCTCATCCAGGCCGTACTCAATCTGGTGCGCAATGCGGTCCAGGCCCTGGGTGAGAGCGCGGGCCCGTCGGGTGAGGGCGGCGAGGCCGGGCACGTGTTACTGCGTACCCGCTCTCACCGCCAGTTCACCATCGGCAACCAGGTCCATCGCGTGGTTCTCCGGATCGACGTCGTCGATAACGGCCCCGGCGTTCCCGAGGAGCTCCGTGGGCGCTTGTTCTACCCCATGATCACGGGCCGCGAGGGAGGCACGGGCCTCGGCCTGTCCATGGCCCAGACCCTGATCAATCATCACCGCGGACTGATCGAGTACGCGAGTCGGCCTGGGCACACGGTTTTCACCATTTATCTGCCGCTGGAAAGCGGTGATTCCGAGGCGGAGTTCAACTCATGAATCATCGAAGCCACACACCCGACAAGGTCTGGGTGATCGATGACGACCGATCGATCCGATGGGTGCTGGAAAAGGCGCTGAAGGGGGCGCATATGGACGTGACAACCTTCGAAGACGGGGAATCCGCGCTCGCCGCCATGAGCGGAAATCCCCCCGACGCCGTGGTCACGGACGTGCGCATGCCCGGCATCGATGGTCTGAGCCTGCTCGAACGCATTCACTCCCGCGATCCCGAGTTGCCGGTCATCGTCATCACCGCACACTCCGATCTCGACAGTGCGGTCTCCGCCTACGAGTCGGGAGCCTTCGAGTACCTGCCCAAGCCCTTCGATATCGACGAAGCGGTGAACGTGGTCGAGAAAGCCTGCAAACATCGGCATCAGCAATCGGAAGCGGCTCAGGACGAAACCGCGGACATGCCCGAGATCATCGGCGCGGCACCCAGCATGCAGGAAGTCTTTCGGGCCATCGGGAGGCTGGCGCGTTCCAACATCACCGTTCTGATCAATGGTGAGTCCGGGACCGGCAAGGAGTTGGTGGCCAAGGCCCTGCATCGACACAGCCCGCGCGCTTCCAAACCCTTCATCGCCCTGAACATGGCGGCGATTCCCAAGGAGCTTATGGAGTCGGAACTGTTCGGCCACGAGAAGGGCGCGTTTACCGGGGCCAATAGCTTGCGGCAGGGGCGCTTCGAGCAGGCCAACGAGGGCACCCTGTTCCTGGACGAAATCGGCGATATGCCGGCGGAGTTGCAGACCCGCTTGCTTCGCGTGCTGGCCGATGGCGTGTTCTACCGGGTCGGTGGGCACTCGCCCATCAAGGTGGATGTGCGCATCATCGCGGCCACGCACCAGAACCTTGAAGACCGGGTCAAGCAAGGCCTGTTCCGCGAAGACCTCTTCCATCGCCTCAACGTCATCCGTATGCGGCTCCCTCCTCTGCGCGAACGGCGCGAGGATATTCCCGCCCTGGCGAAGTTCTTTCTGGCCCGGGCGGCGGAAGAGCTCAACGTCGAACCCAAGACCCTCACCTCGTCCGCTGAACAGGCACTGATGGCGTTTGACTGGCTCGGCAACGTGCGTCAGCTCGAGAATACCTGCCGCTGGATCACGGTCATGGCCACCGGCCGCGACGTCGGCCCCGACGAACTGCCTGAGGAGGTACGTTCCGAGAACGCCACGGGCACAAGCACCAACAGCGACTGGAAGAGCAACCTCCGGCAGTGGACGGTCGGCAAGCTCATGGCCGGTGACCACGGCTTGCTCGATCAGGTCATACCCGATGTTGAGCGCATCCTTCTGGAGGCGGCCCTGGAGCGCACCGCCGGTCGCCGTCAGGATGCGGCACGTTTGCTTGGCTGGGGGCGGAACACGCTGACGCGCAAGCTCAAGGAATTGAACATGGAATAACCCACCGGCCCATGGGATCACGACAAACGGTGGCGTCTTGGTTCATGGCGCAGTCAGGGACGGAGGATCGGGCGGAATTCCATACTGATTATTGAAAGGTCACGCCCCGTTTCACGGGGGGTCCGCATAGACTCGGGCTTCTGATTCCGGAGGTCTCTCATGCGACGTGTCGTTTTCAATCAAAAAGGCGGGGTGGGTAAATCCACCATCACCTGCAATCTGGCCGCGATTGCCGCTTCCGAGGGGCGTAATACCGTCGTCCTGGACCTGGACCCACAGGCCAACAGCACGCGCTACCTTCTGGGTGAGAGTCCGTCCCGGCCGGGCACCGGTGCGGAGGCCTTTTTCGGCCAGATGCTGAGCTTCTCCTTCAACCAGCACCCCCTGGATACCTACCTGGTCGACACTCCGTTCGACAATCTTCGCCTGCTTGCGGCGGGTCGGCCCCTGGAAGAGATGGAGAGTAAGCTGGAGGCCCGCTACAAGATGATGAAGCTTCGCGAGGCACTCGAAGACCTGCCCGATGACACCCTCGTGTACATCGACACCCCGCCGGCTCTGAACTTCTACAGCCGGTCCGCGTTGATCGCCTCGGACAGGGTACTGATCCCCTTCGATTGCGATGATTTCTCTCGCCAGGCGCTTTACACCTTGCTGGAGAACATCGCTGAGATCCGCGCTGACCACAATCGCACCCTTGAGCTCGACGGTATCGTGGTCAACCAGTTTCAACCCCGCGCGCGGCTGCCGCGCGAGATGGTGGAACAGCTGCGCGCCGAGGGACAGCAGCTCCTCGCTACGCACCTGTCCAGTTCGGTCAAGATCCGCGAGTCCCACAGCGCCGCGCGGCCCATGATTCACCTGGATCGACGACACAAACTGAGCGGGGAATTCGTAGCGCTTTTCCAGGAACTCGACCATGCACGCCCGGCCCGCCTGAACGCCGCCTGACCGTGCAGCCAGCCCTGATGTGCTCAAGACCCCACGGGCGATACGCAAAACGAAGGAGGCGCCGCGCCCACCAGAAAACGTCGCAACGCACGGGGGGCGGCAAAAGATGAGCCTTTCAGGGCACGCCAACCCTCGCGTGGGTAGTCACGACGGGACTCGCTGTAACCGGTGAGGTGGCGCAAGCTCACCTCGGGGCAGCCATCGTCATCCAGGTCATATCCCAAAGGCGCGCCGTCGCTCCCATCAACCCGCCGAAACAGGTAGGCCGCCTGCTCCCGCTCATCGACGAACGCGTTATTGGAAACGAAGTTCGCCAACTCGCGCTCACTGGCCCCCACCGTGGTCACGTCGTTGGCGAACGAAAAGGTGTTGACCATGCCCCGCCCCCCGTTGCCCGCAATGGTGTACACCTTCATACCGGTCGCCGAAAGCGCCTCAAGAGCACGGATGATGTCATGGGTGACTGCCCAGACCTCTGAATCCTCACCCCACGCCCTCACGGTTTCGACATAGCGTTCGACAGCTTCCGCCCGCAAGGGGCGTGGATTATCGAGCGTGGTCCGGGGCTCCAGAGAACTGATGAGGGTGGACGATTCCCAGGGCAGCAACACGGCGTCGATAGGATGATCGCGGGCGTCATCATGGACTTTGCGCAACTGCTGAAGGATGCCCTGCATGGGCGTGCGGTCACCGGGAAGCGGGTAGCGCAGAACCTGGATGTCGGGATGGGCAAGCAACATCTCCACCACATCGCCGTGGTAGAGCGGTTCGCGGGATCGATCCCTGTCCAGGTCCACCATGCCGTACAAAGAATTGAGCAGATCCTGCTCCATGGCTTTGGGGAGCGCGTAATCGCCTGGGTAGAAACGATCCACAAGCGCAACTCTAAAAGCCGCGTAGGCCCCCGGGCCCGCCAATGCCGATGTCAGCATCACTGCCAGCACGCTCACAATCCGGAGATGGAACCGCATTCGCCTGACTCCACAGCGTCATCAAGATGACAGTTCCGTGAAACATAGACGAGATGACCGGTCGCCACCTTAGAGGGAAAGCGCTAAGCCCCTATTTAAATTTGATTTTCTCTCCGACGTACCAAGCACGGTTGCCTTGAACCGTCGCGCCTTGGCTACTGAGCGGGCAATCCCTGCCCGGCTCAATGTCGAGAGACACCCACTGCTTGGGGTGTTGCAGCGGTACCAAACCGCTACGTGTTACGCATTACTGGCGGCGTCGGGGTCGTTGGCCGGGTCCAGCTGCGGCGGGTCCTGCTCGGGAGCAGGCGGGGTGGTGTCCTCGGGCTCTGCCGCGTCGGCATCATCATCTCCACCCTCGGCGGTGTCGAGATCGCCTTCGGGGCTGTCGCCCTCACCCTCGGCGCCTTCTTCGCCCTCGGCACCTTCGCCCTCGCCTTCCACCGGAGTCAGGGTCTCCAGGGTCGGTGCGGCGGCGCCTTGATCGGCGGCTTCACGGATTCCCTTGACCGCGGCGCCACGCACGTTTGCTTCCAGCACGGTCCGATCTACGGTTTCACCCAGATCCTGGGCCTTCTGCTCAACCGAATCGAGGGTATTCGCGACAATTTCGAGGAGCTGCTGTTCGTTGGCACCCTGCGTGGTCGCGGCCTGGGCCGCCGCCTCGACGAATTCGCTCGCAATGTCGTTCAAGGCCGCAAGCGCCCCCTTGGCACGGGTCCGGGTCTGCTGGGCAGGCTGTTCCTCTGCTCCACCTTCCTCGCCTTCCGCCGGTGCTTCTGCGTCGTCGACAACCTCGACAACCTCCTCCTGGGCCAGTTCCTGAACCACGTCGTCGGGAATGTTATCCACCGCCGCCTTGGCATTTTCGGCCGCCTTGTCGGGGTCAATCAGGTTGAGCGCGAATACGGTGGCTGATGTCGTTCCGACCGCATCAGCAGCCGACTCGCCTTCACCTCGTGCGCCCGACAACGCTCCCATGACGGTCACGGAGTCGGCGCCTTCCTGAACCACCGCCTGGGCGGCGAGAATCGCGCGCTCAACGGGAGACAGGCGTTTCGCGGCTTCCTTGAGTTTGCCTGCGTCGAGCGTCCCGTCGTCGCCGCTGGATTCGGCCAACGCAGCGGTTACCGCGGTGGGTACGGATGCCTGCACCGGCACCTCGGTGGAACCCTCCGTCGCCGTGGCGCGCTGGTTGGTGTTTACGGGCACGGTCGCCACCGTCTGCCCAGCACTGTCCACAAAGGTAAGAACGCCACTGCCCTTGTCGAACTGCACGGTGAATGAACCATTTTCAGGGGTGTAGCTCGCATCAGCCACCGAACCGCGGATCCCCATGGTCGCGACAGGCGACTCGATACGGGATGCGCCAGGCCGCTGCTTGTTCACCAGGCCGGAAACGAACCGCAAGGACCCACGCAGCAGTGCCACGACCGCGGACCCTTTAGTCGGATCCTCTTTGTCGAAGGCGTATTCCTTGATGCGTATGGAGGAGCCTGAACCGACGCTTAGCGTGGTCTTGTCACGCATGACAATGACCGCGGAGCTGCCATCCGCCGCAGTGACGACGTCACCCTGCTTAACCGCGACACCGCGCTTGGCCGGTTTGTCGTTGATGGAGATATCACCACGCGCAAACGCGACGCGACCGTCGTTGGCCTGGGCCAACGCTGGACCGAAGGCGATAAGCACCGCCATTACCCGGAGAATTCGAAGAAGGAAGTCTTTGCTCACGGTTGTGACCTGTTTATTGAGCCTGCCCGACCCATAAGAAATTGGCGTTATTACCGCAATCATAGACCGATGGAGCACCCGACGGCACCCGTTTTTTCGGGGCGGACAAACGCACTCATGAACTGTCGGCATCAATCGCGTCCGGCGAATCCAGCAGGTCCTTGATGCGGCCCCGTGGACCGTCAAACCCATCGTGGCGTGCACTGGCAAGCTTCAGAGCCTGTCGCCCCAAAACCCGGTACAACTCCGCCTGAAAAGGGTCAAGTGTTTCAAGGCGCCGCAACTGGGCTTCAATCACCGCTTCCTCACCACGGACCACCGGCCCCGTGAGCGAATCAACCGGCCCAAGACGCAACGCGTTCTCCAGCGTTTCGCGCACGATCGGGGCCACAATCCGTGTCCCTCGGTCAGCATCCACACCCGCACGGTCGAGCAAATCCAGACCCGCGCCGATCAGGGCGGTGAGATTGTTGCAGACCATAACCAGGGCGGCGTGGTACAGAACCTTGTCTCGGGCATCAATGGTGAACGGAGCGCCCTCAATCCGACGCACGGCCTCAGTCATCCAGGCAAGAGCCCCGGGATCGCCCTCGAGGGCGCACCATGTTCCCGCGAACGAGGTCACGGCATCCTCGGCGACGGGAAACGTCTTTACCGGATGAAGACTCCCGACGGACACGGGTACGGCCGCCGCGGGCTCCAAGAGCACCGATGACGCCACCGCTCCACTGCAATGAAACACGATGTCCCCCGGACGCAGGCAGCCGCTTTCGATCAACTCGGTCCAGATCTGGGCGAGTGCCCGGTCAGATGCCGCAATCATCCATACCGGTGCCCGTGACATCTCCCCGATGTCGGCCACCGCTCCGCCCGCCCCCATGAACTCTACGGCTTCGGATGCACTCTCGAGACTGCGATTGCAGACACTCTCAACGGCACACAGACCGGCTTCACTCCACAGACGCCCCAGCACGCGTCCGACCTTTCCACAACCGATGATGTTGAGCCCGAGCATCGCTCCATGGTGCCAGATCAGCACTCCTGAGCGCCCGCACCGAAGGCCCGGCCTTGGACAAAAAAAGCCCCGATCCACAGGATCGGGGCTTTCGGTTTCTGGCGCGCCCGACAGGATTCGAACCTGTGACCTTCGGCTTCGGAGGCCGACACTCTATCCAACTGAGCTACGGGCGCATTTCGCAACCCACGACGATTCAGGGTCACCGCTCGCGCGGCGTCCCCCACCGCCGGGGGCGCGTAAGGATAGCGGACCTCACGAACCAAGGTCCATGCGAGCCGCACAATCGGTGCATCCCCGCACCCTTGCCAGTATACTTCCGCGCCCTATCGGCCCCGTCACGTTCGGCCAAAAACCAATCTTCGCGCGCGGAAAGGATCCCGTTCGCCCCGGACTTCACATGTTTTGCAGGAGTACGACGCGTGTCTGACAACAGCGATATCGAGTTTTTCAAAACCTTCACCCTGGTCCTGCTGGTCCTGGTGCTGGTAGCCGTCGCCGCCCTCTGGCTGGCCAAATCCGTCACCGAATCCTCGGGAATCGCCGCCAACAACCCGTTGTTCAGCGAAGAGGCCGTCGCCGAGCGCATCGCCCCGGTGGGGAAACTTCGCCAGTCGGGTGATCCGGCGGTGGTCATCGGTGCCGAGCCCAAATCCGCCGCCCCGGCGGGCCCCCGGGACCCCAAGGAACTGGTGGCCTCGGTCTGCGCCGGCTGCCACCAGGCGGGCACCCTCAACGCCCCCAAGCTCGATGACAAGGCCGCGTGGGAGACTCGATTCGCCGTGGGCCTCGACGCACTGACCGCATCGGCCATCAAGGGCAAAGGCGGAATGCCTCCGAAGGGCGGGTGCAGCGATTGCTCCGACGCCGACATCCGCGGCGCCATTCAGATCATGCTCGCTGATGTCGGTATCGACGCAGGCACCCCGGCAGCGGCGAAGTCCACCAGCGCGGCTGCCCCTGCAGCGGCAGCCCCGGCGGCGGCCGCACCGGTAGCGGCAGCGCCCGCCCCTGTCGAGACCGCGGCCCCAGCGGTCAAGGTGGATGCCGAAAAGATCTACAAGACCGCCTGCATCGGCTGTCACGCGGCCGCCGTGATGGGCGCCCCCCGCCCTGGCGACAAGGCCGCCTGGGCGACCCGGAAGAATGCGGCCGGCGGCATGGACGGGCTTTACCACTCCGCTATCAACGGCAAGGCACCCGGCATGCCTCCGCGCGGCACCTGCATGAGCTGCTCAGACGACGATCTGAAAGCCGTTGTCGATTACATGATTGCGCAGTAAGTCATCGATCTCCCCGCCCGTCGGGGTAAGCGAGAACCGGTGGTCCAAGTGCAGGCCCACCGATAACGACAGAGGGCCGCGAAAAGCGGCCCTCTGTCGTTTATCGCGGTGACGAAAGGAGTCAGTGAACGCGTGTCACACCCGAACCGGTGGCCGAAACGCTCACCATGCGTTGCATGGTGGTCAAGAGCAGGCGCCCACGAAGGGCAGCATCGGGGGTCTCGATCAACTTCTGGACGTCCTGCTTCGACAACGGAAGATTGCTGACGAGAACATTGACCAGCGTCTCGCCGGAGTACTGTTCCACCGTTTTGGCATCAACCTCCAGGCCACGCTTTTCGGCCAGATCCGTAAGGGCGTTTCTCAACCCACCTTCGTCAATCGCGCCCGTTGCGGTTTCCCGACAATCCGCCTCAAAGCGCCGCCAACTGACACGCACCCTTCTGTATCCACGCTCCGCCGTTTCCTCGGCCTGAACATCGAAACGACTGATACCGTCCAGCGCGATGAGGTAGCGGCCATCGGGTGTTTCGCTGAACGCCACGATGCGCCCCGCGACACCTGTCCCCGCCAACCCCAGTGGGCCTGCCGAGTCATTCTGGATCATGCCGATGAACTGATCGGCAGCCAGCGCGTCACGCACCATGCTCAGGTAGCGGGGCTCGAAAATATTCAACGGCAACTGCGTGCCCGGCATGAGTATGGCCCCGTCGAGCGGAAACACCGGGATGACCTCGGGCAGATCGGCGAACGCGGGAGTGAAAACACTGTGCTTCATGATGAACGGGACCGCGGAAGACCATAAACACAAACGGCCACCCATCTTGGGTGGCCGTTGAAGCGCAAATCAACCGGTGGAGCGTAGACTCCACACCGGACCAACGGAATTCGACAGTACGGAGCCCGCCCCGGTGGTCACGACCGGGTGGCCGCGACTACCGTGACGTGATCGGCGCGAACCGGAACTCAGTTGTAGCCGAGGAACGCGATGTCGCGCAGGGTCTCTGGCGACTCATCCGACTTGCTGATCTCACGGTAGAACGTGGTCCAGGGAGACCGGCGGGTGGCGGCCTTGCGGCTGGCCTCATCCATGGGGGGGATTTCCTTCATGCGTGCATCACGATGAAGGCGTTCACTCTGGGTACGGTTGGCTGGCTTGCTCATGGCTTCAGATGTTGTCCGGGTCGACTGTCCGGGTCGCGAACCACTTGGAACCTTCGCTGGAATCAAGAGGCCGCGACTGTTGGACGGGGCTGCCGATTCACCCGCATAAAACGGGTGTCAGCGCAATTATTTATGTCCTGAATATTAAAGATTTGTTTCTGGGAATCCACAGGAAAAACACCTGTACAAGTCAAAAAGATGCCAAATCACGGATACTTCGAGCCCAATTCGACGCAGATCACTCACGATTCATTGACTTAATCAATCATCAGCGACAACACCCCTCGAAGAACCCCGGCCTTCAAGGTTGCCCTTGCCCACCCGCATCGCGTCGCTCTGATACGTCTGAAACTCCAACCGCACCCCACAGATGTCACGCCCAGAACTACTCTCTCCCGCCGGCACCCTGAAGAACCTTCGCTATGCACTCGCCTACGGAGCCGATGCCGTCTATGCCGGGCTGCCGCGTTACAGCCTGCGTGTGCGTAACAACGATTTCCGCGACGCCGACCAGGTCGGGGAAGGCATCCGCCTGGCCCATGCCGCGGGTCGACGCTTTCTGCTCGCGGTCAACATCATTCCCCACGGGGCAAAGCTGAAGACCTTCGTGGCGGACCTGGAGCCGGTCATGGAGCATGGGCCGGATGCGCTGATCATGGCCGACCCGGGCCTCATTCATCTCGTGCGCCAGCGCTGGCCGGATACGGAG
>JBMYTL010000081.1:0-11439 GCA_049604295.1 Gammaproteobacteria bacterium
ACCACGGCGTCCAGCTCTTCGCCCATGTCGGCGAGCATGGTCTTGAGCTGCTCGGCCTGGGGGATGGTGCGCGGGAAGCCGTCCAGCAGGTAACCGGCCTTGCAATCGTCTTCCTTCAGACGCTCGCCCATGATGCCCATGATCAGCTCGTCGGGGACCAGGTCACCGGCGTCCATGAAGGCCTTGGCCTGCTTGCCCAGGTCGGTGCCCTCTTTCACGGCGGCGCGCAGGATGTCGCCGGTGGAGATCTGCACGGAGCCATCGATCTTGGTGAGCAGTTTGGCGACGGTGCCTTTGCCGGCGCCGGGGGCGCCCAGGAGGATCAGTTTCATAGTTCGAATGTTCCAGATAGTCGGGCGCGGGGCCCGTGGATGCGGTTGGAGTGGGCTCCCTGAGGGTGCCTCGATTTATAAGGGGGTCACGCCCGAAACCGGGCTATGAGCGGGCGGCATTGTGGTGACCGGCGGCCATAAATACAAAGAAAAGCCGTCAATGGGGCCTTATAAAGTTTCAATACAGGTGCGGGATCACTGGCGGCGGCCCCGCTTGCGGAAGCTTTGTGGGTGTCTAAAATTCAGAAAATACATATATTGCGAATAAGCGACGCGATGGCTACATCCCACGACACCATCACCGCCACCGAGCTGGCGCGTAACCTCGCCGAGACCATAGACCGTGTTCGGGCCTCGGGACGCGGATTGCCCATTACCCGGGGGGGGCGGGAGGTGGCTCAGCTCGTTCCGGCCAGACCCCAGGGCGCTAGCGCCGGGGTGATCGCGGGCCTGCTGGCGCACAACCCGCTGACCCCCGCGGAGCGCGCTGATCTCGCCGACGACCTCGACGCCATGCGTGCCGACGCGAAGTTTCCCGGTGACCCTTGGGCGTCGTAGTCGACACCAGCGTCTTCATCGGCGCAGAGCACGGGGCGGTGGATCTGGGTGCGCTGCTGGAACCGGATGAGCGTTACTACATCGCCGCCGTCACCGTCTCCGAGCTGCTCACCGGGGTGGCCATGGCGAAGACCCCCGCCGTGCGCGTCCACCGCCTCACCTGGGCCGAGTCCCTTATCCAGGCCGTGCCCCTGCTGCCCTTTGATCTCGACGTGGCCCGCACCTACGCCGAAGTCTGGTCCCAAGGCCTCAAGGCGGGAGGCCGCGCCGGTTCCAATGCGCACGACCTTCAGATTGCCGCGACGGCGATCACCCACGGGTTCGCCGTCATGACGGCTAATGTTAAGGATTTTGAGAAGGTGCCTGGGGTGCGGGTCGTCAGTATGTAAGGACTTCGCCTGCTTGGGCCCCGTTCAACGGTCGTTCCATCGGCTGTCGATAACTCGCCACCGCGCCAACGTCTTCCCCTGAATCGTCCCTTTCCGGCCCTTTTCCCGCCAGGGCAGCGACCCCCATGGTCCTGTTCGCCCTCCCTCTGTGTACGCCTCGATCCCCCGGGTTTGCAATCGCCGACCCGACGGCGATGCTGGTTCCCAACGCGCTGCTCCCGCTTGTCTCGGCATCCGCATGATTCCCCTTGAAAGCCCTACATCTAAGGGTTCTTGGCGCATGAGGCCGCGGGATCAGCCCATCGGCCCATGCCGTCGGTGGTCGCCAATCCGCCTGCTGAGCCGCCCCGGAATCCGCGAAAACCTTTTTCTCGCCAACTGAATCATGAACTCGCCAATCCACCCCGTCGCCCGCCAGCTTTCCCATGAGGCCCCGTATTTGTCGCCAGGGCTCTTGAGCAGTGTTTTGGACCGTAGACATCCCGGTCTACGCCAAGTCGGGAGACGGTCCGATGAAACGCTACACTGCACGGCGCCTGATGATGGTGTCCGGCCTGCTGGCCACGCTGCTGCTCTGGTCCCCCAACCTTTGGGGCGCGGAGGGAGTTCACCACGGAAGCGGTCTGTTCGCGCCCCGCGATCCGGGCGATGGGGGCTTCAACGAGCCCAACCTGTTCCGTTATTTCGCGACCGGTGCCGCCGGTGCCCTGCGCGATCTGGCCCCGCAAGGTCCCCAAAGCACGGATCGTACGTCGGGTGCGCACGCCCCGGTGCCGGTCGCGGGCGGAGTACGGGGCTGATGGCCACGCGGTTAACCGCTGACAAGCGCCCCGCCAACGGGCGGGGCGCTCTGGACAAAGGAGGACCACGGAAATGAACGACAAGGTCAGAGGCATCGTCTGCGACCCCCGTGCCATGGACCGGGTGCACCTGCAATGGCGCCAGCGCAAAAACCTGACCGACGGCGCGGGCAGCGACTGGACGGCCGGGGAGGGGCAGTTGTTGAAGCGCTACCGCAAGGCGCTTAAGAGGGCGAGCAAATGGGCCCCGGAATCGGTCAAGGTTTCTACGGAGGCGGGGGCGGTGAACAAGCAGTTGCGTGAACTGCGCAACGGTCACCCCAAGAATCCCAACCCCCTCCGTCTGCTGGCCCGCGTTTGGGGTGTGACGCTCAAGGAGATCGCCCTTGTCGAATGTGACCCCGATGCCGTTCGCACGGCCTTGGACCAGTGGGGGGAGCAGGTCTTCGTCGATGACCCGGTGCGGAAACTTTCGGACCGGTTCGACGCCGACTTCGATCCCGAGCCCCCGGGCTGGTCCAGCGCTTCCGTGCGTTGTGAACGAGGCTGGGGCGTAGCCGGTGCCCTCGCGGGCCGTTCCCTGCCTCGGGGCCAGATCGCGTGGTTGGCCGAGCAGTTGGAAGTCAGCCCCCTGAGCCTGACGCCGTTGCGGCCTCGCGAGGCGGATAAGGACGAAACCGCTGGAGCGCGAGCTGCGCGACACAAGGCCAATGAGCGACATGCGCGGCGGGCCAGGCGCCTGGGGATCGATGACCTGATGATCGTCGAGGAACGTCTGCGCCGCGTGGTTGGCCGGGAGTTGCGCAACATCCTGGCCGTTGAACCTCGTCTTACCGAAGTGTTGGCACGGGCGGCGGAACGGCACCCGGTCACGCCGAATGCTGACGCCTTGGCGGATTCCATCCTGGGATCGGATTGGGCGGACCTGGAAAAGCGGCTAAAGGCTGCCACCCGTTTGGTGCAGCAGTCCGGCGATCCCGGTCTGGGCTGTGCCATGTACCGGCTCGCACGCTGTCTCCTGCCCTGGGTGTTGCCCGCGCGCGACCAAGTGGTCAGCGCCATCCTGAGGGCCCGCGCCGATGATCAAACCGCCTTCAGCGAACCGGGTATCGGCAACGCCAACGATGCTGAGGCGGCCATGGCGATCTCGTCGGGCGTGCTGCCCGAGGCGACCACCGGGGACAAGGCCAGGGGCGAAGACATGCTGTTGCGCTCCTCCTACAACGTCAGTCCGCCCGGTGCCCTGGGTGGCTTGGGTGGAGGAGCCCGGCAGACGGTCTGGGACGCCATGGCGGAGGTCCTCAGCCGTCAGGTCCATGGTGACCCCCTGGACAACCCGGAGCTGCTGCGCCTGCTCTGGCCCGAGGCCATCGTGGAGGCCAACCCCGCCGTCGCCGGTATGGGGGATGCCGATGCCCGCTACCGTGAGCACCACCGGGTTATGGCGGATCGGGTGTCCTACAGCCACGAGCGGCCGTACTACCTGCTCGGTGTCGCTTGGGAGGGAGCCCTGGAAGAGTTGCGAGAGGTCATCCTCTCCTCGCTGCATGGGATCGAAATGCTACAGATCACGCCGACGGTGAATGACCGCTCGCGGCGCCCATTGAATGCCCTGATTGCCATCATCAACGCCACCCGGAGAGACGACTGCGATGACCCGGAAGACTGAACAACGCCCCACTCATATGATGATCCAGGGCGAGCGAGCGAAATCCGTCCCCCTCAAGGCCCTGGACGGTGACATCGTGCACGTCTTCGAGCCCGGGCACGTCGAGGCCATCAACTTCGCCATCGCCTGTGGCCGTCCGCTCCTGCTCACCGGGGAGACCGGCGTGGGCAAGACCCAGCTGGCGCGCGCGGCGGCCAAAGCTTTGGGCCGCGCCTATGTGCGCCATACCTGTGACCCGCGCACCTCCGGTCGGGACCTGCTCTACGGTTTCGACGCCGTGGGCCGCCTCGCCGATGCCCAACTTGCCCAGTACCTCAATCGCGGCGCCCCTGAACCGGCGGCCGAGGACGAAGCGGGCACCCAGGCTGGTCGTGACGCCGATCTGGGTAGCACCGATCCCGCTGGCACCGATCCCCGGGACGCGGCGGCCTACCTGGTGCCGGGCCCCATCTGGTGGGGTTTTCAATGGGCGGAGGCCGACGGGCTGCGCCGCGCCAAGCTGCCTGAGAACCCCGACCATGGCGACCCCGCCAACGGCTGCGTCGTGGCCATCGATGAGATCGACAAGGCGGACGTGGATGTCGCCAATGCCCTGCTGGAGGCCCTGGGCGAGGGCAGCTTCCTGCCCGAGCACCGGGGCCGGCCGGTACGCGTCGGCCATGTACCGCCCCTGGTCATGCTCACCTCCAATGGCGAAAAGGACTTCCCCCATGCCTTCCTGCGCCGCTGCCTGGTGCTGGAAATGGCATTGCCCCCGGACAACAGCGATGAGCTTCGGGCATTTCTCGTCGAGCGTGGCCGGGGCCATTGCGGCGGTGGCGCGCGCGCGCGCTGGGACACGGCGCTGTCCCTGGCCGCCGACGCCCTCATGAAGGACAGGGCCGCCGCGCGTCGGCAGGGCTGGTCACCTCTGCCGGGGCTGGCCGAGTACATCGATCTGCTGCACGTGGTGGAGCACTACGCCGAATCCGATACGGAAAAGGGCTACGACGACATCATCAAGCGCGCCAAGCCCTACCTGCTCAAGAAGGCCGGCGCCTTCACCCGTTACTGAGGCGTCCAGACCTATGTCCCGGGATCCCTGCCATGAGCCCAATGTCATGAGCCCAATGTCATGAGTCCGGTCCGTTGAGCGGTGACAACAGTAAACCGGGGATCGGGCACGAACCCCGGCGTGCGCTGTCCCCCATCGGCCGGGCCGACCTGGCGCGCGCCCAGGCCCTGTATGGAGAGCAGCTCAGCCCGACCCTGGCGGGCCTGCTCGGCTTTGAGTATCGGCCCCGTTCGGACCCCGGGGGTGAGTCCGATTCTTCCCCGGCGGGCGACGATTCCGCCGCCGATGGGGCGCGGCGCGCGGACGATGCGTCGGCATCGACGTCGCGAACGACTGGCCCCGGCGCCGTGCGCTTCTGGGCCGTGACGGCCAGTAGCCGTCTCGACCTTGATGCCCCGGGCCCCGAGGGGCATGAGCCCGAATGCGCCATGCCCGAGCGCCCGCGCCGCATCGTGCCTTACCCGTTTCTGGCCTCCCCCGCCGCCCTGCTGCCCCGCCTCCGTGAGGCCCTGGCCCTGCGCCGCGAGGCCGACGGGGTGGATGTGCCCGAGGCCGTGGGACGTATCGCCCGGGCGGAGCGGCTCACGCCCCTGCCCCGGGAGACACGTAAGGGTTGGGGCGCGAACCTGACCGTGGTGCAGGATTGCAGCGCCCACCTCATCCCCTTCCGCCGCGACCAGGGGCGGGTGGCGGATTGGCTGGGGCATGTGTTTGCCGACACCGGATTCCGCCCGGCCTGGTATCGCGACGAGCTGGGCACCCCCCGCGCCCATGACGGTGCACCGCTGGAGATCGAAGCGGGTGAACAAGTCCTGGTGTTGGGAGACCTGGGCGTGCTCGCCCGCGACGGGGGCCGCGCCCGCCGCCGTTGGCGGCGTTTCGGCGCGGCCATCGCCAAACGCGGTGGGCGGGCCGTGGCCCTGGTGCCCTTCGCCCCGTCCGCCTGCCCGCCTGAGTTGGCGCGTCGCTTCGGCCTGGTCTGCTGGGAGCATCCCGCCCCGCGCACCCTGTCCGAGGAGCGCATGGAGGTCGAGGCCCGTCCCCTGTTGCACCAACTGGCCCTGATCGGGCGCGTGGAGCCCGGTCTGCTGCGTGCCCTGCGTCTCGCCCATCGCGCCCCGGCCCTGCCCGCCGCCGTGGAGGCCTGGGTCTGGCAACACCCCGGCCTGCGCCAGGACTTCGATACCGTCAAGGCGGTTCGCGATGAGCTGACCCCCCGCTGGCGGGCCCGCGCCGAGGCCGACGTGGAGCGCCGGGTAAGCGCCGTGCGCGTGATCCGCGCACAGTCCGCCGCCTGGGATGTGTCCCTATGGCTGGAGACTGTGTTGAACCTGGGCGCCTGGGCGGACGAGGCCCCACACGATGGCCATGCCGCCGAGCCGCCGCTGATCACCCCACGGGACCGCCGCGACGCCCTCACCCTGCTTCGTCACATCGCGGGCCGGGTCGATCGCCTGCGCGAGCGCGCCTTCGAACCCATGGCCATGGACTACGTGGACGCCCTGGAACAGCGCTTGGCCCCCCGCTTGCTGGAGCGCGAGGAGACCCGTGCACTGGTCAACACCCTCGCCCGTGGCATGGCCGACATCCGTGCGGGCCACGGCCCGCGGGCCATGGCGGCGGAGCAGGACTGGCAATTGATCCAGCGTGGTCCGCGCTGGGTCTTCGAGCCCGGAACCACCCTGCCGGTGACCGATGGCTTCACCATGGGCACGCCGCTGTTGCGGTTCAAGGCCCCCGGCGGCGTGGTCCAGCTGCGTGCGCTGGATGACTCTGAGGCGCGCTGGCAATCCCGGGCACTGAAACCCGGTTTCTCCCTCGATCCGGAAGGTGCGGGCCGGTGCCTGGCCGCGGCTGGCCGCACATGGGAAATCAGGCCACTGCCCCGGCCCGGTTGGGCATCGGGCATGGGCGTCGATGACCAGGGCCTGTTCGTGGACCAGGAGCCCGATGAAACACGGGCCGACGAACCCACCACGGGGCGGCGCTCACGCTGGACCGTGATCGAGGGCGAGACGATCGGTGGCGGCGGGTGGATCAGCGACGAGGAACTGGATCGATTTACCCGGGAGGGCGGCCCGCGACCGACGCCCGGCGCCCACGATTTCGGGCGGGACGAATACGGCTTCCACGAGACCTTCGATATCCACGGGGTTCCGCTGCGCTTCCGCTGGGTCTGGCCCGGCCGCTTCCTCATGGGCTCGCCCACGACCGAACACGCCCGCGGGAACGATGAAACCCAGCACGAGGTCACCCTCACCCGGGGTTACTGGCTGGCGGAGACCGCCTGCACCCAGGCTCTGTGGGAGGCAGTCATGGGCAACAATCCCGCCCGATTCACGGGCGAGGACCGGCCCGTGGAAGAGGTCAGTTGGGATGCCGTTCGGGGTTTCATCGGCAAGCTGAACAAGGTCCATCCGGCGCTGGCCACGCGCCTGCCCTCCGAGGCCGAGTGGGAGATGGCCTGTCGGGCGGGCACCAGCACGCCCTTCAGTTTCGGGGAGGACATCAGCCCGGACCGGGTGAACTACGATGGCAACCGTCCCTACCGGGGCGACGCAAAAGGGCTCTACCGGGAGCAGACCGTCCCGGTGGGCAGTCTCCCCGCCAACCCCTGGGGGTTCCACGAGATGCATGGCAACGTTTGGGAATGGTGCGCGGACCGGTACGGGGCCTACCCGGCGGAGCCGGTGTTGGACCCGTCGGGCCCCGCGTCCGGTGGCGGCCGGGTGCTGCGCGGCGGCTCGTGGTTCTACGACGCGCGCGGCTGCCGTTCGGCCCAGCGCAACGGGAACCACCCGTCCATCGACTGGCTCAGCGTCGGCTTCCGCCTGGCCCGAGGTCCCAGGGCGGCGGAGCCGCAAGAGCGGGGAGCCCGGCCGGAGCGCGGCCCCGAGCCGGAGCGGAGCGCAGGCGGGGAAGGGGCCGCGCCCCGGACGGGCGGTGGTGGTCGAAGCAAACGCGGGAGAGGGAAATGAAATACCGTTTTTTCCATGTGCCCGCCCGCTTCGGCGAGGCCGAGGCGGAGGAACTCAACCGCTTTCTCGCGGAACTGAAAGCCAGAGGAGGCGACGATGCGCCGAGCAAGGATTGAGCTTGATGATATCGCCGCCCGGCCCAATCTCGCCCTGGCGGCGGCGAAGGCGGCGAAGGCGGCGAAGGCGGCGGGGGGCAAGCGCGATCGGGTACCGGTGCGTGCCTTCTTCGCGGCCTACGACGCGAACCTGGATCGTCTTCGCGAGGCCCTGCTCGGTGGCACCGCGCCCGATGGCGGGTTCCGCGCCTTCCGGATTTGGGACCCCAAGCCCCGAACCATCCACGCCGCCTGTTTCGCCGACCGGGTTTTGCACCACGCCATCATGAACCTCGCCGGGCCGGTGTTTGAACGCAGCCTGGCCGACAGTGCCCACGCCTGTCGGCTGGGCCGGGGTTCGCTGGCGGCGGTGCGCGATCAACATGCGGCGTTGGCCCGCTGGCTGCGCGATGAGCGGCGCCTGGAACTCAAGCCCGGTTCGCGCATCAACCGCGCCGCCCACGGGGTGAGCTTCTGTGGCTACCGCATCGTGCCCGGGGCCCTGCGCCTGAGCCGGCGGCGCCGGCGCAATTACAGCCAAGGCCGCGCCCATTGGGAGGGTTTGCATGCGAGTGGCGAGATCGATGGCCTGGAACTGCAACGCGCCTACGCGGCGGTCAAGTCCATCACGGAACATGCGGATGCCACGCAGTGGCGCCGCGAGGAACTTCGGCGGCGGCCCTGGATTGACCCGGAATCGGGCAGTGTCGGTGACGCCACCGCGGTGGAGGGCGTGCAGGGATGAACCACGCCATGGGGGTGAGGTCGCGTACAGGCCCCGCGTCCGGTGACAACGGGGTGCTGCGCGGCGGCTCGTACTTCAACGACGCCGCGAATTGCCGTTCGGCCCAGCGCAACGGGAACCACCCGTCCAACGACTGGCACAACAACGGCTTCCGCCTGGCCTCGGCCCGGGGTTGCCACCCCCGTCCTGCTGCGGCCTCCGATGCATCCACCGTGGCGCGGCGTACTCCCTCCTCGCTCCTCGACGTAGGCTCCGCTACGCCGTCGTCGCGATCCGGTCCGTGCGTCACGCCACGGCGGCGCCTCGAAGCCCTCGCGACGGACGAGGGTGGCAACCCCGGGCCGGCTCAAGAAGCCAAACCGCTTCTGGACCAGCACCTCATCCCGTCCACGACACGCCCCGGATGGCGTGGTAATGGCGAAAATCCCCAGGTCCCCGGCGCGTTGGTAGGGCGAGCGGATGCCGCCCGAAGGCCCGTCGGCGGGCCGCCTTATTCTTGGGCTGCCCCATGACTTGGCCGGAACACATGGAGCACATCTATCCCGAGCTCTTCCCTGAGCCCTGGGCCAGCGGTTGGGGTGAGGACCGTTTCGGACTGTGGATGTCCTTCACTTTCGAGGGCGTGGTACAGCGCTTCCGGTGGATCGCGCCGGGTACGTTGCAGATGGGTTCGCCCGCGAATGAGAAAGGGCGCCGAGACGACGAAACCCCGCATGAGGTGACCCTGACCCGGGGCTACTGGCTGGCGGAGACCGCCTGCACCCAGGCCCTGTGGGAGGCGGTGATGGGTGACAACCCCGGTGATTTCGAGGGCGAGGACCGGCCCGTGGATTCGGTGAGCTGGAACAGGGCCAACGCGTTCATCGGGCGCTTGAACGAACGGCTCCCCGAACTGGCCCTGCGCCTACCCAGCGAGGCGGAGTGGGAGTTCGCCTGCCGGGCGGGCACCACCACGGCTTACAGCTTTGGTGACACCATCAGTTCTGAACAGGTGAACTTCGGGAACAACAATCAGGGCACCGTCCCGGTGGCCAGCCTCCCGCCCAACGACTGGGGCCTTTACGAGATGCACGGCAACCTCTGGGAGTGGTGCGCGGACTGGCGCCGGCCCTACCCGGCGGAGCCGGTGACGGACCCGTCAGGCCCCGCGTCCGGTGACTACCGGGTGCTGCGCGGCGGCTCGTGGCTCGACGACGCCGCGCTTTGCCGTTCCGCCCAGCGCGACGGGTTCCACCCGTCTTTCGTCTGGCGCAACTACGGCTTCCGCCTGGCCCGAGGTCTCAGGGCGGCGGAGCCGCAAAAGCAGGGAGCACGGCCGGGGAGCGGCCCCGAGCCGTAGCGGAGCGCAGGCGGGGAAGGGGCCGGGCACCGGCCGGGCGGGGTGGTGTCGGAACCGCTTCGCGTAGGCGTAGGCTGGGACGAGCGTAGCGAATCCCAGCATCGGACGTTGGCCTGGGAAATTGCTGGGTTTCGCGAAGCTCAACCCAGCCTACGGCGCTTACCTTGGCGCCGATTGGCCGGAGCGCGTCCGGGAAGGGGCCGCTCAGGCGCCGAACCAGTTCTCGATGCGCAGGCCGGGAAAGGCTTCGAAATCTTCGACGTTACGGGTGACCAGCACCCGCCCGTGCAGGGCCGCGATGGCGGCGATCTGGCCATCGACGTTGGGCAGGGTGATACCCCGAGCGGCCAGTTCCGCCCGGGCACGGGCGTGGGCCTGGGAATGGATTTGGGCGGCGGCGAGGTCGTAGGGCAGCACCTCCAGGCCGGTTTCGAGCAGCGTTTTCAGGTAGCTGTCGAGTCGGTCGCGGCGTCTGCCCGGGGCGAGGCGGTCGATGCCGAAGCGCAGTTCATGGATCACGGGCGCGGCTGTGGCGCATAGGGCCATGTCCGTCTGAAGGCGGCTCATCACGCCTGGGTCCGGCGCCTTACGGGCGGGCTCGGAGAGGATGTTGGTATCCAACAGGTAGCGCATGGGGTGGGACTGGCCGGGCTATTCGGGCCAATCGAAGGGGGCGGCTTCGCCTCGATCGCGCCAGCCGTCCACTTCGGCGGGGCTCGGGTCCACCTCAGCGGGGCTCGGGTCCACCTCAGCGGGGCTTAGGTCCACCTCGTCAAGGTCCGCCCGGGCACGCCAGCGCAGGATGGCCTGGAAGGGGTCATGGGCCGCGGCGCCACCGGACAGTCGGGCGAATTCGCTTTCGGAGAGCAGCACGGCCACGGCCCGGCCACGGCGGGTGATGTGCACGGGCTCACCCGCCTCGGCCTGTTTGAGCAGGCGGGGCAGCTGATTCTTGGCCTCGGCGACGCTGACATCGGACATGGGGTATTGCTCCAGATGGCCATGTAGATGGCCATGTGTGAATGAGCTTAGGCCCGACCGGTAGTGGGCGCAAGGGGCGCGGGCTTCCAGAGGGTGGGTGTATTCGCGCCTGGAAAGGCGCTCCTACGGTGGGTCGGTGGAGCCGTTTGACCACCCGTTCATAAGAATTTCGCTATACGCACCGGCCCCTTCGCATATAATCCCGCGCCTTTTGCCACGGTTAGGGCATGCGCTCCGAGCAACCCATCCCGGCAAACCACCCGCTCATTCAGACCCGCTCCCATGATCGACAACCTCCGCAACATCGCCATCATCGCCCACGTTGACCATGGCAAGACCACCCTGGTGGACGAGCTGCTCAAGCAGTCCGGCACCCTGGGCGAGCGCTTCGGCGAGGTCGAGCGCGTCATGGACTCCAACGACCAGGAGAAGGAGCGCGGCATCACCATCTTGGCCAAGAACACGGCCATCCGTTGGAACGACTACCGCATCAACATCG
>JBMYTL010000082.1:0-11320 GCA_049604295.1 Gammaproteobacteria bacterium
GGCGCGGGAGATGATGCCCAAGTTCCGCGAGGTCATGGGCGAGATCCCCGGGGTGTTCGGCGTCAGCCTGCAACGGGGCATTTTCGAGTCCGGCATCGGCCAGGGCCGCGCCGTGGACGTGAACATTTCGGGCGAGGACTACCCCACCATCGTGGGCGCCGCCAAGGTGCTCTACGGCGCGCTCAGCGGGGCCATCCCCGGCGCACAGATCCGTCCCGTGCCATCGTTGGAGATCGGCTATCCGGAGGCCAATCTCATCCCGGACCGCAACCGCATCGTCGCCAACGGGCTCTCGGAACGCGAGCTGGGCCTGTACATCGACGTGCTCATGGACGGCCGCAAGATCGGCGAATACAAGCCCGAGGGCGAGAAGCTCATGGACCTGGTGGTGACCGGCGGCGGCGAGCCCATCGCCAGCCCCGAGGAGCTGCTCAACGCCCAGATCGCCACCAGCCACGGCGAGCTGATCCGCGTCGGTGACCTGGCCACCCTGAAGTACGACCGCGGCATGACCCAGGTGGACCACCTGGAACGCAAACGCACCATCCGCCTGGAACTCACCCCGCCCGACGACTACCCCCTACAGACCGCGCTCGAAACCGTGCAGAACGACCTGGTACCCAAGCTGCGTGCCGGAGGCAAACTGGATGGCGTCGAGGTCAGCGTGGGCGGCAAGGCCGACAAGCTGGAGATCACCCGCCAGGCCCTGCAATGGAACTTCGTGCTCGCCATCGTCATCACCTACCTGCTGCTCAGCGCCCTGTTCAGCAACTACCTGTACCCGCTGATCATCCTGTTCACCGTGCCACTGGCCGCGGCCGGTGGCTTCGTGGGCCTCGCCCTGGTGAACGAATTCGTCGCGCCGCAGCCCTTCGACATCCTCGTCATGCTCGGCTTCATCATCCTGGTGGGCACCGTGGTCAACAACGCCATCCTCATCGTCCACCAAGCGCTACAAAACGTACGTCACCAGGCCATGGCCGGTATGGAAGCCATCCGCGACTCGGTGCGCACCCGCATCCGTCCCATCTTCATGAGCGCGACCACCTCGGTGTTCGGCATGCTGCCCCTGGTGCTGTCCACGGGCTCGGGCTCCGAGCTCTACCGGGGCCTGGGCAGCGTGATCCTGGGCGGCCTGGCCGTGTCCACCCTGTTCACCCTGTTCGTGGTCCCCGCCCTGCTGGCCTTCTTCATCGGTCACGTGAAGCCCGACGAGCCCGATGACGAAGATGAGTTCGAGACGGTATCGGGAACGGCGGAGGCTTGAGGAAGCTCAGGAGGTGGCGACGACACCCGTAGGAGCGGCTTCAGCCGCGATCAACGCGGAGGCAGCACGGCAAGGCCGTTCGGGGCTTGTGGGATAGGCGTCCCGCCGCGATAGGCACTAAGGTAACCGCGTGCCGTATCGCGGCGAAACGCCGCTCCCACCAGCAGCCCTCCTCGCATGGACCCAGTGCCCCACCATGCCCACCCGCACCCACATCGTCGCCGATGACCGCCTGTTGGTTGAGCGCAAGACCCTGCCCGACCTGGTGAGGTCCATCACCGACGGCAGACTGTTCTCCCAGGCCTGCCGCCTCGCCGACTCCCCGCTGCTGACCACCCTGCTGCTGGAGGGAACGACCAGGGATCTCCACCGCACCCAGATGCGGCGCGAGGCCATCCAGGGCGCCCTGATCACCGTCGCCCTTTATCTCGGCATCCCCGTCCTGCGTTCCCGCGACGCCCAAGAAAGCGCCGATCTTTTGCTCTACGCCGCCCGCCAGGGCCGTGCGGTCGCCCAAGGCGTCCTCCCTCGCCGTGGCCGACGCATCAAGGGCAAGCGTGCCATCCAGTCACGCGTCCTTCAGGGTCTGCCGCTGGTGGGGCCTGAACGCGCCAAACGGCTACTTGATCACTTTGGCAGCGTCGAACAGGTCCTGAGCGCCGACGGCGACGAACTCAAAACCATCGACGGAATCGGCGACACCGTAGCCGAAACCATCCGCTGGGCGGTACGGGACCGGGCAGGTCGCTATGGGGTGTGATTCGGCGTTCAACGGACCAGCAACGCCGCCCCGACCGGGCTTCGTATACTCAGCGGAATCAGATGCACCCCGCGAGAATGTCTCGATGCGCGAAATCATCCAGCGCATCCACGCGGCCAACCCATTCGCCGCGACAAGACGAACGCCCGCTTCCAGACTGTCACCTCGCTACAGGGCGCGGATCACCAACCGCGCACTCCCACCGGCCACACTCGCCTACCGGACGTGAACCGCGTGCTGTTCGTCCCCCGCCAAATTCGCCAGGCCACCCCGGAACCATCCAACACCGAGGCTCCCCACCCCGGTGGCCCGCCCGTGGAACCGCTGCACGACTATCGCGACAAATCCGCCTGGATCCTGCTGGGCGAACCCGGCGCCGGAAAGAGCGAGGCATTCAGGCACGAATCCGGCGAGACGGGAGGTGTGTGCCTGACGGTGGCGGAATTCATCCACCTGCCCCCGCCAACACTTGCGCGGGGCCAAGTGCTGTTCCTCGACGGTCTGGACGAGGTCCGGGCAGGCGGGGGTGAGGAAAGTACGCTCCTGAAGGTCCGCGCCCGCCTCCGGGAATTGGGCAGACCCCACTTCCGGCTCAGCTGCCGGGCCGCGGACTGGTATGGCTCCAGCGATAGCGACGCGCTCAAGGCGGAATCACCCGACGGGAACCTGGGCGTTCTCCTATTGGAGCCGCTGACTGACGACGACAGACAAGCCCTGCTCACGGAAAACCACGGCATTGAAGACCCCAAGGCCTTTATCCGCGAAGCCGAACGTCGCGGCTTGAGCGAGTTACTGGGCAATCCCCAAACCCTTGACCTGCTGGCTAATGCCCTGGCACCGGGCTGGCCCTCCAGTCGCGAGGAGACCTACCTCCAAGCCTGCGAAAAGTTGGCGACAGAGGACAACAAGATCCATCGAGACCTGCAGCGAGGCCACGCGCCGAACACGGACCAACTTCTAGCGGCCGCTGGCCAGCTGTGCGCCGCGCTGTTATTCGCCGACAAGAGCGGCATCGCCCTTGACCCGGAGCGTGCTGACGAGCGCTATCCGTCCTTGGACGACTACGCGCCGACGTCCCGGGAAACGGCCATCGCCAGCCTCGGCAGCAAATTGTTCCGACCAGCTTCCGAGGAGCGCATGGAACCTACCCACCGCAGTGTCGCGGAATACCTCGCCTCGCGCTGGCTGGCGAAGCAAATCGACAGACACACATTGCCCCTGGGTCGAGTGCTCAAGCTGCTCCTCGGCGCGGACGGACGCACCGTCGCGGGGCTTCGAGGCCTTTTTGCTTGGTTGGCGCTGCACTGCCGAACGGCCAGTGATCGGCTGATCGATGCGGACGCGATGACGGTGTTGGCCTACGGAGACGCGAGACCCTTCCCGCTGGAGCGCAAGCGAAGGCTTCTTCGCGCACTGCGCGCGGAGTCGGAACGATTCGCGCAAGCCCATCAGCGAAACTACTCCTTCTACGGAGTGGGCAGCTTGGCGGACCCGGCCCTTATCGGCGAATTTCAAGCCACATTGGAAGCCCCAGAACGAGACGCCGCCCATCAGGGCCATGTCGATCTCCTGCTTGACGCGTTGAGTCAAGGTGAGGTGATGCCGCAGCTTCAAGACTCATTGCGCGACGCGATTGAAGACACCACACGTTGGCTCGGAGTCCGCTACGGCGCATTGGCGGCTTGGCTTCGAACGTTGGAAAGCCCGCAGCCTGCGCTGACATTGCTGAACGGCATCGCCGACGGCGACATCCAGGACGGCAACGATGATCTGGCTGGGCGATTGCTCGAGCACCTCTATCCCAACGCCATCACGCCAGCTCAGATCTTTCGCTATTACCACCCGAAGAAACAGAACAATTTTCTCGGTTCATTTTCCTGGTTCTGGACCCACGAGTTCATTCAACGAACACCAGCGGACGACCTCCCATTCCTACTGGACCATCTCGCATCAAACCCGATGGAATTCGGAACCAACCGTCACGACAGCATGCTCTCCGGCATGGTGGGGCGTCTGCTGGTCCGGGGGCTCGAAGTCCACGGCGACCGCATCGAAGTCGGGCGTCTCTTTGATTGGCTGGGCGTCGGCAGTGACATGGATCGAGTCCGGGCACGGCGTAGGGAAGAGCGAGAATGGATCGCGAATTGGATAACGGCCCGTCCGGATCGCTACAAACGCCTGATCCTCCACTGCGTTCGAATCAGCGGCCCCGACAAGAATCTCCGCTTCGAATGCGAATACCGGCTCGAGAAGCGCTTTTCCGGCGCCCGGCCACCCGACGATTTAGGTGTGTGGCACCTCCACCAAGCGGAGCGAGGCGAAGAACCTCACGTCCAGTTCCATATCACGGCCTCCCTCAATGCATTGGCCTATCAGCGAGGCGATGCGGGCCTCTGTCTGGAACACCTTGAAGACTGGGCGGAACGCCATCCAATGCTTTCCGATTGGTTCGCCAGCTCAATGGTCAGTCTGATCCCCGAGGAGCGTTGGCGGGACATCGAAGATGAAGCCGAGAGGAAAAGGCAGCAGGAGGATGACCGTCGAGAGCGGAGCCGGGAGATATCGAAGCACCTGCTCGAAGTTCGAAATGGCACCGCCTACCCCGCTCTGCTGAACGAACTCGCTTCGGTATGGAAAGACCATTTTTCGGATATCCCCGGTGACAACGTAGAGGAGCGTTTCGACTCGTACTGCGACCAAGGCCCCACTGTCATGGAAGCGGCGCGTATCGCCTTCCTGTCGTGTCCCGACCGCAAGGACCTTCCGACCGTCGACGAGATCATCAAGGCCGCGAGAGCACGCGAGGAATATTTGCTCCATCTCCCCTGCTTGTTGGGCATGGAGCTGCGTTCGGACGAGGGCAGCAGTGAACTTGCCGAACTGCCGGACGACACACTCGCCACGATGATCGCCTTCTCGCTCAGCTCCACCGTCGACGAGCCCCCGACATGGTTCGAAACTCTGGTGCGAGACCGACCATCGCTGGTCGCGGGGGTGCTGGTACGCCTCAACCGCGCCGCACTTCGTGCACGGATGGCGACCCACGGCCTCTATCTGCTGCATACCGATGACAACTGGCGCCAAGTCGCCGAGCAATCGGTGCCAGCCTTATTAGGCGGGTTTCCAACACGCGCCAAGTCGGACCAGTTGTTCCATCTCGAAGGACTGCTGAAAGCGGCGCTGAAATACCGCATGGTGAGCCTTTCTGAACTGGTGGCCAGCAAGATGGCACTCAGGAGCATGGACATCGGCCAACGGATTTATTGGCTATGTACCGGTCTGCTGTTGGATCCCGCCGGCTACGAATCACGACTGTGGGAAACAGTCGGCGCCTCTCGGAAACGCCTCAATCACCTCTCATCATTCTTAGGCAATCGAGACCTCGGCCCCCACTTTGAGCTCAGCCCTGAAACCGCTGGTCGACTGATAAAGCGCTTACTGCCCCATGCGGAGTTCAAGAGACCGAGACCGGGGCGCGTGTACCGTCCCACCGCCCCCATGCAGTGGGCTGATCATATTCACTCGCTCATATCCGGGTTGGCCCGCTCAACTACCGACGAAGCCGGCCACGTACTCAAGCAACTCCTGCTAGACCCAACGATTGATCCGATACGAACAACACTTCAGGAAGCTCAATACCAATGGCGATCCCAACGCCGCGAACGCCTATTCCGATTCCCAAGCCTGAAGGAAGTCGCTCGCGTCTTGGCCAACGCCGCGCCAGCGAATGTCGCCGACCTCACAGCTCTTACCCTGGACCACCTGGACGAGATAGCCACCGAGCTGCGGAACGCCAATGACGATGGCTTCCGCGCCTTCTGGAATCTGAAAGCGGGCCAACCAACCTCACCGCGCGAGGAGAACGTCGGTCGCGATGCCATCCTGACCCGGTTGCGCGCCCGGATGAATCACCACGGGATCGATTGCCAACCGGAAGCGGACTACGCCCGCGACAAACGCGCCGACATCCGGGTGTCGTTCCAAAACACCATGGACCTGCCCATCGAATTCAAGCGTGACACGAACCCGGAGCTTTGGACCGGCCTGCGAGACCAACTGATCAACCAATATGCCCGCGCCCCGGGCGCACGGGATCACGGCATCTACGTGGTGTTCTGGTTCGGTATTGGCTGCCTACCCCCATCCGCCGACGGTGATGAACGCCCGGGTTCACCGGATGCCTTGAAGGCCCGCCTGGAGGCCGCGCTGAGTCCCGAAGAGCGCCAGCAGGTTTTCGTCCGCGTGCTGGATGTGAGTTGGCCTCGGCCCCAACAAGGCGGGGGAACGGATTGAGGTATCCAGAGCACCCCTCACTTGAACGGCAAGGTCTCCTGAGGCAACGGCAGAGCGACGAATTCAGGATCCTTGTGCACTAACACGGCACCTGCCATTTCGGCGCTGGCCGCGATCCACGCATCCGCCAAGGACATCGGGTATGTGGCTTTGAATCTGGCCGCCGGTTCAAGCAGGTCATCGGCATCGCGCAGCCACTCGATGGGCAAAGCCAAGCATTGCTCATAGGCCAAGCGTCCGGTGACCTCGCCTTCGTCTTTCCAGACCCGGTACAAGACCTTCATCAGGCTGATGAAACAGCCTCCGCACCAGACCGAACCTGCCTGCGCCCCTGCGAGCAAGTCCGCTACCCGCTCAGCACCCGGTTCATCATCGCGCAACGTGAGTAGGGCTGAGGTATCCAGCAGGTACCGTTTCATTCGGTGGCCTCGTCGCGGGCGCGCTCCGCCAACAAGCGGGCCGTGGCGCCGCCCTTACCCTGGCCGCGAAAGGCCTCAACCGGATCAGCTCGTACTGGAATCACCCGTGCGCCCTGGGCGTCCAGCACCCACTCAAGCCGATCGCTGGGCGACAGATTCAATTGCCGCCGAATCTCCGCGGGAATGACCGTCTGGCCGCGTTGCGTGATGGTGCTGCGCATGGCTGGAACACTCCGAATTACCAATCGATCAAAAAGGTAATTCATCCATCCCCGCCAAGCAAATCCCTGCCAAGCAAACCCGTTTCGAGAAGGAAGGGATCGTTGAACCCGGATCTCACGCACCAACACCCCTCCCTGCCGATATGCTCAAGCGGTCCCCGGAACCGTCGCTGGCATTGCCAACGGCGACTCGGTTAAGTGGTCTGCTACTCTGAATTTCAGTAGTGATCACATCCTGATAAGAAGATCTGACAGCTTCCGCTCGCGGCGTGACACTCCTCCATCCGCCACCCGCTGGGCATCCAGCCCGGCAATGTGGTGATCACGCAGGCCCGGGTTGGCGAGATCGTATTGAAGCCCGCGGCGGTGCTGGCGATCGACAACTACTCCCCCTGAACAGAACGCTTGAACAGAGCGCTTGAACAGAGCGCTCGCTGGCTTGACGATTTCACGGGGCTGATCACCCTACCCTCCGCACACCGAGCGTCACGGAATGACCACCCCCATGGACCCCATCCACCAAACCCTCCAAGACCACTTCGGCTTCGACACCCTGCGCCCGGGCCAGGGCGAGGTCATCGGCCATCTGCTCGACGGGCATTCCGCCGCCGCCGTGTTTCCCACCGGTGGCGGCAAATCCCTGTGCTACCAGTTGCCCGCCCTGATGCTCGACGGCATCACCCTGGTGGTATCGCCGCTGATCGCCCTCATGAAGGACCAGATCGACGCCCTGGAACGGCGCGGTATCCGCGCGGCGCGGCTGGATTCGTCCCTGTCCGCCGAGGAATACCGCGAGGTGATGGGCGGCCTGCGCGACGGTTCCCTGCGCCTGCTCTACGTCGCTCCGGAGCGTTTCAACAACGAACGTTTCCGCGCCAGCCTGAGCGGCCTGCCCATCGCCCTGTTCGCCATCGACGAGGCCCACTGCATCTCCGAGTGGGGCCATAACTTCCGACCGGACTATCTGAAGCTGGCCGGGTTCGCCCGCGACTTCGGGGCCAAACGCGTCCTGGCCCTCACCGCCACGGCCACCCCGCCCGTACTGGAAGACATCCGCCGGGTGTTCGACATCGCGCCGGAGTGCGCCGTGCGCACGGGCTTCTACCGGCCCAACCTGCAAATCGGGGCCGAGGTGGTAAACGCGGCATCGCGTGACCGGGTGCTGCTGGAGGCCATCCGCGCTCAGCCCCCCGGGCCGACCATCGTCTACGTCACCCTGCAGCGGACCGCCGAACAGGTGGCGGCCGACCTGGCCTCGGCGGGGCTGGCCGCGCGCGCCTACCACGCGGGGCTGGATGCCGGGGAACGCCACGCCATCCAGGAGTGGTTCATGAGCGCCGATCACGCCGCCGACGCCCCTCCCGTGGTGGTCGCCACCATTGCCTTCGGCATGGGCGTGGACAAGGCCGACATCCGCGCCGTCTACCACTACAACCTGCCGAAAAGCCTTGAGAACTATTCCCAGGAGATCGGCCGCGCCGGACGCGATGGCCTGCCGTCGCGCTGCCACATGCTGGTGTGCCTGGACGACCTCAATGCCCTGGAGAACTTCATCTACGGCGACAGCCCGGACCCCGAGGCCCTGGAACAGCTCGTGGACACCCTGTTCGGCAGCGATGACGAGCTGGAATTGAGCCTCAACACCCTGGGCACGGACACGGACATACGCCCCCTGGTGCTGCGCACCCTGCTCACCTACCTGGAACTGGACGGCTACCTGCGGGCCGGCACGCCCTTCTATGCCGATTACCGCTTCAAACCGCTGTTCAGATCCCAGGAGATCCTTGCCCGCTTCGAGGGCGAACGGCGCGACTTCCTCGCGCGGCTGTTCCGTCATGCCAGCAAGGCCCGTAGCTGGTTCAACCTGGACGCCGAACAGGCCGCCCGCGAACTGGCCGTATCCCGGGAGCGGGTGATCAGCGCCCTGGATTGGCTCGGCGAGCAGCAATTGCTCGAGGTGAAGGCCGCGGGCGTCCGCCATCGTTACCAGGTGTTGCGCCGCCCCGACGACCCGGCGGGCCTCGCCATGGATCTGTTCGACCGGGTCGAGCGACGCGAGCAGGCCGAACTGGGTCGCCTCCGGCAGGTACTGGAGCTGGCCGCCCTGGACGCTTGCCAGACCAACGCCCTCGCCGCCCACTTCGGCGAACGGCGGGACCAACCCTGCGGCCACTGCGGCGGCTGCCTGCACGGCCCGCTCAGCCTGCCCGAGCGGCCCCGGGTGGAGATCGACGAGTCCCTGTACGACGAGGTTCAGGCCCTTTGCGCGGACAAATCGGCCCTCGCCGACCCGCGCCGCCTGGCACGATTCCTCTGCGGCATCAGTTCTCCAAAGCTCAGTCGCGCGCGCCTGGGTGGACACCCGCTATCCGGGCGGCTGGCGCATGTGCCGTTTGCCCAGGTGCTCGATTGGGTCGGCGGATAGCCCGCGGCGGGTGATGTCATCGCAGCGGAATGAAAACGGAACGCCACAGCAACACAGCCTGACTAGCATGCGCGCATCGCCCCACCGGCCCGGAACGAGCCAGACCATGCGCCTCAAGACCTTCGCCACCCTCGCGACCCTGGCCAGCATCGCGGCCACCGCCCTGCCCGCCCTCGCCGGGCCCGACGTTCAACTTGGCCCCCGGCCCTATTATCTCATCCAGGACCTGCCCGCCGGACCGCTCAAGGACAAGCTGAGCGCCTGCGCCGACGGCCCCTTCACCGCGCGTGCCTTCTCCATCGGCCACCGCGGTGCCGCGCTGATGTTCCCGGAACACACCCGCGAGTCCTACGTGGCCGCCGCGCGCATGGGCGCTGGAATTCTCGAGTGCGACGTCACCTTCACCAAGGACCGTGAACTGGTCTGCCGTCATTCCCAGTGCGACCTGCACACCACCACCAACATCCTGGCGACGCCCCTTGCCGCCCGCTGCTCCACGCCCCCTGACATGGGCAGCGACACACCCTACAAGAACGTCAAATGCTGCACCTCGGACATCACCCTGGCCGAATTCAAGACCCTCAAGGGCAAGATGGACGCCGCCAACGCGGATGCCCGCACCCTGGACGAATACCTCAACGCCACCGCGCCCTGGCGCACGGACCTCTACGCCTCGCGCGGCACCCTCATGAGCCACGCCGAGAGCATCGAACTGTTCAAGGAACTGGGTGTGATGATGACGCCCGAGCTCAAGGGCCCCAGCGTGGCGATGCCCTATGAAGGTGAGTACAGCCAGCGGGACTACGCGCGCCAGATGATCGAAGAGTACAGCCGCGCCGGGGTGTCAGCCGACCGGGTCTGGCCGCAGTCCTTCAACGTCGAGGACGTGCGTTTCTGGATCAGCGAGATGCCCCGCTTCGGCAAGCAGGCCGTTTACCTGGACGGGCGCTACAACGACCCCGACTTCAAACATGATGTGCCTGCCACCTGGAAGCCCGGCATGGAGCAACTGGTCGCCGATGGGGTCCGCATCATCGCCCCGCCCATGTGGATGCTGCTGGCGGTGGAGGACGGCCACATCGTCCCGTCCAGCTACGCCAAGGCCGCCAAATCAGCGGGCCTGGACATCATCACCTGGACCCTGGAGCGCTCCGGCCCCCTCGCCTCCGGTGGCGGCTGGTACTACCAGACCATCAAATCCGCCACGCGCCGCGACAGCGATATGCTGGTCGCACTGGATGTGCTGGCACGTGAGGTCGGCGTGTTGGGCGTGTTCTCCGACTGGCCCGCCACCACCAGCTACTACGCCAACTGTTTCGACCTTCGCTAGAGAAGCTCTGAATGATTCACATCTTGGCCCCTTAACCTGGCGATGTGTTTAAAAAATCGCCACTTCCTCGTCCCTGAAGGCTGATTACTCCGTGATTTCCTCCCGATTGAGGCCGATTTGTGGCCCAAACCGGGATTCTGGGCGCACTACGGCGCCAACGGCTCGCGCAACAGGTACAGATTCGCCAGGCCCATCCGGCGAACCGACGGATCGATTCAATCTCATAGACGGAGGATGTCAGGAAGTGGCTCACCGCCTTCTGGCATTTGCCGCGCGCGAGGGCATGACTTCCCCCCTCGACCACGCGCGGAACCCTGGCATGGATGGAAGCCTTGTACTGGTAGAAGTGCAGGTGCTGCCAGGTCTTGTCCTTACGGTCGTGGATGCGCTGATCAGCCCGCCCGCGGACCGGACAACTCAGCCGTGAGGGGCCACAACCCACGTCGAAGTGGATCTCACCGTCCGATGCACTGCACAGGACATCTTCAACTCGCCATGGCGCGGACAAACCCAACGCCGCCGTGAACAACTCTTCCGCTCCTGACACCGCTTAGCCCGCATATTTCATCAACGTTCTGAGCCGAAGAACATTCTGGGGTTTTCAG
>JBMYTL010000083.1:0-11286 GCA_049604295.1 Gammaproteobacteria bacterium
GTCAAGGTGATGAAACGGTCCAAGGTCGATGCCACCCTGATCGGCTTTCTCAGCAACATCATTTACGCCCTGTTGCTGGTCTTCGTGGTGCTCGCGGCCCTCGGCCAACTCGGGGTGGAGACGACAAGCTTCATCGCCGTACTCGGTGCAGCGGGGCTCGCGGTAGGCCTGGCCCTGCAGGGCTCGCTCGCCAACTTCGCGTCCGGCGTCATGATCATCCTCTTCCGGCCCTTCAAGGCGGGCGATTTCGTCGAAATCGCCGGAGTCGCGGGCATCATCGAGGAGGTGCAGATATTCACCTGCCGCCTGCGCACCGGCGACAACAAGGCGATGTATATCCCTAACGGCAAAATAATGGGCGACAACATCGTCAACTACTCCGCCAACAAGACCCGCCGCGTGGACATGGTATTCGGCTGTGGCTATGACGATGACATCCGCGCCGCCAAGGCTCTGCTGCACAAACTGGTCGCCGAGGACCCTCGCATCCTTGACGATCCGGCGCCCACCATCGGCGTGCTCGAACTGGGGGACAACTCCGTCAACTTCGCCGTGCGTCCCTGGGTCAATGCCTCCGACTACTGGCCGGTGTACTTCGACATGCACGAGAAGGTGAAGATCGCCTTCGACGAGGCGGGACTGAGCATCCCGTACCCGCAGCGGGATGTGCATATCCATGAGGTCAAGCCGGCGGCTTGATGCTTGCGTCAGGACGTGTTCGCCCCGTTGGGTGGGCCGGCGCGGGCATCTACCCGGGGTGATCGGGTAACGAGACGTCTTGGCCGGTTATCACCCGATACCGGGTTCCGAATGACGGAATGGGTTTGTCACCGGGATCTGAGGCAAAAGGGTCACTCCTCGGGCTGCACAACGGGGTTCTGTACCCGGTAGCCCTTGTCGTGGGCGTAATAGCCACCGGCGGCGGAGGCTCCTGCTACCACGGCGGTGGCGCAGCCCTGCAGGCTGGCGAGCAGTGGGAGGAGCAGGGTGGTGAGTACGATTGTGCGGTGAAGCATGGGGCGCCTCCTGGTTTGTCTGTCTTTGGGTGATCGGCGGTGAGTGTCTGAGTGTTCACCGACCTTGGCCTGTAGGTGGGGCCATGGCGTCGCCGGATGGGGCAAGACCATGGCCCGGGTATCAGCAGCGGCCTTTCTTTGCCTGGCCGGGGGGACAGAACCCACTCTTGTGCGCGGGAGATTGCGGCTGCTGGGTTGGCACGGGTTGAACCACGGTGGGGCGGCTTTTCTTCCCGGATTCGTCCGTGGTGACCGCGGTGCCCAAGGCACCGCCGATGGCTCCACCGACGATGGCTCCGTCTCGCCCGCCCACCTCGTTGCCGATCGCGGCGCCCGCGGCTCCACCCACACCTCCACCTATGGCGGCGTCCGTGGTCGAGTCCGAGAGGCACGGCAAGGGAGCTGAAAGGAGCAGGGTGAACAGGAGGGTTGTCTTCTTCATGGAAATACCTTCGAAGTGATCTCAGGGTGCTTTCCATGCTGCGGCATTGAACGTTGATTAACAGGCGATTGGCTTGCGGGAACCCGATTGGCGCTGATGTAAAGCGGCTTTACTGCGGGAGACCGAGGGGGTGTATCCGGGAGGTCTGGCGGTCAGCTGGGGGATTGCCCGCCATGATGTGATCCCTTCGACATGATTCGGCTTGGCGAACTGCTATGCATGCACGGTTTGCCTTTGCGTACGGGCGTATCGGGTATCTCCGGCCGCCGATAAATGCTGGCGGCTCGATCGGGCGGCGAGGCACGTAAGCGCAAGGCGGGCTGGAGCCTGGGCACGGCGCGCAAGGTAAACGCGGTGAATTGGTCTGTTAGACTTGCGATCCGGTTTCGGACGCATCGGTTCACGCTTGCCTGCACGACCAGACATCATTGCTTCACCTACACCTCCGGCCAGTTGGGCCGATGGGGTCTGTGATGGTTGGGGCCCGGAAAGTTCCGGATGTGGGTTTGTGATCGGACAGTGGCCCGGTTCTCTCAAGGTCCGTCGGGTAGGCAGGGCGCGCTGTGATGTCCTGCTCAGTGGTCGTTTCTGGCCGGGTGGTGATGGGCATCGTGCGTGGTCCGAGGGGCTGCGCACATCCCACCGTTCCATCCGTTCTCCCATGACGCGCCTGCCACTTTCTCCATGCTCATTGCCCGTGCCAATTCCCGCTGTTTCCACCGCTTCCTGGAATCGGTGACCCCCGATGGGCTGCGCCGAATCGGCGTGACCCCTCGCCTTATTCCCTGACGATTCTTTCCCGCCGTGCCCCTCGTTGCGAAAGGGCATCACGAGCGTGCGCCTGCTGGGCGCGCACCCGCATTCAGCCGTCCGTCGACACAAAGACGGTGATCGGCACCAGGAAAGAAACCATGTCAGAAAATATCGAAACGGATCCGTATGAAACCGATTACGAGGTTGGGCAGGACAACCTCCAGATGTTCGGGATGGATCTGCACAACCCCGTGTTCTTCATGAGCGCCGTGCTCATCCTCACCTTTGTAATCGGCACCCTTATGTTTCCCGAGGGGGCCAAGGAAATGCTCGATGGCGCCAAGGGCTGGTCCATCAACAACTTCGACTGGCTGTTTATATGGGGCGCCAACCTGTTCGTGATCTTCTGCATCGCCCTGGTGTTCCTGCCCGTGGGCAGCATCCGTCTGGGTGGAGAGGACGCGGAGCCCGAGTTCGGGCTGTTATCGTGGTTCGCCATGCTGTTCGCGGCGGGCATGGGCATCGGCCTGATGTTCTGGTCCGTGGCGGAGCCGGTGGCCTACTACACCAACTGGTACGGCACGCCCCTGAATGCACCGCCGAACACGCCGGAAGGCGCTTCCGCGGCCATGGGCGCCACCATGTACCACTGGGGTCTGCACCCCTGGGCCATCTACGCCGTGGTGGGTCTGTCCCTGGCCTTCTTTGCCTTTAACAAGGGCATGCCCCTGACCATCCGCTCGGCCTTCTATCCCATCCTGGGTGAGCGGTCCTGGGGCTGGGCGGGACACATCATCGACCTGCTCGCCGTGCTGGCGACAATCTTTGGTCTGGCCACCTCTTTGGGCCTTGGGGCACAGCAGGCGGCAGGGGGCCTGAACCACCTGTTCGACATCCCGAACACCATCAACACCCAGATCGCCATCATCATCGGCGTCACCTCCGTGGCCATCATCTCGGTGGTGCGTGGCATCGACGGCGGCGTGAAACTGCTCAGCAACATCAACATGCTGCTGGCTTTGGCCCTGCTGCTGTTCGTGCTGGTGCTGGGTGCCGGGTTGGGCATGTTCGCTAGCTTCGCGGAGACCACGGGGGCCTACCTCGCCAATCTGCTGCCCCTGAGCAACTCCTTCGGGCGCGAAGACGAGACCTGGTTCCACGGCTGGACCGTCTTCTACTGGGCGTGGTGGATCTCCTGGTCACCCTTCGTGGGAATGTTCATCGCGCGCATCTCCAAGGGCCGCACCGTGCGCCAGTTCATCATTGCCGTGCTCATGGTGCCGACCCTGGTCACCATCGTCTGGATGACGGCTTTCGGCGGCACCGGCCTGGATCAGGCCATCAACGGCGTCGGTCAGCTCGCCAACGGCATCTCCGACGTCTCCCTGGCCATGTTCCACATGCTGGAGAACCTGCCGCTGTCGTCCATAACCTCCTTCCTGGGCATCGTCCTGGTGCTGGTGTTCTTCGTTACCTCGTCGGATTCGGGCTCCCTGGTGATCGATTCCATCACCGCCGGGGGCAAGGTGGATGCGCCGGTGCCCCAGCGCATCTTCTGGGCCACCATGGAAGGCGTCATCGCCGGCACGCTGCTGTTCGGTGGCGGCGCCCAGGCCCTGCAGGCGCTGCAGGCGGGTGCCATCAGTGTCGGGCTGCCGTTCACCGTGGTCCTGCTCATCATGTGCATCAGCCTGTACAAGGGGCTGAGCATGGAGCGGCGCCTGATGAACGACTGAGCCGCTCGTCATGGCAGCCAGGTAAAAACGCCGCCCCGGGGCTTTGCACCGGGGCGGCGTTTTTCATGCGATCAGGTCTGCGACAACGCCGTGCCGGGCGAACACGCCCGATGTGCCCCGCGCTGTAGCCGCCATCCCGACAGCCACGGTGCACGGGGGGCACCTTACGATCTGGCACTGTCCGGCGGATTCGCGCCGCAGGGTGCACCGTGTGCATCGTCGGGTTTGGGTGCGCCTCCGGGGCCGTTTCGGGGGCGGGCTAGCGGATGTCGGCAGCAGCCCTCCCGGTGACCGGCGTACAGATAGTTACCCGATGGGGCTTGGAGCCGGGTGCGACCCTTCCTCACCGGGCAGGCAAAGAAAAAGGCCGTGGCGCGAACGCCACGGCCTTTTCCGTGCGGGGGATCGTGTCGCGGCCTTACTTGGCGGCGGCGCGGGCCTCCTTCAGCCAGCCGTCGAAGGTGGCCTGGTTGGCCTTGATCCAGGCATCGGCGTGGCGCTCGATGTCGGCTTCGCTCTTCTGGCCGTCGCGCATGGCAAGGTTCTGGGCGGAGATGTCGTTGTTGGACAGCTTCATGATGCTGAACAGCTTGGCGGCATCGGGATGGGCTTTGGCGAAGTCCAGGTTGGCGACGATGCGCTGAGTGTTGGCCTGGAAGCCGTAGTTGGAGCCATCGGGCAGGGCGGTGTCGACATCCTTACGCTCGCCGGGCAGGGCGGAGAAGGGCACCTGCAGCCAGGTGACGTCCTTGCCGGGGACCAGCACGCCACTGACCCAGTAGGGGGTCCAGGTGTAGTACAGGACGGGGTTGCCGGCCTGCTGGCGGGCGATGGTGTCGGCGATGATGGCGCTGTAGGAGCCCTGCTTGTGGGTGACGGTGTCGCGCAGGCCGTAGGCGTCCAGGTGGTGCTCGATGACCTTCTCGCAGCCCCAGCCGGGGGTGCAGCCGGCCAGGTCCGCCTTGCCGTCGCCATCGGCGTCGAACAGTTTGGCGATCTTGGGGTCCTTGAGCTGGCCGATGTTGGTGATGCCGTGCTTATCGGCGGTGGCCTTGTCGATCAGGTAACCCTGCAGGGCGTTACCGGAGTAGATGCCCTCACGGTAGAGCTTGTCGGCGCCACCGGCCTTCTTGAAGAAGTCCACGTGGAGCGGGTCCCAGTGGTCGGCCATGAAGGTGCCGTCGCCGTTGGCGATGGCCACGTGGCCGGTGGCGTACTCGATCTCCTTGATGGGCTGGACGTCGTAGCCCAGGGCGGTGAGGGCCTTCATGACGATGAGGGTCTGGAAGGTCTCCTCGGCGATGGAGCTCTTGAGGGGCTGCACGGTGGTGCCCTTGCCGGGCATGTCGGCGGCCATGGTGTTGCCGGCGAGCAGCAGGGCGCTGGCGGCGCCGAGGATGCGTTTGTTGAATTTCATCAGTCGGGTTTCTCCTGGGTGTGAAAAAAGGGGCGGGTTACTTGGATGACATGAGTCGTCGGACCAGGCCGATCGGTCCGGCGTCAGCGCCCAGTCGGTTGGCGCGGTCGCGGGCGCTGACGCCCATGGCCTGGGTGAGGCGGTCGAGGACGATGGCCAGCAGTACGATGCCCAGGCCGCCGACGGCGGCCAGGCCCATGTCCAGGCGGCCGATGCCGCGCAATACCATCTGGCCGAGGCCGCCGACGGCGATCATGGAGGCGATGACCACCATGGACAGGGCCAGCATCAGGGTCTGGTTGATACCGGCCATGATGGTGGGCATGGCCAGGGGCAGCTGGACCTTGAACAGCAGCTGCTTGTCGCTGGCGCCGAAGGCACGGGCGGCCTCCACCAGGTCCTCGGGTACCTGGCGGATGCCGAGGTTGGTGAGGCGGATCAGCGGCGGCAGGGCGAAGATGATGGTCACCACCACCCCGGGCACGTTGCCGATGCCGAACAACATGACGATGGGCACCAGGTAGACGAAGGCGGGGGTGGTCTGCATGGCGTCCAGGATCGGCCGGGTCAGGGCCAGGGCACGGTCGCTGCGCGATAGCCAGATGCCCGTGGGCAGGCCTATGAGTACGCAGAACAACACCGAGGTAATGACCAGGGCCAGGGTGATCATGGCCTCGGCCCAAGCGCCGATCAGACCGACAACCACCAGCGAGACGATGCTGGCGATGGCCAGGCCTCGGCCCGCGATCTGCCAGGCGATGAGGGCGAAGATGAGTATGACCAGGAAGTCGGGGGCCCCCAACAGCAGGCCCTCGATGCCGGACAGGGTGGCGTCCACGGGGGCGCGCACGGCCTGGAAGACGGGCCGGAAGTTGCCCACCAGCCAGTCCAGGGCCACTTCGACCCAGTGGGCGAAGGGGATCAGCGCGTCCTGAAAAGGATGTAACCAATCCAGGGGTGCTGCCTCGGTGGGGGCCGGTGCGGCCAGGTCCAGGAAGCTCCCCCCACTGTCGTTCGCCGGTTGCGCCTGACCCCAGGCATTACCGGTGTCGGCCGGGCCCGAAGGCTCCGTTGTGCCCTGGGTCGCGGCGTTTCCACCCCATGGGTTGGCCGGTGTCTCGGTGCCTGTGGACTGGGCCGCGGGTGCTGTGTCGGCTCCGGTCGTGTTCTGGGCCCAGGGATTGGCTGCATCAGCCATGGTCGTCACCTCCATCGGCGGCCTCGGACTCGCGGTCCAGGGTGTTGAGCAGGGCTGCGCGGGTGATGACGCCCGTGTAACGCCCGTCGTCGTCCACCACGGGCAGGCCGTAGGGCGCTTCCGCGACGGTGCCGAGCAGCTCGTTCAGGTTTGTGTCCACGTGAATGGACGGGACATCCTGGATAACGGCGTCGTTGAGCGGACCGTCCTGGTCGCGCTGAGCCTTGAGGCTGTCCAGGGTGACCACGCCGATGAACTTGAGGTCCTTACCCACCACGTAGCCGCACTCGCGGTCGTGGTCGTGCAGGCGTTTCAGCGCGGCGCGCACGCCGGTGCCCTGGCGCTCGATGACGGTGGTTTGCTGGCGGCTGGCCACGTCGCGTGCGGACAGCACGGTGCTGATGTCCACGCCCCGGAAGAAGGCACGTACGTAGTCGTCGGCGGGGTTGCGCAGGATCTCGTCCGGCGTGCCCACCTGAACGACCCGGCCACCCTCCATGATGGCGATGCGGTCACCGATCCTCATGGCTTCGTCCAGGTCGTGGGAAATGAAAATGATGGTCCGGCTGCTGTTGGACTGGAGTTTCAGCAGTTCGTCCTGCATCTCGGTTCGGATCAGCGGGTCCAGAGCCGAGAAGGCTTCATCCATGAGCAGGATCTCCGGGTCGTTGGCCAGGGCGCGGGCCAGGCCCACACGCTGCTGCATGCCGCCGGAGAGTTCGTCGGGGTAGCTGTCTGAGTACGCATCCAGGCCCACCTGGGCCAGGGCGTTGCGGGCGCGCTCCTCGCGGGTAGCCTGGTCGACGCCGGACAGTTCGAGGCCGAAGGCGGTATTGGCCAGCACGGTGAGGTGCGGCAGCAGGGCGAAGGACTGAAACACCATGCTCATGGTGCGCCGTCGCACCTCGCGCAGTTGCTCGGCGTTGAGCTTGGCGATGTCCTTGCCGTTGACGACGATCTCGCCCACCGTGGGCTCGATGAGCCGGTTGAGGAGGCGGACGAGGGTGGATTTGCCCGAGCCGGAGAGGCCCATGATGACGAAGATCTCGCCCTCATTGACCTCGAAGCTGGCGTTCACGACGCCAAGGGTCTGGCCGGTCTTTTCAAAGATCTCGGACTTGCCCAGTCCCTGGGCAACCATCTCCATGGCTTTGTCCGGATCTTCACCGAAGACCTTGTAAACCCCGCTGACCCGGAGCTTGGCTTCGGTGGGCTGACTCACAGGCTGAAGTCGTAACGCACGCCGGTCATGATGGCCGTGCCACCGCTGTTGGCCGGGCTGGAGTCCACGTGACCGCCCTGGGCGGTGCCGCGGGCATCGGAGATGGCGGCGGTCTCTTCCTCGTAGTAGGCCTCGGCGAAGACCTTCAGGTTGTCGGTGTACTGGTGGTCCCAGCCCACGTGCAGAACGCTTTCACCGAAGAAGTCGGACTGGGCGACCATGCCACGGAAGGTGTTCTTGCCCATGGTGTACTGGACGAGGAAGTTGGTGGCGTTGGAGTCGTCCTGACCGAAACCGGCGGCGGTCTGGTTGCTGTCGAACCACTCGTGCTTGGCCGCCAGGTACCAGTTGCCGGTGGTGTAGGTGGCGGACAGACCGTAGATCTTGGCGTCCGTTGCGCCGCGGGCGTTGTCCACGCCGCCATTGATGCCGAAGCCGTTGTCACCGGCCCAGGACACGGTGAACTGGGTGCGGTCGTCACTGCCGCCGTAGCCGTTGTGCTTGCTGTGGGCACCGGCGAAGCTGAAGCCGTTGAACTTGGGCGAGTAGTACCCCAGGGTGTCGCTCATGCGGAAGCCGGTGAAGGTGGCGAAGCCGCTGTAGTAGGAGCTGAAGTAGTCGATCGGGTAGGTGATCGCGTTGTAGAAGGGCATCCAGTCCTGGCCGACCCAAACGGTGCCGTAAGGGCTGCTCACGGACAGGCTGTACACGCGCTCGTGGGTGCCGTGGCCGTAGGGGTCCTGGATGGCCACGTTGGCGGTATCCACGGGCAGTTCCAGTTTGGCCAGGAAGCTCCAGTCGTCGTTGATGGCGTGATCGAATTTCACGCCCACACGGGAGTACGCATCACGCAGGCCGAAGTACTCGTCGTACTGACCGGCCAGGTTGTCCGGGTCGACGTATTCGAGCTGGGTGCGCACGGAACCGTAGACGCTGATGCCCTCGGCCATGGCGGCGGCCGGAGCGAGCAGGGAGGCGATGGTCACGGGGACCAGGAGACGTTTGTACATTGTGATTTCCTTGGGGATGGGTGAAAGAAAGGCACGTGTCGGGGCACGTCGGGAGTTGGCGACCGTCGTTTGCGGGAATCCTGGGAGGACGCCGCGCACGGGCGCGCGGAAGCACCGGCTGAATGCCGGTGGCGGGAAAACGGGTGTCAGGGGATGCGGCGGGCGTGTTCGCCGGGCACGTTGGACAACGAGCCGAAGCCGAGGGGAATCAGGTGGTCGGGCGCGAAGGAGCCGGAGTTGAGCATGGATCTGATGAGCGTTTATTCAGGTGGGTGTGATGACGGAACTGAGAGATGTTCCGTGCACCACCCGGCCAGAACCGGCCCACGTGCAGGGCACGCAGCCGCCGTCGGGGCAGCAGCCTGCAGGGCATCAGATCGGGGGAAGCAAGGGGGTTGGCCACGCAGGCCGAGATGGGCAGTGGGGCATCCACGGGCGCAACTTCCTCCGGAGCTTGGAGGACGCCGTAGCCGGTGTCTTGATTGTCCCGATGCGCAAACAGCATGAAAACCCGGGGGGGAAAGACGGGAAAACCCGTCGGAGCGCGCAGTCTACGGAATCGGCGCGAAGATTTCACAGACGGTCGGTGCCGAATCGGGGGATAGGGTGACTTCAGTCGGTCAGCCCCTGTGGCAATGTGCTTGCCCACGAACAAGGGGGCAGGCGATGCACACCGCGCACCCCCCGAGTGGGCGACAACCCGGGTGGCGCGTCACGTAGCGTGCACCGTGTGCACCGAATCCGGATTTTGGTTTCAGTTCGCGGGTACGCCGCCGACAGGGATAAACGCGAAATCGCCTCAGACTTCGAGGTAGTCGAGGATGCCCTCGGCCGCCTGCCGTCCTTCCCAGACGGCGGTAACCACGAGGTCTGAGCCACGCACCATGTCGCCCCCGGCGAAGACCCTGGGGTTGGTGGTCTGGAAGGGGAACTCACCTTTCTCGGGGGCGGTGACGCCGCCCCAGCTTTCCAGGGCGATGTCGAACCGGCCCAGCCAATCGGGCGGGCTGGGACGGAAGCCGAAGGCAATGAGGACCGCATCGGCGGGGATGATCTCCTCGGAACCGGGAATGGGTTCGGGACGACGACGGCCGCGTTCGTCCGCGTCACCCAGCTGGGTGGTGACCACCCTGACGCCCTCGACCCGGCCGTCGCCGACGATTTCCACGGGTTGGCGGTTCCAGAGGAATTCGACGCCCTCTTCCTTGGCATTGGCCACCTCGCGGCGGGAGCCGGGCATATTGGCCTCGTCGCGCCGGTAGGCGCAGGTGACGCTGGCAGCGCCCTGGCGGATGGAGGTGCGGTTGCAGTCCATGGCCGTGTCTCCACCGCCCAGGACCACCACGCGCTGGCCCGCGACGCTGACCGCGCCATTGGGATTGTCAAAGCCCATGACCTCGTTGATGTTGGCGATCAGGAAGGGCAGGGCCTCATAAACGCCGGGCAGGTCCTCGCCCGGGAAGCCACCCTTCATGTAGCTGTAGGTGCCCATGCCCAGGAACACGGCATCGTATTCGTCAATGACGGTCTCGAAGGGGATGTCGGTGCCGATGTCGGTGTTCAGCACGAACTCCACACCCATCCCTTCGAGGACCTCGCGGCGGCGCTGGACGACTTCTTTTTCCAGTTTGAAAGGCGGGATACCGAAGGTCAGCAGGCCACCCACCTCCGGGTAACGGTCGTAGACCACGGCTTTCACGCCATGACGGGCAAGCACATCGGCGCAGCCCAGGCCGGCGGGCCCCGCGCCGACGATGGCCACGCGTTTTCCGGTGTCCTGAACGGCGCTCATGTCCGGACGCCAGCCCTGCTCCAGGGCCGTGTCGGTGATGTATTTCTCGACGTTGCCGATGGTCACCGCACCAAAGCCGTCTTCCAACGTGCAGGCACCCTCGCACAGGCGGTCCTGCGGGCAGACGCGGCCGCAGATCTCGGGCAGGGAATTGGTGCGGTGGGATAGCTCCGCCGCCTCGAACAGGTTGCCCTCCGCCACCAGCTTGAGCCAGTTGGGGATGTAGTTGTGTACCGGGCACTTCCATTCGCAATAGGGGTTGCCGCAGGCCAGGCAGCGGTCGGCCTGGTCGGCGGCCAGGCGCTGGTCGAATTGGCCGTAGATCTCCTTCCAGTCGCGGATGCGTACCTCGACGGAGGTTTTCTGGGGATCGTGGCGGGGGAGGTCGAGGAACTGGAAATCATTGGCGGGCATGGGGGGAGCCCTCCGGGGTGGTGCCGGGCCTATGGGGCCGGGTTGCGGGTTTGAGTTTCGAATTTTGAATTCGTGGGCTGTCCGCGTTGTGGACGCTGTGTTCGTGGCGGGCGCGCGCTGTAGGAGCGTCCTTCCGGGCGCGAAGGGGATTCCGGGGACGGTGGTTTTGTTCGTTCGCGCCTGGAAAGGCGCTCCTACGCCGGGGGCGGAGCTGGGATGTCCGCCTTGTGGACGCTGTGCGCGCGGTGGGCGCGCGCTGTAGGAGCGTCCTTCCGGGCGCGAAGGG
>JBMYTL010000084.1:0-10814 GCA_049604295.1 Gammaproteobacteria bacterium
GTGGAGCTGGAGGCCCTGGTGACCGAGGACTTCGTGCGCATCCTCACCGAGCCCGACGCCTCCCTCACCGAGCAATACAGCGCCCTGATGGGCACCGAAGGCGCCAGCCTGGCCTTCACCGAGGATGGCGTGCGCCGCATCGCCGAGATCGCCTGGGAGGTGAACGAACGCACCGAGAACATCGGTGCCCGCCGCCTGCACACGGTGATGGAACGGCTGCTGGAGGGCATCTCCTTCGACGCCGCCGACCGTGGCGGCGAGACCATCAAGGTGGACCGCGCCTACGTGGACGACCAGCTCAATGAGCTGTCCCGGGACGAGGACCTGTCGCGCTATATTTTGTGATTCCGCGTTGGGCCGGTGCCAAACCCCTGGCACGGCTTCGAAACGAGAGTGGGGTACAGACCTCGATCTGACCCGCGCGTGGCGCGTTCTTATAGCGGGGCCATCGCGGCGGGACGCCGCTCCCACAGTTTGGGGACCGGCTGCGCCGGGCGCATCGAGATGCGTACTCCAGCTACCGATCAGGGCCGGTGCCGAGCCCCTGGCATGGCTTCGAAACGAGAGTGGAGTACAGATCTCGATCTGTCCCGCGCGTAGCGCAGGCACACACCTTCAGTCTTCACGGTTCGGATTTCATTCCGCGCTGTCGAGTTCGACGGCTTCGATCAGGCGCTCCTGGAAATCGGGTACGGCGGAGAACACCCGGTTCCAGTTCGGGATGAAGGGCACTTCGGTGGGATTGGCGAGGAACTGCTCGCCCGCGGTGATGATGCTCTGGGTGAAGTTTTCGATGGTTTCCTCCTCGCCGTGGCAATCGAGACCCAGGCCGTTGATCTCCGCGTCGTACTTGTACTGCAGCAACATATCGAGAGCCGTACGCAGGTAGGTCGCCTTGATGGTGCGGAACAGCTCGGCGTTGAGGGTTATGCCCTCGGTGGCGAGCTTGCGGTAGATGGACTTGGCGATCTCGATGGTCATGCGCGACAGCCCGGCGTTGGGGTCACCGGCGGCCACATCCTGGTGCTTGTGGTCGTAACGGTCGGCGATATCCACCTGGGCAATCTGGCGCGGATGCAGATTGCGGTACACCTCGGACAGGGTTCCCACTTCCAGGCCCCAGTCACTGGGGATACGGATGGTCTGCAACACGTCGGTGCGCATGGCGAACTCACCGCTGAGCGGATAGCGGAAGCTGTCCAGAAACTCGAGGTAATCCAGGGGGCCCAGGACCTTCTTCATGGAGCGCAGCAGCGGCGCGACGAACAGACGCGTCACCCGCCCGGACATGCGGTCCTGTTCATTGATCCGCGCGTAATAACCTTTCACGAATTCGAAGTCCCAGTGCGGATTGGCCACCGGGTAGAACAGCCGTGCCACCAGGTCACGGTTATAGGTAAGGATGTCGCAGTCATGCAGGGCAATGGCCCGCGCGCGCCCCACGGCCAACACGTAGCCGAAGCAGTACCAGACGTTGCGGCCCTTGCCCGGCTGCGGCGGTGCCAGGTTGCGCTCTTTCAGCTCCTCGTCCAGAGCCGAGAGACGCGGACCGTCATGCCAGAGAACGCGGGTGTCCTGGGGCAGTTTGCCCATGAAAGAGCGGAACTCGTGGTACTCCTCGCGGTTGGCGCGATCCAGGCCTATGACCACGTCATGGACATAGGGAACGCGCGACAGCTCCTCGGCGATGGCCGGCAATGCGGGGGTGTTCAGTTCGGAATACAGAGACGGCAGGATCAACGCCATGGGATTGCGGCGCGCGAAGTCGATCAACTCGCTCTCCATGGCCTCCACCGGCCGCCGCGTCAGATTGTGCAGGGTGGTGACCACCCCGTTCTGGAGAAAATCAACCATGCCTCATATTCCTCATTACGCTTCGTTGACGCTGGCCTGCCATATTTTCAGCGGTATGTGACCGCGGGATTTCGAATCCAGGTGAAGCCCACCTGTGTCGGCCAGCGCCAACACCCCTTCACGAATCGAGCCAGATTTCGACGCCTTCGGCCCATCCCCGGGGTGATGGGGATTCGGTAAAGCAGGTATCGCCGTCGCGGTTCACCGCGAGGTGCACACCATCAGTGCGACGCACCACGATGGTGCAGTTGGCGCTTTCCAACATGGCCCGGTCGTTTTCACTATCACCCAGGCACAGGGTCCGGATCGGTTCGTCCCACTGGCGCGCATACAGCGCGACCACCGCGTTCACGCCGGAGGCCTTGTCCGTCTGGCCCATGATGTGGTGAAACCGCCCACCACGGACGATACGCAGACCACGGGCTTGCAGATCGGCACCAAAGCGCTCCAGCGCTGCGTCTGAGTCGGACCAGATGACCGGTTCGGTACCCGCGCGCTGGCGGGCGCGCTCCGCCGCGTCCTCGTCCAAACCCGTGTGCCGTGCCACATCGGCGGCAGTCCAGTCCCCGAAGCCTTGTACATCGAGCCCATCGCGCGCGCGCAGCTCGGTCAACGCGGCGCGCAGGCTCGCGTAATCGGGCCCCATGGGACGCACGCGGTAGCCATCGGCCGCCTCGGGGCCCCAGTCCGCGCTGCACTCCTCAGCGGGTACCGCCACGGCGGCACCGTTCTCCACGATCATGGGGCGGCGCACGCCCCACTCGCGGTAGTAAGCGATGCCCTCGGCGAAGGTCTTGGATGACGCGAGGTGAACGGGAATACCCCACGCCTCCAAACGCTCCATTACCGGCTTCGCGGCCGCGTACCCGTAGTCGTAGTGGTCCAGCAAGGTGCCGTCGAGATCGGTGAACACCAGCCAACGGCCACCACCGCGGTTGGGCCCGAGACTGAACACGGGGCGGGGCTTGGCGTAATCAGGCACGCGACCTTCCGCTGGCGAAACCATTCAGTCCCATCAGGCGACGGCCTTGACCAGGGCGCGACCCGCGGCACGGGCACGCTCCTCCAACTCGGATACCACGTCGTCGAGGCCGCTCAGATCACCGGCGCCGGCCCGTTCCTCCAGGGTCTTGGCAAGTTTCGCGGCGGGCAGGGCCGCCACGGAATGGGCAACACCCTTGAATGCATGGGCGCGCTGCCGCAGGGCATCGGCGTCACCCTGTTCCAGGGCCTCGCGGATGCCGGTGATCTTGGTCTCGAGCAAACCCGTGAAGGAATCGACGAGCATGCCGATGTCCTCGCCGAAGGTATCGGCGATGTCGGCGAAGGCAACGCCATCGATCGCACCGGCCTCGTCGGGTGACATATGTTCCATGTCAATGGCCACCGGGTGCCCGCCGTCGGCCTCGGTCATCGCGGTGTCTTCCGTGTTATCGCCTTCGAGCCAGTGGCTGAGCACCCGCTCCAGGTCACCGAGCTTGTAGGGTTTGGTGAGGTAATCGTCCATGCCCACCTCGATGCAGCGCTCGCGGTGTTCAGGCAGGGCATGGGCGGTGAGAGCGACCACGGGCACGTGGTCGCCGGTTTCCTGCTCGCGCGCACGCAGGTGCACCGTGGCTTCGTAGCCATCCACAACGGGCATCTCACAGTCCATCAGCACCAGGTCGAAGCGCTCCCGCTCCAGGTGGTCCAGGGCATCCTGGCCATCGACCGCGAGGCTGGCCTCAACCCCGAGACGCTTGAGTAAGCCGAGGGCCACGACCTGGTTGACCTCCTGGTCCTCGACAAGAAGCAGGCGCACACCGCTCCAGTCGCGTGTCGGCTTTTCCGATGGTTCGCTCACCGACCGCGGAACCTGCCCGGCATCCTCATCAATGGCCTTTTCCCCGGGCGTGGGGTTCAACGCGCGGTACAGGTCGCACTGACGCAAGGGCAGGTTGACGACTTCATCGGCGTTACAGGTCTGGTTCAGGCGCGCCACCCGGAAACGGTGATGCACCGGGGTCATGAGCACACAATGAATTCCGCTGTCAGGCCCCAACAATTCGGTGAGGTCCACCTGCTGGTCCTCCAACAGGTCACTGCTGACCAGCAGATGATCGTAGCCCTGACCGGCGACACGCTTGCCCACGGCGGCGGCATCGTGTTCCACGTCCAGTTCCGCCCCCCAATGACCGATGTGCTCGCGCAACAGCAGTTCGCGACTGGGTTCATCGTCGAGCAAGAGCACGTGTCGACCGTTCAAGCCCCCGGCGGCATCCTCGGGCTGATCCGCCGCACCGGCGGCTTCCAGGGGCAGCACCACGTAGAACACGCTGCCGTGGCCCTCGCGGCTGGTGACCCCGATCTCGCCGTTCATGCGCTCCACCAGCTCCCGGGACAGGGACAGGCCCAGGCCGGTGCCACCGAATTCGCGCGTGGTGTCCTCCTCGGCCTGCACGTAGGACTCGAAGATACGCTCGCGGGCGGCCTCGCTGATACCGATACCCGTGTCGCGCACGCTGAAACGGATCCCGCCGTCGTGCGACGGTTCAACGGCGATCATGATCTCGCCCTTGCTGGTGAACTTGACGGCGTTGGAGATCAGGTTGGACAGCACCTGGCGGATACGCGTCGGGTCACCCAGAACCTCCCGTGGCAGGGCGTAATCCATGCGCGACGCCATGTGTATGCCCTTGGCCAACGCGCGGTGCGCGAACATGTCGGTGACATCCTCCACCAACCGACGCAGATCGAAGGCCACGTTCTCGATGCTGAGCTTGCCGGCCTCGATCTTCGACAGGTCGAGGATGTCATCGAGGATGGTGAGCAGACCGACCGCTGATTTGTGGGCCAGCCCCAGCTGGGCGCGCACGTCCTGCTGCATGCCCTCGAGGTCCTTGAGCAGGTCGAGGATGCCCAGCAGACCGCTGATGGGTGTTCGGATCTCGTGACTCATGCGGGCGAGGAAATTGGACTTCTCGCGCGCGTTGGTTTCCGCCTCCTCCTTGGCCGCCAGCAGGTTGCCATCCATACGTACGCGGACGCTGGCAATGGAGCATAGGGCCGCCGCGGCGTGCAAAACCTCCTCGTCGCCGTACCCGGCGGGGCGGTCATCGGGCAACCAGGCCACCAGAATGCCCTGGGGCGCCGCCCGAACCGGACCGTAGGCGATCACCCAGGCATGGATGAAGCCCTCATCCGCAAGGGCCGGGGCAACATCCACGAACGCCGGATCATCCACCAGGGTGTAGGCATTGACGTCCTTCGCACCGTCCGGACGCAACGGTGGCTGCCAAGCGGACAGCACTTCGATCGTGCGCGCCGACAACCCCTGGGCCACGACGCCCACATCACCGTGGCAATGCACACTGCACGACGCGCCCTCCAGGCGCTCACCCACCAGGCGGGCCACGGACTGGAGTACCCGGTCGTGGGCCTCTCCGCGCGCAATCTGAGCCAACACGGTCCTCTGGTCGAGCAGCAGGCCCTCGGTCCGGCGCCGGTCACTGATATCCGAACCGATGGCCAGGATCTCGCGGCGTCGGCCGTCGGGCTCACGCACCCCCTTGAGGGTCCAGAGGAACCAGGCCCGGCTGCCATCGCGGCGCCGGTTCTCGACCTCCATGCGTGCATATTCATCGGGGTTGCGGATGATGTCGCGCAACAGTGTGTCGAGGTTGCGACCTTCCTGGTCATGCAGGGGGAGAATCGAGCCCACCAACGGGCGGCCGATGATCTCGTCGGTGCGAAAACCAAAGAAGCTCTCGGCGAAGCGATTGAAGAAGGTGACCTTGCCGTTGCGATCCACGCGCAGAATCGCGCTGTTGGCGCTCTGCACCAGGTTCTGGAAAATGTTGTCCCCGGCTTGCTGACGATCACGCACCGTGTCCTCCCGCTTGGCCGACGCGGTGAGGCGACGATTGGCGCTGGCCAGCGCCCAGGCATCGGCACGCAGGCGGATCAACAACCACCCCAGGAGCAGCAGGGCCACGGCGGTCAATATGATCAGACGTGTACGGGTCTGCTCGGCGCGGCTGGCCAGGTACCCGGAATGCCGGGAAACCAGGTGGGTCGCCTGATTGGCGATGCTCAGGTTGAGCGCCTCCCGTACCCCTTCCCCCGACACCCCGGCCGCGATCAGCTCACGGGCCAGCGCCAACTTGCGCTCGACCCGCGCCTTCAATGCCCGCACCTGGGGCGCCAGCTCGGCGATGTCCGAAAGTCCGGATTCCACTCCGACCATGGCAAGCAGGTTGTTCTCAATACCGTTGATCAGGCTGGAGATGCCGTCGGCGTCCATCTCGCCGGTGACCGCGGCGCGCACCAGGTGCCTGTCCAGCCCCAGATCGAGACGCACCAGGTTCTCGCCGCGCACACCAACGTTCAGGGTCTGACCCGGGTCGGGCCCCCGGCCCACCCAGGTCATCGCGGCGACCACCACACCCAGGACGGCTCCCACCACGAGATTACGCACGGACGGCAGCGACGAGCGGCGCGCGGGTACATCCACCGGGGTCTCCACCTCGTCCGGCTGTACCGAATCGTCCTGGGTGCGGCGGTTCATCCGAACAGGGCCTCCATGTCCTCTTCGTCCTCTTCTTCCGCGGGGGTCAGATCGACGTCGAATGCGAAGGTCACGCGCTGGACCTCCTCGAGTGTCGTCAGCCCGCGCAATACCTTCTTCAAACCGTCGTAGCCGATGTCCTGGAAGCCGCTCTTTTCCGCCGCCTCACGAAGAGCCACGGGGCCGCCCCCCTGGACCAGCACCTCGCGCATGTAGTCATCGAGCTCCAACAACTCGTGCAGGGCGATGCGCCCGCGGTAGCCCTGGTAATCGCAGGTGGGGCAGCCCACCGCACGGTACAGGGTGACCGGCTTGCCATCGGGAATGAAGATGCGCTCAGCAAGGGCCTCGGGCATGGGATAGGGCTCCTTGCAGTGATCGCAGAGGCGGCGCACCAGGCGCTGGGAGAGCACACCGATCATGGCCGGGGCGACGTTGAAGGCCTCGACCCCCAGGTCGACCATGCGTGTGACGGCTTGCAGGGAATGGTTGGCGTGCAGGGTCGACAACACCAGGTGGCCGGTAAGCGCGGCCTGCACGGCGATCTCGGCGGTCTCCTGGTCTCGGATCTCACCCACCAGCAGGATGTCCGGGTCCTGCCGCAGGTAGGCACGCAGGGCGTTCTTGAAATCAAGCCCGATCGCGTTGTTGATCTGCAACTGGCTGGCACCGTCGAGCCGGTATTCGATGGGGTCCTCGATGGTGAGGATATTGATCTCCGGCCGGTTGATGGCCTTGAGCGCGGAGAACAGTGTCGTGGTCTTGCCCGAGCCGGTGGGTCCGACCACGAACACGATGCCACTGGGCGCATGGATGATGCGGCGCAACGCCTGGTAGTTCTCGCGCGCCAGGGCAAGGTCGTCCAACTTGGGTATGCCCTTGGACTTGGTGTCGCCCAGCAGGCGCAACACGATACGCTCGCCGTGCATGGTGGGTACCACGGAGACACGGATATCCACGCGCCGGTTGGCCAGGTCGAGGTGACTGCGCCCATCCTGAGGACGGCGGCGTTCGGCCAGGTTGAGATCGGTGAGCACCTTGATGCGCGCCGAAACCGCGGGCATCACGTCCAGGCCCAGGGTGAGACGCTCGCGCAGGATGCCGTCGACGCGGAAACGCACCATCACCTTGCCCTCCTGGGGCGAGATATGGATGTCGCTGGCACTCTCCTTGACGCCCAGCAACAGCACGGCGCGAACCAGTTCGACCACGGCTCGGTCACCGGCGATGCGTTTGAGGTCGGCGGCATTGATCTCCCACCCGCCGCCCGCGACGATGGCGGACAGGTCCACCTGCTCCGACAGTTCCTGAAGACCGTCCACCGAGCCGTACTGGATCTCGATGGCATCGTCGATGTCTTCCTGGAAAGCGCAGACCAGGCTGAATTTCTCGCGCACCAACTGCTCGGCGCGGTCGATGGCAATGCGGTCCATGGGGTTGGCGACGGCCGCGGTCACGCGATCGCCGAACTTGTAGATGGGGATCAGCTTGTGTTCGTGGGCGAACGAACGCGGCAGGCGCGCCACCAGGTCGGCCTGGAAGAGCGAGTCACGCAGGGCCATCCAGGCCAACCCGAAACCGGTGGACCACATCTCACCGGCCTCCCCCTCATCGAGCAGATTGGCCTGGATCACGTACCGGCAGATGCCGCTATCGTCCTCGGGAAAGCGCTTACGCAGGTCCTCGAGCTGATCGCGGCTGACGATGTTGCGTTCCAGCAATGCCTTGATGAAACCGGGGTTGCGGATATTCATTGCCCGTCCTCAGCACGCTTCTCGTCGCTGCGCTTGCGGGCCCGCACAAGGCGCTGGATCTCCTCGTGGCTCAGCTGCCGTTCCTCGGTGATCTCCGCCTCGCGCTCGCGCTGGAAGGCCTCATCCGCGGCAACGTCCTTGCGCAACTCAGCCAGGTCGTAGAGCCGACGGCGGATCATGGGCGTATGGCGCGGGTCACCGGGGCGCTCAAGCGCTGGTCCGGCTGGCCACGTACTCCTTCCAGGTCTCGCGGATCTGCTTCTTGATCTCCGGCAGCGGCAGATCCTTGCGGATGTAGTTCGCCGCCCCCGAGGCCAGGCAGTCCTGCACCACGTCGGCGGTACTCAGGGAAGTCAGCATGATGATGAAGGCCCGGGGGAACTCCTTGATGATCGCGCGCAGGGCATCCGCCCCGTTCATCACCGGCATGTTGATGTCCATGAGCACGATGTCCGGCTTGTGCGCACGGAACAGTTCCACGGCCTCCTGGCCATTGCCCGCCTCGGCGACCACCTCCGCACTCATGGTGGTGAGTACCTTGCTCATGAACAAGCGGATGTGGTCTTCGTCGTCGACCAGGAGAACGCGGACTTTGCGCTGGGTGCTCATTGAAGGGTCTCGTTATACTCGCGCGGGCCGGTGTCCCCATCATCAGGGGTACGAGGTCCAACTATAGCGTCAGCCCCGCCCCCATTGGAACGTCGCCGACCCAGGGCATCCCCGGCGGTGGCACCAACGGCTCGTCCGAAGCCCCGCAACAGCCCGACCGATGATCCCAATCCGCCCGTTAAGCCATCCCTTCCAGCGGATCCGGCGCATGCTGATGCTTGCCCGGGTCGCCGTACCACGTGTAGCCCTACCCGCCCGTTTCGCTGTACTGCTACTCGCCTGGCCTGCCCTGTTTCCCGGAGGGGGCTACGCGTCCAGCGCGGACCCCGGAGTCGGCAGTATCGAGGCCAACGACTGGATGGCCTATTACTACCTGCACCGCAAGTTTGCTGACACGCCCACAACCCTCCTGACCCTGGCGCGCGATGGACGGCTGGCGGAGCCCAAGTCCCAATCCCCCCTGGGTGCCTTCTTCGCCCAGGTGTTCCGCCAGGACCCTCGGCAGGCGGTGCAATGGGTGCGCGCGGCCCGCCTCGACAATGACTCCGCCAAACCCCTGATCTATGCCCTGTGGATGGCCGGAAACGGGGGTGCCGCCCGTACGCTCGCGCGCCAGCACGGCTGGCCCGTCGCGCGCATCGACGGTCTATCCCAAGCGCCCCCCGATCTGCTGAAGATGCCTCTGCGTGGCCCGGCGCATATCGACCTGATGTGGGGGGCCTTCATGGGGTCTGGAGATACGCGCTACGTGCTCCGGGTACTGGACATCGTTCTGGCCGAACCGACCGCGCGCGACGAGACCGCTCAACACCTACGTCAGGTGGCCAGCTGGTCGCTGCGCAGCAACATGCGTCAACACGGACGCGTATGGCAGTTCGTGCTGCGCCAGGTGATACGACGCGAGGGCCGCGAGCGCGACCTTCTGCGCGCCATCATCGAGCGCTTCCGTTCCGAACGTCGCCTGCCCCACGGCGAGGCCGACATCGGCGGCATGCTGATCCCCAACCTCGGTGGCGATGGCACCGACGCATCACCGGGCCGCGACGGCCTGCCACGCCTTAACCTGGTGCGCCGTATCGCGCGCGGCGAGTTGTTCTCGGTGGAGGTGCTGGTGTCGGGAATGGAACTGGACCAGGACCTCAATGCCCACGTGCGCTATGACCTCGCCATCGACGACCCAATGGGCGAACCGTGGTTACGCTGGGACGACCAGGTGGCGGTTAAGGGATTCGTCCCCTCTGGCTGGCTCGTGCAACGGGCGCGCTCGCGCATCAACCTGCGCATGGGGCCCCAGGACCCGGTCGGCACCTACACCATGGCGGTGACCCTGCGGGACCTGAACGCGGGAACCCGCTTCACCTTCAAAGGCCCCCTCGAAGTGGTGCTACCCAGCGAGAACCCGCGCGCCGACCCGCTGAACGATTTCAGAAACTGAGCCGATCGCCGCCGACTGATCAACCCAGGCGCTTGACCACGCGGTCGATGAGCTGCCGCGCGAGGAGGGTCTTGGGCGCCGCACCCAACGCTTCCCGACTGGCACCATCCAGAATCAGCAGGGCATTGTCGTCCCGGCCGAAGGCCATGCCCTCCCCCACCTGATTCGCGGCGATCATATCGATCCCCTTGCGCATCATCTTGTCGCGGGCGTAGTGCTCCACATCGTGGGTCTCGGCCGCAAACCCCACGGTGAACGGCCCGTCCTCCAGGGCCGCCACATCGGCCAGGATGTCGCGGTTGCGCGTGAGCGTCAGTTCCATGCGTTCCTCGCTCTTCTTGATCTTCGCCTCGGCGACCACCTCGGGCCGGTAGTCGGCCACCGCCGCCACGGCGATGAACACATCGGCGTCCGCCACCCGCCCCATGACCGCGCCATGCATCTGCTCGGCGGATTCCACGGACACCCGCTCCACCCCGGCGGGCGCGGCGAGGGACACCGGGCCGCTGACCAGGATCACCCGCGCCCCGGCATCCCGGGCCGCCTCGGCCAGGGTATAACCCATCTTGCCGCTGCTGCGGTTGCCGATGAAGCGCACCGGGTCCAGGGCCTCGAA
>JBMYTL010000085.1:0-10799 GCA_049604295.1 Gammaproteobacteria bacterium
GACTCCAAGCCCGAGCTGGAGTGGAAGGAGACCATGAACAAGGGCCGTGCGATCTTCCGTGCCGTCGCCGCCGCATCGCGTGGCTTTGGTGCGCCCGGTTGCGGAGAGGAGTGAACGCCATGTTGTTGATGATCGATAACTACGACTCCTTCACCTACAACCTGGTCCAGTATTTCGGCGAGTTGGGTGCGGATGTGCATACCGTGCGCAATGACGAGATCGACATTGCCGGAATTGCGGCACTGAACCCCGAGCGCATCGTCATCTCCCCCGGGCCCTGCACGCCTAACGAAGCCGGGGTGTCTCTCGAGGCGATCCGCCATTTCGCCGGCAAAGTGCCCTTGCTGGGGGTGTGCCTGGGCCATCAGAGCATCGGCCAGGCCTTTGGCGGCAACATCGTGCACGCACGGGCGATCATGCACGGCAAGACCTCTCTCATGCATCACGCCGGACAAGGTGTGTTCTCGGGGCTGGACAACCCCTTTGAGGCCACCCGCTACCATTCGCTGGTGATCGAGAAGGCATCGCTGCCCGATTGTCTTGAAGTGACCGCATGGACCGAGACGGAGGACGGTCAACCGGACGAGATCATGGGCGTGCGTCACAAGGAACTGGCCGTTCAGGGGGTTCAGTTCCACCCGGAGTCCATCCTCACCCGTCATGGGCACGATCTGTTGCGGAATTTTCTACATACAGTTTGAGTACGGATACGCGGAGACCGGGAGAAGCATGGAGTGGGTTCCGGGTGGGCCATCAACAAGGAGGCCCACTTGGGGCGGCTGTTCGAATGGCTCTGTTCGTTCAGAGCTTCCCCAGCAAGAGGCCGCGGTTGAGCTGACGGCCATCGAACGGATTCGAGCGGTTCGTCGCGCCCGTTCGCTGAGCTGCCTCTGACTGGCGGATTTGCCTTTGGGTTTGTTTTTCAACTTCAATGTGCCGCTGCTCAAGAACGGTATCGTCCGCTTGATCAATTCCAGGTAACTCCGCGTGGCTCTGAGTCCCCGCGCCTCCGCGCCCGTATTTTCACTGTTCGGATTAGCACCATGAACATGCAAGAAGCCATTCGCGCCGTCCTCGAGCGCCGCGACCTGTCCGCCGATGAAATGACTGATGTCATGCGCCTGATCATGACCGGGGAGGCCACCCAGTCCCAGATCGGCGGGTTCCTGGTGGGGCTGCGCATGAAGGGTGAGACGGTGGATGAGATCACCGCTGCGGCCTCGGTTATGCGCGAGCTGGCCACAAAAGTTGATGTGTCCGGGCCGCACCTGGTTGATACCTGTGGCACGGGCGGCGACGGGGCCAGCACCTTCAACATCTCCACCGCCAGCGCCCTCGTGGTCGCCGCGGCAGGGGCCAAGGTCGCCAAGCACGGCAACCGTTCGGTGTCCTCCAGTTCCGGCTCGGCCGATGTGTTGATGGCAGCCGGCGTTAACCTCGATATCGATGCCGAGACCGTGGGGCGTTGTATCGATGAGGTGGGCGTGGGCTTCCTGTTCGCGCCCAAGCACCACGGGGCCATGAAACACGCGATCGGTCCGCGCCGTGAGATGGCCGTACGCACCATCTTCAATGTGCTGGGCCCGCTGACCAACCCGGCAGGTGCTCCGAATCAGGTCCTGGGAGTGTTCGCCGCCGAGCTGACTGACGTATTGGCCAATGTGCTCAAGAAATTGGGCTCCGAGCATGTCTTGGTGGTGAATGCCGAGGATGGACTGGATGAAATCAGTATCGGTGCTGCGACCCGTGTGAGTGAACTGAAGGATGGGGTCGTCAACACCTACACCATCGAGCCTGAACAGTTCGGCATGGCGCGCCAGGATATTTCGTCCCTGGCGGTGGACGGTGCCGAGGCCAGTCTTGCCATGATCCGCGCGGCCCTGGGTAACGAAGCGGGGCCCGCCCGCGACATTGTTGCGCTCAATGCGGGTGCGGCGATTTACGCGGCGGGGCTGAGCGATTCACTTGCCGCGGGTGTGGCGAAGGCGGCAGAGGTGATCGCCTCCGGTGCGGCCATCGAGAAGCTGGATGCCCTGAAAGCCTTCACGAACGTCTGAAGTGGTTGGGGGCCTGGACCGATGAAGGCGGCGAAGGCCGCACGGTTGTTCTCTGAGGGGCTTGAGCGGCTGCAGACAGGTCAGTTGCCGGCCGCTGAGAAGCGCTTCCGGGCGGCGCTCAAATCAGCTCCGGGCGATGCACGCGTCCTTCACTACCTCGGCCTGTGCCAGTTCCAACAGGGTAGAACCACCGAGGGATTGCACCATCTGCGGCGCTCGGTCGAGCGCGACCCGGAAAACAGCGTCTTCCTCATCAATCTGGGCGAGGCATTACGACAATCCGGCGACCCGCTGGCCGCGACGCCCTTCCTCGAGCAGGCCTTGGCGAAGGTTCCGGGCGATGCGGCGGTTCTGGGGAATCTGGGTTTGTGCCTTATGGACCAGGGGCGCCTCGACGAGGCGCTGCCGTTGCTTGGTCGGGCGCTTGCGGCTGATCCACGCAGCCCCAATCACCGTCTGAATCACGCTATAGGCTTGCGCAATGCACGCAGGCTCGACCAGGCCCTGGAGGAGTTTGAGGCGCTTTGGCGTGATGTCGGCGAGGGTCCGGATGTTGCGCGTGAATACGGCCTGACCCTGCAGGCCCTGGGAAATTTCCGCGAGGCCCGAGCGGTGTACGAGGCGGGCCTGCGGGCGGCACCCGGAGACCCGGTGCTGCTTAACAATCTTGCCAATGTCCTGCGTGCCGACGGGGATGTCGTCGGCGCTTGGGAACACCTCAAGGAGGCGGTCGATTCACCGGGGGCCGGGCCCGACATCGGGTTCAATGCCGCCGCGCTGCTCGAGGCCATGAACCGGACGGATGAGGCCGTGGTGCTCGTGCGGCGTGGACTCAAACGTGCTCCCGGTCACCCGCTTGGCCTGGCGGTGCGGGGAGTGCTCGCCCGCAGAGCGTCCGATCTGGAGTCCGCGGTGACTGATCTGCGTGCGGCTCTGGAATCGGGGCTGCCGGGGACGTTCGCTTCCTGGGCTTGGCAGAACCTCGGTCGCGCCCTGGAGCGCCTCGGTCGCTTCGAAGAAAGTTTCGAGGCGTTCTCGGCGATGAACGCAATCAATCGTCAGGCGGCTGACGAGGCCGGTGTGGGAACCGAGGCCATGGTCGCGGATATCGAGGTCTCGGAGCGGTTGCTCGAATCCATGGAAACGGATGACCGATGGGACCCGGCGCGGGCATCGGAGGAGGGGCCGGTTCCCGTTTTCATGGTTGGATTTCCGCGTTCCGGGACCACGCTGCTGGAGCAGATGCTGGGCTCACACCCCCGGGTGGAGGCCATTGAGGAACAGGAAATGATTGCCGCGCTCGTCCACGACATGGGTGGGGTGGGCGAGGGTATCGACGGAACGGTGGAGGCGATCCGGACTATGGATGATGAGCGGATTTCAGGACTTCGCGCGTGCTATTGGAAGGCGGCCCGCGAACACCTGCCGGATGGCGACTGGCCTTCCGTGGTGGTGGACAAGAACCCGCTCAATCTCGTTCATGCGCCGTTCATTGCCCGGCTGTTTCCCGAGGCACGTTGGATATTGTCGGTGCGTGATCCGCGTGACGCCTGCTTCAGTGCCTTCGTGCAGAACTTCGATCTCAATGGCGGGATGGGGAATTTCTTCGACCTCGACGGGGCCGCGCGCTTTTATGATCGCCTCATGACGCTTTGGGATCGGTTCGTCGAGCGCATGGCGCCTTGCGCGGAGATTGTTCCCTACGAGTCGCTGGTCACCGATCCGGGCTCTGAATTGCGGCGGTTGTGCGGTTTTCTCGGCATCGACTGGGACGAATCGATGATGGATCATCGCCGCCGCGCTCGCGCCAAGGTGGTGATGACATCCTCCTACGATCAGGTCGTTCAGCCGCTGTATACCGATTCCATGGCCCGGTGGCGGGGGTTTGCTCCCCACATTGAGTCCATGAATCCGCGCTTGGCCCCCTGGATCGAGCGCTTCGGACAAACGCCGGCGTGATCCGGCCTGGCACACGAGTTTCCATGACCGTCAAAGACACCCCGGACATTCTGAAAAAAATCGTTGCTCGCAAATGGGAGGAGATCGACCAGCGCAAGCAGACCACAGCCCTGGCGGATTTGAAGTCGGGTGCACGCGATGCCGGGCCGGTGCGAGGTTTCGTGCAGGCCATGCGTCGGCGCATCGAGGCGGGCGACGCCGCCGTGATCGCGGAGATCAAGAAGGCCTCGCCCAGCAAGGGCGTCTTTCGCGAGGACTTCCGTCCGGCGGAGATCGCGGCCAGTTACCAGGAGGGTGGAGCAGCCTGCCTTTCCGTTCTCACTGATGCGGATTTCTTTCAAGGCGCGGAAGCCTATCTCCAGGCTGCCCGGGCGGCCTGCTCCTTGCCCGTCATCCGCAAGGATTTCATCGTTGATCCCTACCAGGTGTACGAGGCGCGTGCGATCGGTGCCGACTGCATTCTTTTGATTGTCGCCTGCCTCGAGGACTCCGTCATGGCGGAGCTGGCCGGGCTGGCCACTGAGCTTGGCATGGACGTTCTGGTGGAAGTGCATGATGGCGACGAGTTGGAGCGCGCCCTGCCCCTTGATCTGCCTCTGGTGGGAATCAACAACCGCGATCTGCGCAGTTTCGAAACCCGGCTGGAAACCACGTATGACCTTCTCGAGCGCATCCCCGCGGATCGCATCGTGGTCACCGAGAGCGGCATCCACGCCCGTGAGCACGTCGAGGCGATGCGTGCACGGAACGTAAATGCATTCCTGGTCGGCGAGGCGTTCATGCGGGCCGATGATCCGGGTGCCCAGCTGAACGCCTTGTTTTCCTGAGGACTTGAGGTGATGACCATGAAAGCACGTGTGAAGTGGGTCGAAGATGCCTGTTTCGTCGGTGAGGCGCCCAGTGGCCATGCCGTGGTCATGGATGGTCCCCCGGAAGGAGGCGGGCGGAATCTGGGGGTGCGCCCCATGGAAATGCTTCTGCTCGGCATGGGGGGATGTACGGCCTACGACGTGGTTTCCATCCTCAAGAAGTCCCGTCAGGACGTTCGCGACTGTTACGTGGAGATCGAGGCGCAGCGGGCGGATTCGGTACCCAAGGTGTTCACGCGCATCCATGTACATTTCGTGGTGGAGGGCAAAGGCTTGACCGACGATCGGGTGAAACGTGCCGTGGAGTTGTCCGCGGATAAGTACTGTTCGGCTTCCATCATGCTGGGCAAGGCCGCCGAGATCAGCCACGATTTCGAGATCGTGGAAGCTGATTGACCGCCCGTTCTGGACAGGCCGGGGCTTTTGTCTACACTTCGCGCCCCTCAATGACGTCCCGAATACGCTGGGATGTTCCTCTTGCGCTGGACTGCCGGGTGGCTGGTCCGCACTGCCGATAGGAGAAGCTGACCTTGAACGACGAGCTCAAGCTCCACGGTTTCAACAATCTGACCAAGTCGCTCAGCTTCAATATCTACGATATCTGCTATGCGCGGACGCCCCAGCATGTGCGGGAGTACATCGAGTACATCGACGAGGTCTACAACGCCGAACGCCTGACTCAGATTCTGAAGGACGTGGCCGAGATCATCGGGGCCAATATCCTTAATATCGCGCACCAGGACTACGATCCCGAGGGTGCCAGTGTGACCATGCTGATCTCCGAGGAGCCGGTGGTCTCGGTAGGTATATCGAATGAGGAGGCGCCGGGGCCGCTACCCGACGCGGTGGTTGCCCATCTCGATAAGAGCCATATCACCGTACATACCTACCCGGAGTCCCATCCGGACAACGGCATAAGCACCTTCCGCGCGGATATCGATGTCTCCACCTGCGGACGCATCTCACCGCTGAAGGCGCTCAACTATCTGATCCATTCGCTGGAGTCGGATATCGTGATCATGGATTACCGGGTGAGGGGCTTCACCCGGGATGTGGATGGGACAAAGCATTTCATCGATCACGAGATCAATTCCATCCAGAACTACCTGGCGGACGATACCAAGGCGTCCTATCAGATGATGGATGTGAACGTGTATCAGGAGAACCTGTTCCACACCAAAATGATGCTCAAGGACTTCGATCTCGAACGTTATCTGTTCGGCAGTGGCGCGGAGGAGTTTTCAGCGGCGGAACTGGACGGCATCCGTGACCAGGTCCAGCGCGAGATGGTGGAGATGTTCTACGGCCGTAACATCGCCCAGGGTCAGAATCTGTTCTGAACCGTCACAGGCGGTAGACGGTGTGGGTCATCAGTTTTGAACTCAGGGTCATCAAGCCCTTGATCGGGGTCGGCAATTCAGCCGCGCCCTGTTCCACAGCCTTGCTGGCGTGCTCGCCCTCATCGGTTTTCATTTGCGCGACGATGGCGCGGCTGCGCTCATCGCTGGCCGGAAGTTGTTCCAGGTGGCTGTCGAGGTGGCGGACCACCTGCCTTTCGGTTTCCGCGAGAAAACCCAGGTTCCAACGGTCGCCAGCGATGCCGGCAGTTGCCCCGAGGGCGAGGGAGCCCACGTACCACAGGGGGTTGAGCAGGCTGCGATGGCTATCCAATTCGTTTAATCGTTGTTCGCACCAGGCCAGATGGTCGACCTCCTCGCGGGCGGCTTCCTCCATGGCGGAGCGCACCGCTGCGTCCCGCGCCGTGATGGCTTGACTCTGGTAGAGGGCCTGGGCGCAGATTTCCCCCGTGTGATTGATGCGCATGAGTCCCGCGGCATGGCGCCGTTCGGCATCGCTCATCTCCATGTCATTAATCCCCTCGGCGGGGTTCCCCCTCCGCGCGGTGGCCGCGCCGCCGACGAGGGAGCGGGCGACCTGATCGAGGCCGGATATCACATGGTCAAGAGGGGTCAGCTTGCGCGGTGTCATGGGTAGCAGGTCCGCTGATGTGTGTAGGGGGTTGAGCGTTTGCATTCTAGCCCTCCATCGGGGGCCTGATTCACCCGTTGAGCGCGCGGGCCCTGGCCGTGTCACCGAGTTTGACCACCGGTGTACCTGAATTGGTGTCGATGCGGGGGGGATGGATGAAGATGTGGGCTAGACTGCGCCGCATTCTGAATTCGAGGGGGTTTACATGAGTTATTACGCGCACCACGTTTTCTTCTGTACCAACCAGCGAGCTGACGGTCGTGCCAGTTGCCAGGATCATGGCGCACAGGCGCTGCGCGATTACGCCAAGACCAAGAGCAAGGCTCTGGGTCTCGCGGGCCGGGGACGGGTAAGGATCAATACCGCCGGATGCCTCGACCGCTGTGAATGCGGGCCGGTGCTCGTCGTCTATCCGGAAGCGGTCTGGTACACGATCGTGGATGAAGAGGACATCGACGAGATTTTCGAGGAACACCTGGTGAACGGGCGTCCCGTGGAACGCCTGCGTATCGTGGATGAACGCGAGTGTTGAGCGGAGCCCGCCACCGAGACGTCGTGAGCTGGGGTCAGGCTCGGAAGTAGAGACACGGCCGAGTTTGGTGAGCGCCCAGGTGGGTTTTCCTTAACGCAGACCTGACTGAAACATCTTGACCGTAAGTTTCGAATATTAGAGGATTTCGACATTCTGAATTCTGCGATGTGAAAGCGCAGGGTTCCAGGAATCCTCCATCCTCCTTTGGTGGTTTGCGCGCGGCCCACGAGCCGCGCTTTTTTTTGCCTTGGCGTACAGTCCATGGGACGAGGAGAAGATGCCGGAAACGGTGTTGTAAGGTCCGGGGTGTTCCTATATTATGCCGCGCCTTTCCGAAGCCGCTCATCAGAGATCGGACCCGAGATAATGAAGACCTTCAGCGCAAAACCCGCGGAAGTGCAGCGAGATTGGTTCCTCGTTGACGCCGACGGCAAGACCCTGGGCCGCCTCGCCGCGGAGATTGCCAAGCGCCTGCGCGGCAAGCACAAGGCCGAGTACACCCCGCATGTCGATACCGGTGACTACATCGTTGTGGTCAACGCCGGCAAGGTGCGCGTCACCGGTAACAAACTCCAGCAGAAGATGTACTACCGCCACAGCGGCTACGTCGGTCATATGAAGGAGACCAGCCTCGAAAAGATGCTGGCCGCCAAGCCCGAGCAGGTCATCGAGACCGCGGTCAAGGGCATGTTGCCGAAAAATCCCCTGGGTCGCGCCATGTTCCGCAAGCTCAAGGTCTACCCTGGCGCCGAGCATGCCCACGCGGCCCAGCAGCCCCAGCCCCTCGAGTTGTAATCCGGTCGGCCGGTTACCTCCTTACTGAAGCATTCCCAGACAGGTTTACCCGACATGGCTGAAACCCAGTCCTACTATGGCACCGGCCGCCGCAAGACCTCTTCGGCCCGTGTGTTCCTTACCAACGGCACCGGCAAGATCACGGTCAATGGCCGTGATCTGGACACCTTCTTCACCCGTGAGACCGGCCGCATGATCGTGCGTCAGGCTCTCGATGCCGTGGAAGGCAACGAGAGCTTCGACATCAATGCCACCGTCACCGGCGGTGGAATGAACGGTCAGGCCGGAGCCATCCGCCACGGTCTGGCCCGCGCTCTGGTTGCTTATGATGAGGCCAACCGCGAAGCTCTGCGTCGCGCCGGCTTCCTGACCCGCGACGCTCGTAAGGTCGAGCGTAAGAAGGTCGGTCTGCACAAGGCGCGTAAGGCGACTCAGTACTCCAAGCGCTGATTCGGCCTCCTCCTGTTTCTCCTGGGGGTTCGTCTAGTGGCAGGACAGCGGACTCTGACTCCGTTAACGGGGGTTCAAATCCCTCACCCCCAGCCATAAATCGAAAAGGCTCTCTTCGGAGAGCCTTTTTCGTTTTGAGCGGACCAAACCGGGCATCAGTTCATGGTCCCTTCCGCACCGGTGCTCAGGATGAATGGACCTTGTGCCTGGTTCATACCCCGGAGTCCGGCCATGGGCACTAATCCAGCCATCGGCACTACTCCGGCCCGAGGGCAACGTGCCCTCACGGAAAATGTATCCCTGTTGCGAAAGTGCACACCGCGACCACGTGGGTATGGGTTGGGGCTGGGTATCGAATCGAGGTGGGCTCCAAGGTCTTGGTTTTCCAGGAAAAGCGGATCGAATGACGGCGGCTTGTTGCGGGGTTGCAACAGGTTGTGGTTTTTTTTCAACGGTCGCCTTGAAAGGTGTTGTATTTTTGAATCGGTTGCATAAAATGCACCGCGTCGTTAAGACACATTCAACCGAATCCTTTCCCAAGGGGAGTTTCTCAAATGAAAAAGACTCTGATCGCGTCTGCCGTTGCCGCGGCCTTCGCTCTGCCTGCCATCGCTCAGGCTGACGTCACCATCTACGGTAAAGTCCACAACTCCATCATGAGCGTGGATGCCGACACCGCCGGCGCCTCCACCACCGACCAGTGGCAGGTTCACAGCCACGCTTCCCGCCTGGGCTTCAAAGGCACCGAGGATCTGGGTGGCGGTCTGAAAGCCGTGTTCAAATACGAGCAGGCCTATGACACCGACCAGGCTGGTGCCGTCACCGGCGCCCGTAACACCTACGTCGGTCTGACCGGTTCCTTCGGTACCTTCGTTGTCGGTCGTCACGACACCCCCGCCAAGATGGCTTGGTACGCTCAGGGCACCGACCTGCTGGGCGACTCCATCGCCGACATGAATGCCGACGGCGTCGGCGGCGACGACACCGGTGGTCATCACTTCGACGAAGTGCGTGCTTCCAACGCCATCGCCTACGTCTCCCCCAACATGAGCGGCTTCACCTTCGCTGGTGCCATCGTTCCTGGCGAGACCGCTGCCAATGACGGCCTGGCCGACAGCTACTCCCTGGGCCTGATGTACAAGGCCGGCGGCATCAAGCTGGGTGCTGGTTACGAGTCCCTCGCCGGTGGCGTTGGTGCTCCTGACGACGACATGTGGCACGTTGGTGGTTCTTACACCTTCGACAACGTCACCCTGGGCGCTACCTACATGGACATCAACGACGACGGCAACGTCGCCGGTACTGACCGTGAAGCCTTCGGCCTGTCCGGTAAGGTTGCCTTCGGCGCTAACGCCGTTGGTGCCAACTACCGCACCACCGACCAGACCACCGCCGCTGCTTCTGGCGACCTGGACTCCTGGTCTTTTTGGGTTGAGCACAACTTCTCCAAGCGCACCAAGGTGTACGCCGCTGTTGCCGACCACGAGAACGACCTGACCAACCAGGACACTCGCGAATACGGCGTGGGCATCATCCACGACTTCTAAGTTTCACTTAGAAAACCTGTGATGATGGAAAACGGGGCCTTCGGGCCCCGTTTTCTTTTGGGGTATGGTTCACCCCGCTGGTCGTTATGACCTGATGGCCTAAGTTTTCGGAACCTATCTCCACCCACTCGGGGAATCGATGCGTATACATATTCTGGGGATCTGCGGCACCTTCATGGGGGGGCTGGCCCTCATCGCCAGGCAGGCCGGCCATGAAGTCACCGGTTCTGACGCCAACGTCTACCCACCCATGAGCACGCTGCTGCAAGAGCAGGGTGTTGAGATCATGGAAGGCTTCGATCCGGGGCATCTGGACCATGGCCAGGACCTGGTGGTGGTCGGAAACGTCATGTCGCGCGGGCGAGCGGTGATCGAGCGCATTCTCAACGAGCGCATTCCCTATGTTTCCGGCCCCCAGTGGTTGGGCGAGCATGTCTTGCGCGAGCGATGGGTGCTTGCCGTTGCCGGTACCCATGGAAAGACCACGACCACTTCGATACTGGCCTGGATCCTCGAATACGCCGGACTCAACCCCGGCTTTCTGATTGGCGGGGTCGCCGGAAACTTCGGTATTTCCGCCCGCCTGACCGATTCGCCTTTC
>JBMYTL010000086.1:0-10702 GCA_049604295.1 Gammaproteobacteria bacterium
TTTCGTGCGGGTGTTCGCAACCACACCGTAGGAGTGGCTTTAGCCGCGATCTGCCTTTGATGAAACCCTCGACGCCGATCGCGGCTGAAGCCACTCCTACGGCCGCACCCACAGCTTTTGGCGGATTTCGCCCATCTTTGTCATTTTCGTGGCTGGAGGCACCCACCATCGCAGCGACGAATTTCTCCCTGCCCACCCCTGTGAAAGAATGGGTCGAAGCCCAGATCAAAGGCGGCCCAAACAGCAACGCGACCCAAGGATTCCCGTGCGACCACAGACCATTCAGATCTACCTCCCCCACGGCGACCCCCAAGGACTGCGTGTCGCGGAGATCACCACCCGCACCGTGCAGGTCTTCGACATCCCACGCACGGAGCTCCAAGGCTTCTTCGCGCTACCGGAATCAAATCAGGTCGCGGTCTACTACCTGTTCAGCGATGAGAGCGACGACAGCCGCACCCAGTGTTACGTGGGGCAGACAGGAACCGCCGGACGACGCCTGAAACAACACCTCGACGGCAAGGCCTTCTGGACCCGCGCCTTGGTCGCCGTCTCCCGCACCAATACCCAGACCGAGACCCATGCCCGCTACCTGGAATGGAAATCGATCGAGGCCGGACACGACTCTGGCCGCTACCGCATGGAAAACAGCAATGGCGGGTCACGCCCCCACACACCCGCCCCTTTGGAAGCGGAGTGCGAGGAAATCTTCGAGACCATCGACACCTTGCTTTCGACCCTCGGCTACCCCGTCTTCAAACCACTCGCCTCCGTCGACCCCAAGGCTACGGATATCCGGGTTTTCTGCGATCGGCGCGGCGCCAAGGCGGAAGGCATCTACAGCGATGACGGCCTCACCGTCGTAAAAGGCTCCCGCTGCCGAGCTCTCGCCACTGGTTCGACCACACCAGGGCAAAGGACCCAGCGCGCACGCCTGCTGGCCGAGGGCATTCTCATCATGGATGGCGACAGCCCCGTGTTCGCCCAGGACTACCTCTTCAAAACCCCCAGTGGCGCGTCACAAGCCGTACTCTTCGCACCGACAAACGGCTGGACCGAATGGCGCACCGCCGACGGCACCACCCTCCATGACGCCACCGGTCGCGGCCAGTCCGAGCCCGACGAACACGCCTGATCCAGGAACCTCCTCTCCATGAACGAACAGTTGCATGAGCAACTCAAGGGCAAGATCTGGGAGATCGCCAACCGCCTGCGCGGCCCCTATCGCCCACCCCAATACCGTCTGGTCATGTTGCCCATCGTCGTACTGCGGCGGTTGGATTGCGTGCTGGAGCCCACCAAGGCCAAGGTTCTCGCCCAATACGAAAAGCTCCAGGCCAAGGGCACCCCGGAAACGGCCATGGACCGCCTGCTGGGCAAGGCCGCCGATCCGAAGCGCCAACACCCCCTGTACAACACCAGTCCCTTCACCTTCCGCAAGCTGGTGGATGATTCCGAGAACATCGCCCCCAACCTCATCAGCTACATCAACGGCTTCTCGCCCACGGCCCGCGCCATCTTCGAGCGTTTCAAGTTCGCCGATCAGATCGAAAAGCTGGACGCCAGCAATCGCCTCTACAAGATCGTCCAGGCCATGGCGGACGTGGACCTGCACCCCGACCGCATCTCCAACCTGCAAATGGGTTACCTGTTCGAGCATCTGGTCATGCGCTTCAACGAACAGGCCAACGAGGAGGCTGGCGACCACTTCACCCCGCGCGAGGTCATCCGTCTGATGGCCAACCTCATCTACACCGGCGAGAGCGACGTCTACAAACCCGGCATCTTCCGCACCATCTACGACCCCACCTGCGGCACCGGCGGCATGCTGTCCGAATCGGAGCGCTTCATCCTCGACCAGAACGGCGCCGCCAACCTCGCCCTGTACGGCCAGGAATACAACGACGAGTCCTGGGCCATCTGCTGCGCCGACATGCTCATCAAGGACGAGGACACCGCCAACATCAAACTCGGCGACACCCTGGGCGACGGCAAGACCTTCGACGGCTTTCCCGACAAGCGCTTCCACTACATGCTCGCCAACCCACCCTTCGGCGTGGAATGGAAGGACCAGAAGCGGCAGGTCGGCAACGAACACGAAAAACTCGGCTTCAGCGGCCGCTTCGGCGCGGGCCTACCCGCCATCAACGACGGTTCGCTGCTGTTCCTCCAACACATGATCAGCAAGATGAACCCGCCTCCCTCGACCGAGGGCAGCGACGGAGACGAAGGCGGCGAAGGCTCCAAGATCGCCATCGTCTTCAACGGCTCGCCGCTGTTCTCCGGCGACGCGGGCTCCGGCCCCTCCAACATCCGCCGCTGGATCATCGAAAACGACTGGCTCGATGCCATCGTCGCCCTGCCCGATCAGCTCTTCTACAACACCGGCATTTACACCTACGTGTGGCTGGTCACCAACCGCAAGCCCGCCGAACGGCGCGGCCAGGTGCAGCTCATCGACGGTACGCGCTTCCGCGAGCGCATGAAGAAGAGCCTCAACAACAAGCGCCACCAGATCACCGAGGATCAGATCCGCGCCCTCACCCGCCTCTACGGCAACTACCTGGACGGCGAAGGCGCCGAATTCCTCATCGACGGCAAACCAGAAACCCGCGTGGTCTCGCGCCTGTTCAAGAACCACGAATTCGGCTTCCTCAAGGTCACCGTGGAGCGCCCGCTACGCATGAACTTCGAGGCCAGCCCGGAACGGATCGCCCGCCTCAGGGGCATGAGCGCCTTCGCCAACCTCGCCACCAGCAAGAAGCGCAAGAACGCCGAGGCCGCAGCCGCCGAGATCAAGGCGGGCGAAGCCACCCAGGAGGCCATCCGCGAACTGCTCAACGGTCTCGCCGCCAAGGGTCGATACCAGGACCGCGCCGCGCTCGACCGCGACATCAAGGCCGCCGCCCAGGCGGCGGAGCTCAAACTCCCCGCCCCCGTGAAGAAGGCCATCTTCGCCGCCCTGGGCGAACGCGACCCAAGCGCCGCCATCTGCCGCGACGCCAAGGGCCGCCCCGAGCCCGACAGCGAACTGCGCGATACCGAGAACATCCCCCTGCCCGAAGGCACCGCCCTGCCCCTGCCCATGGACTTCGGTCCCGACAAGCCCAATGACGCACTGGTGGAACAGTTCAAACCAGCCATCGATGCCTACATCGCCCGCGAGGTGCTACCCCATGTGCCCGATGCCTGGGTGGACTACGGCAAGACCAAGATCGGCTATGAGATTCCGATCAACCGGCATTTCTATGTGTACAAGCCGCCTCGGCCGTTGGCGGTGATTGAGGGGGAAATTGGCAAACTGGAAGGTGAGATTGCCAATCTGTTAAAGGAACTCACTGAATGATGGAGTCCTTCAGACAAGCCCAGATCGGCTACGAGAAGACCCCGGAAAACTGGACGCGACGGCGCTTGCGCTTCGATGCCGGATTCAATCCCAAGAAATCCACGGTGAACCTGAAACCGGAGGACGAAGTTTCGTTTATCCCCATGGAAGCTGTCGGTGAAATGGGAGGACTGGAGCTCAATGAAAAGCGCCGTCTGGAGGACGTATACGACGGGTATACCTATCTCGCGAATGGGGATCTCTGTATCGCGAAAATCACGCCCTGCTTTGAGAACGGCAAGGGCGCCCTGGCGGTTGGGTTGCTCAACGGCGTTGGCTTCGGCACCACCGAATTACACGTCCTCCGCCCGGCCAATACCATCGACGCCCGGTTTCTCTTTTACGTCTCCATGTCCGAAGACTTTCGCAAAATCGGTGCATCAGAAATGCTCGGCGCGGGAGGCCAGAAACGTGTCCCGGAAGACTTCATCAAGGACTGGCGTCCTCCACTTCCGGAACTGGAAACCCAACAACGCATCGCCCGATTCCTTGATGACAGGACAGCACGGATCGACGCCCTGATCGAGAAAAAGCGCGCCTTGCTGAAACGGCTGACCGAAAAACGTCAGGCCCTCATCACCCGGGCCGTGACCAAGGGTTTGAACCCTGACGTAACGTTCAGCGACTCTGGGATTGAGTGGCTTGGGAAGGTTCCTGAGCATTGGGAAATCAAGCGGTTTCGCTTCGAGGCGCGACTCCTCTCCGGGTCGACACCGACCACAACGAACCCGGACTACTGGGACGGCGATATTCCCTGGATCTCACCGAAGGATGTGAAGACCGAGGAATTGACGACCGCGCAGGATAAAGTCACAGAATTCGCTGTCACGGACTACGGATTGCGGGTTCATGAACAAGACAATGCGGTAATCGTCATCCGAGGAATGATTCTCGCGAGGCGAGTCCCCGTCGCCGTCGCGCGTGGTCGTTATACCGTTAACCAAGACATGAAGGTGATCCAATCAAAAGGCGACCTCGGACCCGAGTTTTTTCAGATGTACCTCTATGCGATCGAGTCCTTTCTCTTCACCCTCGTCGCGGAAGCGGGTCATGGCACGAAGGCCCTCAGAACCGACGTGTTGTTGGATGTCCCGGTACTCGTTCCACCCAAACATGAGCAACGGACGATCATCCAATCGTTACGCGACAATAAAGCCAACATTGATCAAGCCATTGCGAGGATCGAGAGCTCAATCGACACCCTGACGGAATACCGCTCCGCCCTGATCACCGCCGCCGTCACCGGACAAATCCCCGACCTGCGCTGACCCCGAAGCAACCCTCGTCGGGTTACCCTGCAAAAAACCAAGCGCCCACCGATCCCCCCAATCCCATGGCACCCCTCATGTCCCGCAAGGAAGCGCAACCATGACCGACCCGAACCGCGTCCCCATCAGCCCCGGGCTGCTGCGCTGGGCCCGTGAGCGCGCGCGGCTGGAGCTGGCTGATCTGGCGAGCCGGTTTCCCAAGCTGCCCGAGTGGGAAAGCGGCGAGCGGCTGCCCACCTTCAAACAGCTCGAGGCCTTCGCCAAGGCCACCCATGTGCCCTTCGGCTATCTGTTCCTGCCGGAGCCGCCGGAGATCCCGATGCCCATCCCGGATTTCCGTACCCTGGAGAACCGCCAGCCGGGCACCATCAGCCCCGATCTGCTCGACACCATCTACGCCATGCAGGCCCGCCAGGCTTGGCTGCGCGAGGACCGGCTCGAATGTGAAGCCGCGCCCCTGCCCTTCGTCGGCAGCGCCCGCCTGGGCGACGATCCGGGCGACGTGGGCCGGGAAATGCGCCGGGCCCTGGGCTTGGGTGACGGCTGGGCGGCGCAGGTCGGCAGTTGGAAAGAGGCGGTGAATGCCCTGCGGCGGGAGATCGAAGCCCTGGGCGTGATGGCCGTCATCAACGGCATCGTCGGCAATAACACCCGGCGTCAGCTGGACGTGGAGGAGTTTCGCGGCTTTGCCCTCAGCGATACCCACGCGCCGCTGATTTTCGTCAACGGCGCGGATGCCAAGTCCGCCCAGATGTTCACCCTCGCCCATGAACTGGCCCATCTCTGGCTGGGCGAGCAAGGCGCGGGCCTGTCCGGCTTCCCCGGCATCTTCCCCGATGGCGACGCCATCGAACGTTTCTGCGACCGCGCGGCGGCGGAGTTCCTGGCCCCCGAGGCGGAAATGCGCGCCCTCTGGGCCGAGGTGAAACGCGATGCCTCGCCCTTCGAGACCCTGGCGCGACGCTTCAAGGTCAGCCCCATCGTCATCGGTCGTCGCGCCATGGACCTGGGCTTGGTGGAGCGCGGTGATTTCTTCGCCTTCTACAACGCTTACATCCGCCGTGAACGCAGCGAGCCCCGCAACAGCACCGGCGGCAACTTCTACAACACCCAGAACGCCCGCATCGGTCAACGATTCGCCACCCAGGTGATCCGCGCCGCGAAGGAAGGTCGTATCGGCTTCAAACAGGCCTATGACCTGACGGGACTGCGTGGTGGGGCGTTTCAAAAATATGCACGCCGCTTAGGGATGGAGCTGCCATGACCCCGGATGCCGCCTACATCGTCGATTCCGATGTCTTCATTTCGGCCAAGAACGGCTATTACGCCTTCGTGATCTGCCCGGGATTCTGGGCCAGCCTCATCGACCACCACCGAACGGGACGTGTGCATAGCCTCGACCACATCAAGGACGAACTGCTCGCCGGGAACGAAGAGGAAGACTTGGTGCAATGGGTGAAACGCAGCGTGCCCAGCGACTTTTTCCTGAGCACCCGGGACACCGAGGTGGCGGCCGCCTACACGGAAATCATGCTCTGGGTTCAGCGCAACCCACAGTATTACGACAACGCCAAAGCGAAGTTCGCCACCGAGGCGGATGGCTGGCTGGTGGCCTACGCCCGGGTTCATGGCATGGAGGTGGTGACCAACGAACAGCCCCGACCGGAATCGCGTAACCGCATTCTGCTACCCGATGTCTGCAACGCATTCGATGTGGTCTTCCATGACACCTTCGCCATGCTCAAGACACTTCAGGTCAGCTACGAATACACCGATCAGGCATGACCTGGACCGAAAACGACAAAGGCCAGCGCTGACCTGAAAGTTCAACGCTGGCCTTAAGTGTTTGGAACGACCAGCCCGTACAGGTTGAGCCGCTGTTCGGAACGGCCCTCTGGTCGCGAACGGAACGCTATGATCCGGAGGCAAATTTTGCAAGCCAGAAACTTATGGGGAGGCGCCCATGTCCGGGCACACGGAAACGGACTTTGAGGCCGCCATCGAGATCGGCCTGACCACGGCCGGAGGCTACGAGCGCCGCCAGCCGGGTGACTATGACGAGGCCCGCGCCCTGTTCCCGGCGGATGTGATCGGCTTCATCCAGGACAGTCAGACCACCCGTTGGACGCAGTTGCAGGCCCTGCTGGCGGATCGGACCGAGGGCACCGTACTCGACTCCCTGGTCAAGGAGTTGGATCTGAAAGGGACGCTGCATGTGCTGCGCCACGGCTTCAAGTGTTACGGAAAGACCCTGCGTCTGGCCTATTTCCAACCCAATTCGGGCATGAACCCCGACGCGGCGGCCCTTTACCGGCGCAACCGCCTGACCATCACCCGGCAGGTGGGCTTCGGCTCGGTGATGAAGAATCCGGGCGGCGGCCATCGGCGCTGCATCATCGATGTGACCCTGGCGGTGAACGGGCTGCCGGTGGTGACGGCGGAGCTGAAGAATCCCCTGGGCAGCCATCCGCAACGGGCGGCGGACGCGATCACCCAATACCAAACCGATCGCGATGGACGGGACCTGTTGTTCGCGTTCAAGAAACGCGCCCTGGTGCACTTCGCCCTGGACCCCGATGAGGTCTGGATGACGACTCAGTTGAAGGGCCGCGACAGCTTTTTTCTACCCTTTAACCGAGGCCATGACCACGGCGCGGGCAACCCGCCGGTGGAGGGCGACTGGAAGACCCACTACCTGTGGGACGAGGTGCTCGGCGCCGACAGCCTGTTGGACATCCTGCAACGCTTCATGCACCTGGAGGTGACCGAGAAGACAATCCGCACGGACAAGGGCCTACGCACCATCCGCAAGGAGACGATGATCTTCCCGCGCTATCACCAGCTTGATGCCGTGCGGCGGCTGGTTGGCCACGCCCGTGCGCATGGGTCGGGCCACAACTATCTGGTGCAGCATTCCGCCGGTTCGGGCAAATCCAACTCCATCGCCTGGCTGGCCCATCGCCTAGCCAACCTGCACGACGCCGGTGACGCCAAGGTGTTTCACTCAGTGGTGGTGGTCACGGATCGGCGCGTGCTGGACCAGCAGTTGCAGAACACCATCTACCAGTTCGAGCACAAGACCGGGGTGGTGGAGAAGATCGACGAGAACACCCAGCAGCTCGCCAAGGCCCTGTCCCAGGGCACCCCCATCATCATCACCACCATCCAGAAGTTCCCCTTCATCGCCCAGGCCCTGAACACCCTGGAGCGAAAGGGCGTGGGCGTAAGTATCGACACCCAGGGCAAACAATTCGCCGTGATCGTGGACGAGGCGCACTCGTCCCAGAGCGGCGAGACGGCCAAGGAACTGCGCGGGATGTTGAACCGCTCGGGGATTGAGGCGGCCATCGCCGCCCAGCTCTCCGACGAGGAGGACCATGACCTGTCCGAAGATGGCTTATCCGACGATGCCAGGGCGGCGCTGCTGCGCGATTCCCTCAAGCGCGGTCGCCAAGCCAACCTGAGCTTCTTCGCCTTCACGGCCACGCCCAAATTCAAGACCAAAGCCGTGTTCGACGAGCCGGGGCCGTCCGGCGCCTCGCCCTTCCATGAATACGCCATGCGCCAGGCCATCGAGGAAGGCTTCATCCTGGATGTGCTGCTCAACTACACCACCTACAAACGCTTCTTCGGTCTGATCAAACAGGTGGAAGACGACCCGGACGTACCGCGCAAAAAGGCCGCCAAGGCCCTTGCCCGCTTTCTGGAGCTGCACCCGGTGAACATCGACCAAGTGGTGTCGGTGATCGTGGAACATTTCCGTCTCTACGTGATGGCAGAGATGGGTGGACGCGCCAAGGCCATGGTGGTCACCGGCTCACGCTTGGCCGCCGTGAAGTACAAACTGGCCTTCGACGCCTATGTGAAGGCCCAGGGCTACAGCGGCATCCGCTCGCTGGTGGCCTTCTCCGGGACCGTGGACGATGACGGCGAGAGCTATACCGAGGTCGCCATGAACGATGGGCTCGCGGAGAGCGAGCTAGCGGAGACCTTCGACGGTGACGACTTCCGGGTACTGCTCGTAGCGGACAAATACCAGACCGGTTTCGATCAGCCTCTACTACAGACCATGTACGTGGTGAAACGTCTGGCCGGTGTGCAGGCAGTACAGACCCTGTCGCGGCTCAACCGCACCGCGGCGGGCAAAACACGCACTTTCGTCCTCGACTTCGCCAACGAGGAAGACGACATCTACCAGGCCTTCAAGCCCTATTACGAAACAACGCCCATCGGCGAGAACGCTGACCCACAGCGCCTCAACGAACTGCAACACCGCTTGCTGGAATGGGCGATCTTCACGCCCGAGGATATCGACGCCTTCGCGGAGGTCTGGTACCGCAAGAAACGCGAACACAGCGGCGCGGATCACAAGCAGATGAACGCCGTGCTGGATCGCGTGGTTGACCGCTTCGCGCAACGCGACGAGGAGGAGCAACTGGAATTCCGAGGCCAACTCGGCGCCTATCGCGGGCTTTATGCCTTCCTGTCCCAGATCATTCCCTACCAGGACAGCGAGCTGGAGAAGCTCTACGCCTTCGTACGCAACTTGATCAGCAAACTGCCCCTGCTCAATGAGGGCCGCTTCACCCTGGATGACGAGGTGGCCCTGCGCTACTACCGCCTGCAACAGATGAGCGAGGGCTCCATCGACCTGGGCACAGGCGAGACCTATCCCCTCAAAGGCCCCACAGACGTGGGCACCGGCGCGATCCACGACGACCCGGTGCCCCTATCGAGCCTGGTGGACCAGTTGAACGAACGCTTCGGCACGGACTTCACCCCCGCCGATCAGTTGTTCTTCGACCAGATCAGCGAGAGCGCGGCGGAGGACGAACGTATCGCAGAAGCCGCCCAGGCCAATAACCTTGAGAACTTCGCCTCATTCCTCGACCGGATGCTGGACGAGCTGTTCATCGCGCGCATGGAAGACAACGAGGACATCTTCACCCGCGTGATGTCGGACCGGGAGTTCCGTTCCGTGGCCCATCAGCATTTGGCGGAGCGGATATTCCAACGCGTTCGGGGCTTCGAGGCCAAGAGCTGAGTAACCGGGCGAACAACGCCCGAAGCCCTCATCATCACTGCCCCAACCCAGTGATTCACTTTCTTAACCGATGGATTCGGTAATCTGCCCCAGCGATCTGTGCCCGAGGCGAATCAGTTCACACCGCCCCGCCAAGCTCTCTGCCAGCCCCTGCTGCATGAGCAAGGGGGACGAACCCAGCAGGACCAAAGGCCTGACTGACCAGCGTGGTCTTGCCGACCTGTCGCGGCCCGGCCACGATGATGATCCGGCTCGGGGTCTCCGCGAGACGACGTTCGAGCTCGGTAATCTGGGGTCTTTGATAGCTCACTTTTTCATCATTGAGTAAATTTACTCAACACTATAAACGCTCCAGTATCGCGGGGGCCAAGTTGGCTGTCCTCACACGCAGCACTTCGATGGAAAAGCAAACCGTCCAACGCCGCCCAACGCCGCCCAGAAGCGACTCCGTTCGGTCATCAATGTCGTTTCTCACTTCCACGACTCTCGAAATGTCATGACTCGCGGGCGTCCACGGACTCGACATCCGTCTTCGGAAAATCATCCCCTTTGAACAGCAGCGCCTCCCCCATCGCACGGGCCAGGGCATAGGAGAAACAATCACCGAAATTCAGGCCCGCGGGATGTCGGCCCTTACCGAAGCGACGGAAGGCATCGCGTGCGATATGTGCCTGATCCGCATCCACCGGAATCACTTCGATTCCGGCCTTGCTCAGGAACAAATCCAGAGCGCGGATACCGTCCGGGCCGAATCGGGACTCCACGATCATGGACAGCTCGACGAAACTCGCGGCTGAAAGCAGACACCGTCCGTCCGCTTCGATCGCTGCGTTGAATCGATGCCGTTCCGGCTCGTCCTGGAGGATCGCGATCAGCGCCGAGGTATCAATAACCATCAGCGCGACAGGCCATTTTCGTCATAGCCCAGGATCTCGTCGTCCGTGCGCTCATCGACAACGGGTAACGACGCGCAATGCAAGGCCAAGGCATCAAGCTCGTCGAGGA
>JBMYTL010000087.1:0-10384 GCA_049604295.1 Gammaproteobacteria bacterium
CACAACGCCCTCTGAACCTCCCTTGTGCAAGGCAGCCTTTAATAACGCTCCGTCGATTGTGACCGGCACCACCTACGCCGCCGCCAACCAGTTGGTGAAGCGCTTCGAAAAACTGGGGCTGCTGGAGGAGACCACCGGGCAGGCCCGCAACCGTAAGTTCCGCTATGGGCCGTATATTGATTTGTTCGCGGATGAGGCTGAGGCAGAGGGAGGTCATTGATGCGGTTGGGGGGCTACACCAATAACAAACCGTCCAGCCAAGGTTGGCTGGGTGAGGTACCTGAGCATTGGGAATTAGTACGGCTTGGCGGCTATTTCGATGAGCGGCGTGAAAAGGTCAGTGACACGGATTTTCAAGCTCTCTCCGTAACCAAAGGCGGTGTGGTGCCTCAGCTTGAGACTGCCGCAAAGACGGATGCGGGTGACAATCGCAAGAAAGTTTGCGTCGGTGACTTCGTGATCAACAGCCGGTCCGACCGTAAAGGATCGTCGGGGCTTTCCACACTTGAGGGCTCGGTTTCACTGATTAGTACTGTGCTGGAACCGCGCGGAATCGACGCTCGTTATGTTCACCACCTGCTCCGCAGTTATCCATTTCAGGAAGAGTTCTATCGATGGGGTAAAGGGATCGTGGCCGATCTTTGGAGTACCAACTACTCCGAAATGAAGAACATCATGATCCCGCTACCTAGCGGTTACGAACAAACCGCCATCGCCAACTTCCTCGACCGCGAGACCGCGCGCATCGATCGGCTGATCGAGCGCCAGGAGCGGCTGATCGCCTTGTTGAAGGAGAAGCGCCAGGCGGTGATCTCCCGGGCCGTCACCCGGGGGCTGGACCCCACGGTGCCCATGAAGGACAGCGGGGTGGAATGGTTGGGGGAGGTACCGGGGCATTGGGACGTACCTCGGTTGAAGTTTCGCTCTGTCCTTCAGACCGGAGTCGCAAAGGGAAAGAATATCTCACCGGAGGAAGCGGTTTCCGTCCCCTACCTGCGCGTTGCGAATGTCCAGGATGGCTATCTGGACTTGACCGATGTCGCGGAGATCGAAATACATCGAGACGATCTTCTTCGGTATTCGCTACGACAAGGTGATGTGCTAATGAACGAAGGTGGAGATTTCGACAAGTTGGGGCGGGGTTCACTTTGGAATGACGAGGTATCGCCATGCATACACCAGAATCATGTATTCGCGATTCGCCCCACGTTGATTGAACCCGAATGGATTACCACCGTAACCCAGGCTGCGTACTCCAAGTTCTACTTCATTCTGCATTCCAAACAGTCGACAAACCTTGCGTCCATCTCTTCCAGCAATATCAAGAACGTGCCAATCGTGGTCCCTCCGCCGGATGAGCGTCAGAACATCCTTGAGTATCTAGCTACCCAGAGCACGAAAATCGATTCATTGCTTCTAAACGCAACCGATGCGATCGAGCTCCTCCAAGAACGCCGCACCGCCCTCATCTCCGCCGCCGTCACCGGCAAGATCGACGTCCGAGCCCACCCCTCCGCCCGCCCCCTCACAGACACCGAGCCCACGGCCCCGGAATCCCCATGAGCGTCACGGACCGGCCCCATCTGGAGGTCCATTTCGAGGACCACATCGTCGAGTATCTGACCGCCGCCCCGGCCCCGGCCGAGGCCGAGCGCTGGTTGTTGGGCGAGGCGGCGGGCTACGACCCGCGCCGGGCCCTGTACCCGGAGGATGTGTTGGGCTGGTTGCGGGAGTCCCAGCCGGAGGCTTGGGCGCGCCTGGAGGCGGTGAAGGGCGCCAATCTGGAGCGGGAGCTGTTGGATGCCCTGGTGCGTAAGCTGGCGGACCGGGGCGAGGCGGGCGGGACGCTGGAGGTGTTGCGCCGCGGCTTCGGCGTGGCCGGGGCGGGCACCCTGCTCATGAGCCAGGCCCTGCCCGCCGACGAGCGCAACGCCACGGTGCTGGCCCGCTACCGGGCCAACCGCCTGCGCGTGGTGCGGCAACTGCGTTACAACCCGGACCGGGCCTGGTCCATCGATCTGGTGTTCTTCCTCAACGGCCTGCCGGTGGCCACCTGGGAGTTGAAGAGCGACTTCACCCAGGGCATCGCCGATGCCGTGCACCAGTACCGCCACGACCGCTCGCCCAAGGCCCCGGGGGGTGGGGCGGAGCCGCTGCTGAGCTTCCGCCGCGGGGCCCTGGTGCACTTCGCCGTGTCCACCACCGAGGCGCGCATGTGCACCCACCTGCGCGGCGAGGCCAGCCGCTTCCTGCCCTTCAACCAGGGCCACGGGGGCGGCGCGGGCAACCCGCCGCAAGCCCGGGCCGAGGCCGGGGACGGCGGCCGCTACCCGGTGGCCTATCTGTGGGAGGAGATCTTCCAGCGCGACAATCTGCTGCGCCTGATCCACCGCTTCTTCCTGTTCACCCGCGAGCGCAGGGAGGACGCCCAGGGCCAGCGTTATTGGGACGAGCGCATGATCTTCCCGCGTTACCACCAGTGGCGTGCGGTGACCCGGCTGGACGCGGCGCTGCGCGCTGAGGGCGTGGGGCGGCGCTACCTGCTGGAGCACAGCGCCGGTTCGGGCAAGACCAACACCATTGCCTGGCTCTGCCACGGCCTGATCCGCATGCACGCGGCCGATGGCGCGCGGCGCTTCTCCACGGTGATCGTGGTGACCGACCGCACGGTGCTGGACGACCAGTTGCGCGAGGCCATCCAGCAGATCGACCACCAGCAGGGCGTGGTGCTGGGTGTGGAGCGATCCAAGGGCGATGGCCGCGCCAAGAGCGAGCAACTGGCCGCGGCCCTGTTGGCCGCCACGCCCATCGTGATCGTCACCATCCAGACCTTTCCCCATGCCCTGGAGGCGATCCTGGAGCACAGCAGCCTCAAGGACCGCGACTACGCCGTGGTGATCGACGAGGCCCACAACTCCCAGACCGGCCAGGCCGCCAGCAAGCTGCGCGCGGCCCTGACCCTGGACGACGAGGACGAGCTGGCGCGGCTGAGCCCCACGGAGATCATGGCGCGGCTACAGCAGGCCCGGCACTTCCCCGACAACGTCTCCTACTTCGCCTTTACCGCCACGCCCAAGCACAGCACCCTGACCCTGTTCGGCCGTCCGGACGCGGACGGCAAGCCGCGCAGCTTCGACCACTACGGCATGCGCCAGGCCATAGAGGAGGGCTTCATCCTCGACGTGTTGCGCGGCTACCTGCCCTACCGCGCCGCGCGCAAGCTGGCCGAGACCGTGGAGCACGACCAGCGCGTGGACGCCAAGCGCGCGGCCCGCTCCCTGGCGCGCTGGGCGGCCATCCACCCCAGCAACGTGAGCCAGAAGGTGGAGTTCATCGTCGAGCACTTCCGGCGCAACGTGGCCGGGTTGCTCAACGGCGAGGCCAAGGCCATGGTGGTGACCGGCTCGCGCGCCCAGGCGGTGATGTTCAAGCGCGCCTTCGACAGTTACATCAAGCAACACGGCCCGGCCGAGCTGCGCGCCCTGGTCGCCTTCTCCGGCACGGTCAGCGGCGGCACGGACCCCATCCCCGCCCACTACCCCGCCCTGGCGGACCAGGAATTCACCGAGGCCAATATGAACGCCGTGGCGGGCGACCTGCGCGAGGTGTTCGACGGCGACGAGTACCGGGTGATGATCGTCGCCAACAAGTTCCAGACCGGCTTCGACCAACCCAAGCTGTGCGCCATGTACCTGGACAAGCGCGTCTCCGGGGTGGAGGCGGTGCAGACCCTGTCGCGCCTGAACCGCACCGCGCCGGGCAAGGACACCACCTGGGTGATCGACTTCGTCAACGACGCCGAGGAGATCCGCCAGGCCTTCCTCACCTGGTACGACCGCGCCGAGGTCAGCGAGCCCCAGAACCTGGACGTGATCTACACCCTCAAGGACCAGCTCGACGTCGCCGCCTTGTACACGCCCGACGAGGTGGAGCATGTCGCCCGGCTGCTGGCCGCCGACCTCAAGCCCAGCCAGACCAGCCCGCGCCTGAACGCCGCCGTGGCCCCGGCGGTGGAGCGCTTCAACGCCCGCCTGAAGGAGTACAACGACACCATCGCCCGCTGGGAGAACACGGTGGACGAGTGCGAACGGCGCGGCGACGACAAGGGCGCCGAACGGGCCGAGGCCAACCGCGCCGAATACGCTCGCGAACGCGACGGCCTGCTCAAGCTGCGCGAGGCCATGGGCCGTTTCACGCGGCTGTATGAATTCATCGCCCAGGTGGTGCCCCTGGGCGACCCGGAGCTGGAAAAGCTCGCCCGCTTCCTGCGCCTGTACGTCAAACGCCTGGACAGCGTGCCCATGCAGGATATCGACCTCTCCGGCCTGGCCATGACCCACTTCGGCATCTACGCCCGGCCGCGCTCGGACATGACCCTGGGCGTGAACGAAGACAGCCCCGAACTGACCCCGGCCAGCGGCGGCGTGAGCCCCGGCCGCGACCGCGCCCGCGAACGCATCAGCGACATCATCCGCGCCCTCAACGAACTGCTGGGCGAGGGCCTGAGCGCCGAGGACCGCATCAAGGACATCGCCAATCTGTTCGCCGTGGCCGAAAACGCCCGCCGCGACGACACCGTGCGCAAGCAGATCGACGCCGGCAACAGCGAAGAGCAGATCATGCAGGGCGGCGACCTGCACAAGAACGTGACCCAATCGGTGATCCGCATGCTCGGCGAGAGCCGCGACCAGGACCAGGCCCGCCACCTGCTCAGCGACCCGGAGGTGATGCAGGCCTACGCCCGGATGGTGTACCGGCTGATGGTGTCGGGATTGAGTTTGGAGGATTTTCGGGGGGAGGTTTGAAATGGGGAACTCAACCCCCATGTGACGTTCTGACGAAAATCCTTCTCCACAGACCGAGACCGCTCCATGGCCAAGGACGACCGCCCCCGTCCCCGCTTCCGCTCCGAAGAACTCCCGCGTTTCAAAAAGCTGATTGAAAGCCTGCCCGACCTGAAATGCCTCGTTGGGGATTTCTTTGAAGTGCGTGCTGTTGTTGATACCAACGTTGTCATTCAAACGGTTATTCGGTTAACCAAAGGAAAGCCAACACCTGCGCTATTGGAGCTGATGCGGTCTTCCGCATTGGAGGTGCACGCTCCAACAAAGCTCGTTTCCGAGATTGAGCAGCACCTTCCCGCCATCGCTCAAAAGAAAGGCCTCAACTTGGACGAGATGAGGAAACATTGGCTCATCATCCGTGCTCAATTGAAGTTCACTGAGATCGATTCCGAGCTGCTCTCCGGCTACGAGGAATCACGAGATCCGGGAGATGCGGAATTCGTGATTCTCGAAAAAATGATCGATGCCATTGGCGTCGTGTCTGATGACAAGGACCTGGATGACATGTCGCGGCGCCGGCTGTCGATGGATTTCTTGATGATGATGAGAAACCACGCACGCGAAGAAGCCGTCGTGATGGGGCTTCATATCGAGGGTTTCGGTACGGCATACCTCAGCGCAGCCGCTTTCATAGGGCTTTTCAAGTTGCTCAAATCGCTTTGGTCGACGGTGAAACGTATTCCCGGCTGGGTTTGGGCGCTGATAATTGTGGTCCTTATTCTGGCTTGGTCGCATCGCCCGACCCGGGAGCGCTTCAAGCAGGTTATGGCGGATTTTGGGCACTACATAAAAGCCGGGATCAACTACATATTGGAGCACTTGGGGGAGGGTTCGGAGGAGCTGCGTTTGGCAAAGGAAGGATTGACCACAATTCGAGATGAAATTGATGCATATCTCGATGATCAGGGCGACCTTGGCATCGCACGTGTAGGGAGTTGAACATGACGAAACTCGCCAAGGAATCGACCCTCTACATCGCGTGATGAGGGTCGGCTCGCTATTTGTCGCCTGGCAGCACCCATCCACGCGGGAATGGGCCCCCGTCGCACGCCTGACCCGCGATCACGAGGGCTATCGCTTCGTCTACACCAAGGGCGCTGACCGCGAAAGCTTCGTACCCTTCGGACGTTTGACGGATCTGCGCCGGGAGTACGTGTCCGAAGAGCTGTTCCCCCTGTTCGCGAATCGGCTCCTGGCTCGCTCGCGTCCCGAGTACGAGGCGTACCTGCGTTGGCTGGGCCTCTCGCGTGCCAACTACGACGTGCTGGATGAGTTAGCTCGGACGGGGCGTTTGCGGGCAACGGATCAGCTCGAGCTCATCCCCTGCCCCAAACCATCCCAGGCGCAGCGCTACGAGGTCTTCTTCTTCGCACGCGGGCTACGCCATTTCACGGACTCTGGACGTCAGCGCTGCATGGCTCTGAATGCAGAGGAGCCCTTGTTCCTCGCCCGAGACGTCCAGAACGCGCAGGACCCCGATGCCCTGTTGTTGCGAACCGGAGACCCTGTGTCCGTGGTCGGCTATACACCCCGTTATTACTCAGCCGAATTCACCCGCCTGATGCGGATGGTGTCACCGGGTCAAGTGGAGGTACGCGTCAAGCAGATCAACGTCGATGCCCCCATCCAGTACCGACTTCTGTGTCACCTCAGCGCCCCTTGGCCCAGTGGTTTCTCACCGTGTACACAGGATGCCTATCAACCCATGCCCCATCACTGAGTAACGCGCGCTGCGTTCGGCTCCTCGGCCGCGGCTATTGCAGCGGCTTCCGGGCAGTCAGACGCACGGCCTCGTACTCGAAGTGCACGTCGGAGGAGTTCGCCATACTGCTGGTGGGCTACGATGGCGGTGTGAAGGACCGCTCGTCGGACCCGGAAGTCCTCACGGAACTGTTCAACCTGATTGATGGCATGCCGATCCGCCAGATGGAGATGGGCCGGGATTAGCAGCCCGCGCGCTTCAGGAGTCGCGGGGCCTCGTGCCGGGCTTCGGCGCATCGTGTAGCTCATAGGCATCGGCCACATAGGCCGGCCCCTTCATCAACCACACCGTGATACAGCCGATGGCCACCGTGAACACAGCCGTCCAGGCGGTGATGACGATGGAGATGGCGAGGATATCCACCCCGATCACCGTTTTCTCCGCCTCGCCTCCTACGGCCGCCAGGGGACCGAATCGCACCATCAGGGACATGAGAGCGGGTATGACGGTGCCCGCCACGAACGCGTAGGGGAGTTTCTTGAGGATTCGCCACTCCAGGCCGGGAGCACTGTGTCGGTTGTGCAGTTTTCGCATGACGGTACTCCTGGTGGATCGTTCGGATCTTCCTCAAGCGCACCATGAACCCTGGCGGGGCCTTCCATGGACCGAGCGGGGATGAAACAGGTCAATGGGCCGTCTTGAGCCTGGCCCGGTGACCTCAACACTGATGTTGATGCCGGACCGAGCGGGCCGCCTCATCCGGAAATGAAACTCAAGCGGCATCCCTGGAACGCCGGATCAGGTCCTGAACAAAACCCCGCCCGGCCTCCGCGTGCACGTCAAAGGCCACTTCCACGCCCAATTTTTCCAGCGATGCCGCCTCTTCCGGATAACGGGTGATGGCGGCCAGGCGGCCCTGGAACTGGTTCTCGCGCAGGCGGGTCACGGCGGACAGATTGGCCTGGTGCGAAGGCATGGCAAGGATGACCCATTGCACTTTCGACGCGAGACCGGGCACCCGTGACCAGAAGTCGGCATTGGTGCCATCACCCGCGATCACGTTGCGACCCGAAGCGCACAGCTCGGCCACTTTTTCATCGTCCGTATCGACGCCGAGCAGCCGCCCCTCGTGTCGCTCGGACAAGGCGTCGTAAATACTCCCCCCGACGCGGCCCATACCGAATACGAGCACGTCCGTGGGACCGATCAGGATCTCCGCATCGGCGTCCAGCCTCTGGGCCCGCTCCCAGCGCTTGATGGTGGGGCGCCAACGCGCATAGAGCCGGTCACCGGCGCTGGCCAGGGGCGAAGCGACCGCGAAGGACAGCGACAGGACGATGGCGAACACGGCCATCCAGCGCGGATCGAGCCATCCGGCGGTCATGGCGATGGTGCCCACGATGAGGCCGAACTCACTGTAGTTGGCCAGGTTGAGGGACGATTGCCAGGCGCTGCGGGCGCGTACCTTGAACAGGGCCAGCAGGCCGAAATACAGCCCCACCTTGAGGGGCAGGAACAGCAACAGCAGCACGGCAACGAACACCTCCGTCCAACCGGGCAGCGCCGTCATGCCCACCGTGAGGAAGAAGCCCACCAGGAACAGGTCCTTGAACCCCAACAGGGCCTTGGACAGTTCATTCGCCTTGGGATGGGTGGCGATCAGCATGCCCACCACCAGCGCGCCCAGGTCCCCCTTCATCTCCACCAGTTCGAACAGATCGGCACCGCCCACGGCAAGCACGATGCCGAACAGGATCAACAGCTCACCGTGGCCGCTGCGCGCGAGCAGGTAGTGCAGGAGGTGACGGGCGGGGATCAGCAGCACCAGCGCAAGGGCCCAGGGACTGGGCGCCTTGCCCGCGGAGATGGCGACGAAGGCCACCGCCGCGATGTCCTGCATGACCAGGATGCCGATGGAAAGCTTGGCGTGGCGGGTCGCACCGGCACCGATTTCCTCCAGGATCTTCACCGCGAATACCGTGCTGGAGAACGACAGGGCGAAACCGATCAACAGGGCCGTGCTCCAGTCGAGCCGGGTGATGAAGTCGATCCCGGTGACCGCCAGCAACAGGACGAACCCGGCCATGAGAAGACAGACCAGCCCCAGATGAACCAGGGACACGCCCCACACCTCGGGCCGCGCCAGGGTCTGGAGACGCAGCTTCAGACCGATGGAGAACAACAGCAGGGTGACGCCCAGGTCGGCGGTGATGCGCAGAAACTCTCCGGCCTCCGCGCCGCCCGCGTGCAAAGCGAACCCGGCCACGAGAAAGCCCACCAAAGGCGGCAATCGAATGCTCTTGGCCGCCAAGCCGAACAGGAAGGCAATGAAGATCCACAGGGCATCCCTGGGATCGATGGTCAGCAGAATCAGGTCCATTGCGAAGTTCGAAAGCGGATGATTCGGGGAGCGGCGAAGCACACCGTCGCGGGTGCGCTGCCTTGGGGTCCGAGCATACGGCGGACCAGCCCGGGCAGACGATGCGGGTTCGCACCCATGCCCAGGCCCATGATCTGGTGAGCCGGGAGATCCTTGCCCGGCCACGGAACATGGACCCATGTGGACGGCACGACAGGCGTGCCCCGGCTGGCTATCCTCGCCCTCCAAAGGCCGAGGGACCCAGCCGGACGCCATCCGCACGCAGCACGCGAGGCGGAATCATCGATTGCTGCCCAGTCCCTACCCCGATGCCCCTGCCCCGATGTTTTTTCGCGCTCTGTTCCAACCGGCATTCCGCCACTATCCCCAACACTGGGCCATGGAGGCCGTGTTCCGCGCGGCCCAGGAGCAGGGACATCCCATACGCATGGCCAGCTACGGCGACCACCACGAGGCCCTGGGATACGCGTATTTGTCATCCCGACCACGGCAGTTATTGGACCCATGGGTCTTCGTTGCGCGCATGGCCTTCGACCGACGCGGGGAAACGGTGCTGCTGCGCGAATCGAACCTGGTGCTGTTGGCCGCCACGGTTCCATTTCTTCTGCTGTTTCGCAGTCGACTCATTCTCGGCCTGCACCACAACGTGCAAAGGGCCCATCAACGCTGGCGGGACCGGGCGGCACTGTGGCTGCTCGGTCGCCTGGGATTCCGTTTCTTCGTACAGGAGGACACCGCGGGCATGGAATCCATACTCGGCGAGCGCCTGCATACCCAGGTGCTCAGCCTGCCCCACGCGCTGCCAACGACACCCCTCAGCTCCACGGCGAAGGCCCGACACGCGGGACCACCCGTACTCGGGGTGGTGGGCACCATGCGACCTGAGAAGGGCAACCTGGAGCTGCTTGATCGCTTGATCGAGATGCGCGATGGGCTCGGAAACGAAGGTGGCTTCGAGCTGTTGGTGGGCTGCCCCGAGGGCGCCCCTCTGGAACAGGCACGGCGGCGTGGCTGCACGGTGGTGGACACCACGGACAAAGCGGACTACCAGCGCGCCATCGCCGCCTGTGATGTGCTGGTCTTCAATTTCCAGGCAGCCGACTACCACTACCGCTGCAGCGGCACCATCGCCGAGGCCATTGCCCAGAACGTGCTGGTGGTCGCACCGGATTTCCCGCTCATCCGCCACCAGGTCATGTGGCCTGCACCGGCCGGGGCCTGCTTTTCGAGCCTCGATGCACTCCCCGAGGCCATCGAAACCGCCCTTGGGCTGCTCGCGGATCGCGAGTCACGCTGCGCCGCGCACCGGTCCCAACGGGACCCGGGTCGGCATACCGAACAACTGCGCCGGTTCATCGGCTGCTGATCTGCCGACGCCTGGGGTCAGTGGCCCGTTCGTGGGGTTCGGTTCGCGGGCAAGCCCGCTCCTACAGGGGACGTGTCGAAAATGGGGAGGTG
>JBMYTL010000088.1:0-10329 GCA_049604295.1 Gammaproteobacteria bacterium
CCCCCCCCCCCCCGGGGCCCCGCACGTAGACCGCCCGTCAGGCGGGCTCGATACGACGCACGTGATAGCTGACGGCCAACCACGATCCGCACAGGCCCAGCAGCACACCCGCCGCAATCAGGGCCACCAGCCCGGTGAAGCCGATACTCTCGATGGCGATATTCGAGCCATAACTTTCCGCCATGCGTCGCACCGGTCCATGCAGGGTCCACCGGGCCGACTCCACCAAGACAAAGGCCAACACCCCGGCCACGATGCCGTACCAGATTCCCGAATACAGGAAGGGACGGCGGATGAAGGCGTTCGTGCCCCCCACCAATTTCACCACCTCGATCTCTTCGCGCCGATTGTGAATATCGAGACGGATGGTGTTGCCGACGATGAGCAACACCGTCAGGCCCAGCAGTCCGGCGGTCATCCAGATCAGCCGTTGTGAGAAATCCACCAGGGCGAACAGCCGCTCCATCCAGGCGATATCCACGGTGGCCAACTCCACCTGTTCGAGGGAGCGCAGGTTGGCGGCCAGGTCCTCCACCGCCTGGCGCGAACGTTCCTCGTGCGCACGAATCATGAGCACGGGAGGCAGAGGGTTTTCGCCCAGGGCCTCCACCACGTCCCCGAAGCCCGAGAAGGTGCGGAACTCCGCCATGGCCTGGTCCTTGGGAATCAATTCGATATGGGCGATATCCGGGCTGTGCGCCAGGTTGTTGGCGAACGCCAGTGCCTGATCGTCAGTGGTCTCGGCCGCGAGATACAAGGTAATGCGGGCCGAACCCTCCCACTGGGCATCGATGCCCTCCAGGTTGGCGACCAACATGTAGAGCACGGCAGGCAGCGCCATGGCGACGCCGAGCACGGCCGCCGTCATGGCGAAACTCACCGGAGCATCCACGAGCCGCGCGAGGCTGTGCAGGAAGACCTGGGCGTGATGCCGCATCCAGCCGCGCAATCGGGCGACCACGCCCGGACGTCGCGCGCGGGACGACGTGCCACTGGCACCGGATGCACTTGCCGCGCTCGCACCACGCCGACTGCGTCCGCCGGTACCAGCGGCCAGTTCCTCACTGAGCGCACGCGGACGCCGCGCCCCCGTCCGACCGCCCGGATAATCACTCACGAGCGGGCCTCCTGCAGTCCGTACTCGACCTTGCCACCGTCCAGGTGAATGCGCGGATAGCGCATCTCCGTCACCAGGTTGATGTCATGGGTCGCGATGAGCAGTGTGGTGCCGCTCTGCTGAATCCACTGGAAGATACCCATGATGTCGCGGGACAGGTCCGGGTCCAGGTTTCCGGTCGGCTCGTCCGCCAGCAGCAGGGCCGGCCGGTTGACGATGGCGCGTGCGATACCCACCCGCTGCTGTTCACCGGCGGACAGGGTCTCGGGCATGGAGCGCTCGCGCTCGAGCAGGCCCACCTTGTCGAGGGCACCACGCACGCGCCGCCCCGCCTCGTTCGACGGCACGCCCGCAATGACCAGGGGCAGAGCCACGTTGTCGAACACAGTGCGATCAGGCAGCAACCGGTGGTTCTGGAAGACAAAGCCGATGTTGCGTCGGTAGTAGGGCAGGGTCCGACTGTTCACCGCCGCCGTGTTCTGGCCGTCGATATGCACCTGTCCGCGGGTGGGGCGGTCGATCAGCGCAATCAGCCGCAGCACGGTGCTCTTGCCCGCGCCGGAATGCCCCGTGAGAAACGCCAGCTGGCCCTTCGGCAGATGGAAGGTCACATCCGACAATGCCTCCTGACCGCCGGAGAAGCGCTTGAAGACATTGTTGAATCGAATCATGGGAGCGAGGTGGGTGATGGGGCAGCGATGATTATGGGCAAGCGGCCAAGGCGCGCAATGCGATCCGTTTATCCGCGACCGCCCTCTGCACCGGCGTCGTCGAACAGGGCCGCGACGAACTCGGCGGCGTCAAAGGGCCGCAGGTCTTCGATGCCCTCGCCCACACCGATGAAGCGCACGGGCAGGCCCAACTGCTTGGCCAGGCCGAAGATCACCCCGCCCTTGGCGGTGCCATCGAGCTTGGTGACATTGATACCGGTGAGCTTGACCGCATCGTGAAACTGCTCAGCCTGGGATATCGCGTTCTGACCGTTGCCGGCATCCAGGGTCAGCATCACCTCGTGGGGCACTTCCGGATCGAGCTTGCCCAACACACGGTGGACCTTCTTCAGCTCGTCCATGAGATTGCTCTGGGTATGCAGGCGCCCCGCGGTATCGATGAGCAGTACATCGACCCCCCTGGCACGCGCCGACTCCAGCGCGTCGAAGGCCACGGAGGCGGAATCGGCACCGGTGGGCTGGGCGATCACGGGAATGTCGTTGCGTTCGCCCCATACCTTGAGCTGCTCCACGGCGGCCGCTCGGAAGGTATCGCCCGCCGCCAGCATGACGCTGCGCCCCTGGTCCTGGAAACGCCGTGCCAATTTGCCGATGGTGGTGGTCTTGCCGACCCCGTTCACGCCCACCATGAGGATGACGAAGGGCTTCGTGTCGGCAGGCACCTCGAGGGGGCTGTTCACCGGCTCCAGCAGGGCGGCCATCTCCTCGCGCAGAGCCGCGAGAAGCGCCTCGGGATCCTTGAGTTCCTTGCGGGAAACGCGTTGGGTGAGACGCCCGACGATGGTATCGGTGGCCTCGACGCCCACATCGGCACTGAGCAGCCGGGTCTCGATCTCCTCGAGCAGGTCCTCGTCCAGGGTCTTGGCCCCGAGCACGAGATTGGCGAGGCCGTCAGCCAGCCCGGAGCGGGTCTTGGCGAGCCCGGCGCGCAGGCGACCGAACAATCCCCTGGGTTTGTCCTGGGGTTTGTCCTGGGTATGGCCGTCCGAGGGCGTGCTGGAACTGTCTTTTTTCTTACCGAAACCGAACATGGAATGGTGCTGTCCGTGGAGGGGAATAATCGTGTGGGCGATGGGCCGCGTATTCTACGCGCCGCCGCCGGGCACGCGACCCGCCCAAGGCAAATCAGCCCCCAAGGAGTACCGACGCACCGTGAGATCACGACCATCTACCCAACGAGCACAGGCACCGCGGCTGGTGGCAGGCCTGTTCCTGAGCCTGTTGTTGAGCCCGATGACCGGGTTCATGTCCACGGCCCTGGCCGCCAACGCGGTCAGTGAATACACCCTGGACAACGGCATGAAGGTGGTTGTCATGGAGGACCATCGGGCCCCGGTGGCGGTGGCACAGGTGTGGTATCGGGTGGGTTCCAGCTACGAGCACGGTGGCATCACCGGCGTTTCCCATGTGCTCGAGCACATGATGTTCAAGGGCACGGCCAACCACGGTTCCAACGATTACTCACGGATCATTTCCGCGAACGGCGGCCAGGACAACGCCTTCACCAGCTCCGATTACACCGCCTACTACGCCCAGATCGAGGCCTCGCGCCTGGAAGTCGTCCTCGAACTCGAAGCCGACCGCATGCGCCATGCCACCCTGGACCCCATGGAACTCAAGAAAGAACTCAAGGTGGTCATGGAGGAGCGCCGTCTGCGCACGGACGATAATCCGCGCGCCCTGACCCACGAACAGTTCCGGGCCACCGCATACGTGGCCAGCCCGGCCCGCAATCCGGTCATCGGCTGGATGAACGACCTCAAGAACCTGGACGTGGATGACGTGCGTTCGTGGTACCGCACCTGGTACGCCCCCAATAACGCAATTCTCGTCGTGGTCGGGGACGTGCAACCCGCACAGGTGCACGCCTTGGCACGCAAGCACTTCGGCCCCCTGCGCGCCGAAACGCCACCCGACGTCAAGCCCCGCGTGGAACCGGAACAACTCGGTCCACGCCAGATCGAGGTGCGCCAACCCGCAAAGCTGCCCTACCTGCTCATGGGCTTCAAAGTGCCCTCGCGACTCACCGCCGAGAAAGACCGGGAGTGGGAGCCCTACGCCCTGGAGGTCCTGTCAGAGATTCTGGACGGGGGTGAGAGCGCCCGCTTCGGCAGCAACCTGACGCGCGGCGCTGAAATCGCCTCATCCGCCGGGGTCTCCTATGACCTCTACGACCGCCTGCGGACCCTGTTCACCTTCATCGCCGTACCGCGCGAGGGTCATGACATCGACAGCCTGCGGGCGGCACTGCTCAACGAGGTGCGCAAGGTTGCCGAGGAGCCCATACCCGCCGCGGAGCTGGCTCGGGTCAAGACCCGGGCAGTGGCGTCGTCGGTCTACGAGCGTGACTCGGTCATGGGCCAGGCGGTCCAGATCGGTGCCATGGAGGCAGTCGGTCTCGGCTGGCGCGAACTGGACGCCTACGTTGAGCGCATCGATGCGGTGACCGCGGAGCAGGTGCGCGCCGTGGCCCGCAAATACTTCGTACCGGAGCGCATGACCGTCGCCGTGCTCGACCCACAACCGTTGAACGATGTGGACAAGGGCCCCTTACGCGGATTCCGGGGGACGAAATGATGATCAAACCCACCCTGTCTCCCCTGTTCGCGGTGCTCGCGCTGGCGGCATTGGTGCTCGTCGGCCGGACCGCGCTGGCGGCTCCGCCCATCCAGACCTGGACCACCGCCAATGGGGCAAGGGTGCTGTTCATGGCCACCCATCACCTGCCCATGGTCGATGCGCGCGTTCTGTTCAATGCCGGCAGCGCCCGCGACGGTGACAAACCGGGCCTGGCGGAGCTGACCAATGCGGTTCTGGTCGAAGGCTCAGCGGGCCTTCCCGGCAAGGATTTGTTCACCCGCCTCGAGGACGTGGGCGCGGAATTCGGCAACGGTTCCTACCGGGACATGGCCCTGCTCGAGCTGCGCAGCCTCAGTGATCCGACCAAACTCGAACCGGCGGCGGAGACCTTGGCCCTCATGTTGAGCCAGCCGGACTTCCCCGCCGATGCCCTGGACCGGGACCGCGCCAGTCTCCTCGCCACCGTGCGCCGCCAGCAGGCCTCGGCTGGCTCCCTCGCCGGTCTCGCCCTGTACCGTGAACTGTACGGCGATCATCCCTATGCATCCCCCCAATCAGGTACCGAATCGAGCCTGGAAGCGCTGACCCGGGACGATGTCGTGGCCTTCCATCGTCGTTTCTACGTGGGACGCAATGCCACCATCGCCATCGTCGGAGACCTGGACCGGCAGGCCGCTGAACGTCTGGCCCGAACCCTGGTGGAAGGGCTGCCCGCGGGTGAACCCGCCCCGGCCCTGCCCGCGCCCAGCCCGTTGAGCGCGCCCCGCGTTGTGCACGAGGCGTTCCCATCGACCCAGTCACACCTCTACCTCGCGCAACTGGGCGTCGCCCGTGGAGATGCGGACTACTTCCCCCTCTACGTGGGCAATCACATACTCGGCGGCAACGGCTTGGTCTCGAACCTGTCCGTGGAGGTCCGGGAGAAACGCGGGCTGTCCTACAGCGTATCCAGCCGTTTCACGCCCATGGCCGCCGCCGGACCCTTCCACATCGGCCTGCAAACCCGCAACGATCAGGTCGAGGAGGCCCTGGCCGTCACCCTGGCCGAACTGCGCCGCTTCCGCGAATCCGGCCCCAGCGAAGACGAACTGGCGGCCGCACTCAAAAACATCACCGGCAGCTTCCCCCTCAGCGTGGATAGCAACAGCGACCTGATCGGCTACCTGGGCATGATCGGTTTCTATGGCCTGCCCCTGGACTGGCTCGACCGGTTCAATGATCGGGTAAGCGCGGTAAGCGCGGCCGACGTCCGCGATGCCTTCCAACGTCGCATCCACCCCGACCGCCTGCTCCAGGTCCGCGTGGGTCCCAAGGCCACGGAAGCGGAGAACACCAAGCGATGAAGCGCAAGCGCCCACGCACGGGTGGGGGCAGGGTCCGCATCATTGCCGGTCGCTGGCGGGGTCGCCTTCTCTCCGTACCTGACGGGGCGGGGCTGCGCCCGACGCCGGACCGGGTACGCGAAACGCTGTTCAGCTGGTTGCAGAGCGCGCTGCCCGGCCGACGTTGCCTCGATCTGTTCGCCGGTTCGGGCGCGCTCGGCCTTGAGGCGGCATCCCGTGAGGCCGGTGAAGTGGTGCTCGTGGAACACGCATCCGCGGTGACCCGCCGCTTGCGTGAGTCGCTGCGTGATCTCCAGGGCGCGGAACAGTCCGGCGTCGATGTGGTGCAGGCCGAAGCATTGGGCTGGTTGCGCGACGGGACGCCACCCGACGGCGGCTTCGATGTGGTGTTCCTCGACCCGCCCTATGGCAAAGGACTGCTCCAACCCGCGCTGGATGCCCTGGCCGCGGGAGGTTGGCTGAGCGACCGCGCGCGGCTCTATATCGAGTTCAGCGCCCACGAGGTGCCGCCCACGCTGCCCGATGGGTTCGCCTGGCTGCGCGACAAGACCGCCGGAGATGTTCGCTTCGCGCTCGCGATGCGGGAGTAGCGCATTTCTTCAGGGCACACGCCCTTGGCTATAGTGTGGGGTGTTTCCACCCGCAAACCCCGCGCTCATGCCCACTATCGTCTACCCCGGAACCTTCGATCCCATGACCCTGGGGCACGTCGACCTGGTCGAACGGGCATCGCGCCTGTGCGAGCGTGTCGTGGTTGCCGTGGGCACGAATCCCGGCAAGAGCCCCATGTTCAGCGTGGACAAACGCGTGGTCCTCGCCGAACACGCCGTGGCCCACGTACCCCAGGCGGAGGTTGTACCGTTCAGTGGCCTGCTGGTTGATTTCGTCCGCTCCGTCCACGGCGACATGGTGCTGCGTGGCCTGCGCGCGGTGTCGGATTTCGAATTCGAGTTCCAACTTGCGTCCATGAACCGACGCCTCGCGCCGGAAATCGAAACCCTCTTTCTGACCCCCGCCGAGCACCTTTCCTTTGTGTCATCCAGCCTCGTGAAGGAGGTGGCGCGCCTGGGTGGTGACGTCACGCCGTTCGTGCCCAAATGCGTGCAGGACGCCCTCTCGGTGCGCGATTTCCAATAGTCATCGAAACCAGACCCGGCCGGGCCGACGCCGGAACAACGCCGTAAATCCCTTGAAATAGATCAATGGACATGGGCGCCAAGTGGTGGAGAATCGCCAGCCACTGACGAAGTTGGGAAAACGATCCATGGCCCTTTACATCACCGACGAATGCATCAACTGCGACGTTTGCGAACCTGAGTGTCCGAACGAAGCCATCTACATGGGCGAGGAGATCTACGAGATCAAGCCGGAGCTCTGCACCGAGTGCGTGGGCCACTACGAAGAATCCCAGTGCGTGAACGTATGCCCCGTGGACTGCATCCTGGTCGACCCGAAGAACGAGGAGACGCAGGACCAGTTGATGGAGAAATACGAACGCATCACCGGCGGCTGAGTCAGCCGCCTCCATGCATCGCACGATCCGAGGATGGCGCCCCCTGGGCGCCGTCCTTTTTTTGTTGGGACTGAGCGTCGCACCTTCCGGCACGGCTGCGCCCGGTCTGGCCACCCCTCAGTCTGTTCAACAGGACCAGAAGCTGAACAACGGCTTCGCGGTGGCCAGCGCCCATCCGCTCGCCACGCAGGTCGGCATGGCGGTGCTGCGAAGCGGTGGTAATGCCTTTGACGCGGCGATTGCCGTCACCGCGATGCTCGCGGTGGTTGAACCCAGCGGATCCGGCCTCGGTGGCGGGGGGTTCTATCTTCTGCATGATGCCGACTCAAAACGCGACGTCATGGTGGACGCACGCGAGCGTGCCCCTCTCGCCGCCCATCGCGATCTTTACCTGGGGACGGACGGCCGTGTGGTTCCCGGGCTCTCGGTCAACGGCCCGCTCGCGGCAGGCATACCGGGTATTCCCGCTGCCCTGGATCACCTGGCCCGCCTCTATGCGAGCCGCCCCCTGGCCGAACTGCTGAGCCCGGCCATACGTGTTGCGCGGGACGGATTCGGGGCGGACGAGCACCTGCTGCGTTACCTGGGGTTTCGCAAGCCGGTGATGCAGGGCACACCTGCCGGGGCCGTGTTCCTGCGTGGCGGCGAATTGCCCGCCGCGGGCACCCTGATCCGTCAGGAAGACCTGGCCCGCGCCCTCGAACGCATCGCCCGCGATGGCGGAGCAGGTTTCTACGCGGGGCCCCTGGCCAGGCAACTGGTCAACGGCGTACGGGCAGCCGGCGGCATCTGGACCCTGCGTGACCTCGAGGAATACGCCGTGGTCGAACGCGCCCCGATCATCACCCGTTACCGCGGCCACACGGTGATATCGGCGGCACCACCGTCCTCCGGTGGCGTGGCCCTCGCGACCCTGCTCAACATGCTCGCGGACAGGGACCCTGGCGAATCCGGTGCCGTTGAGCGCATGCACCTGCTGACCGAACTGATGCGCCGTGCCTACCGGGACCGGGCCATCCACCTGGGCGACCCGGATCACGTGCGTGTGCCCATCGAACGGCTGACATCACAGGAACATGCACGCGCACTCGCCGCTGACTTTGACCCCGATACCGCCACACCCAGCGCACTTCTGGAAGATGCGCCCGCCCATGTCGGCGGGGGCCAGAACACCACGCACTTCTCGATCATGGATGCACGGGGTAACCGCGTCGCCGCCACGCTCAGCATCAATTACCCGTTCGGTTCCGGCTTCATGGTCCCCGGCACGGGCATCCTGTTGAACAACGAAATGGATGACTTCTCCGCCGCCCCGGGAGTACCCAACGGCTACGGTCTGGTCGGCTCGCGGGCCAATGCCATCGCTCCGGGCAAACGCATGCTTTCATCCATGAGCCCGACCTTCATCGAGCATGCGGACGGACATGGCGCCATCCTGGGTACGCCGGGCGGAAGCCGCATCATCACCATGGTCCTGTTGGGCATTCTCGAGTACCTGGAGAGCGGGGACGCCGACGCCATGGTGGCGTCGCCGAGATTCCACCACCAGTACCTGCCCGATGTCCTTCAGTACGAGGAGGGCACCCTGGACGAGACGCGGCGCGCGACGCTGGAAGCAATGGGCCATAACCTCAAAGCGGTCCCGCGCGGCTTCTACGGCAACATGCAGGTCGTCACCTGGGAGACAGGCCGGGAGACAAATGGCGGGCGAAGACTCGCCGCGGCCAGCGACCCCCGCGGTGGCGGCCAATCCGCCGTGCAAAACCCTCAGCGCTGACAGACCGGGCAGAAGAAACTGGCGCGCTGTCCACGCCGCTGAACACGTATCGGTCCGCCACACCCCTCACAATCCTGGTCGGCCCGCCCGTATACGGCCAGTTTCTGGGCGAAATAACCGGGTTGCCCCTTACCCGAGACGAAATCCCTGAGGGTCGTCCCACCCTGTTCTATGGCTTCCGCCAAGACTGCTCGAATTGCCTGGGTAAGCGCAAGATAACGCGCCTCGGAAACCCGGCCCGCCTGCCGGAAGGGGTGAATCCGGGCGCGAAACAAGGCCTCGTTCGCGTAGATGTTCCCCACCCCCACCACCGTGTGGGCATTCATGATGAAGTCCTTCACCGCGACCCTACGCCGCCTGCTGAGGCGGAAGAGGTGATCATCGGAAAAACCGGGGTCTAGGGGTTCGGGACCCAGCTTGCTGAGGAGGAAATGGCCCGCGGCATCGCCGGTTTCAAGGTGAACCGAGCCGAAACGGCGGGGATCACGCAGACGAATGGCCTGACCATTACCCAACACCAGATCCAGGTGGTCATGCTTGTCGGCCGCTGCATCAGCATCCACCAGGCGCAGCGAACCGGACATCCCCAGATGGACCAGCAGCGTCTGGCCGCCCCGGTCCCCGGCAAGTCGGAACAACAGGTACTTGGCGCGCCGCTCCAGGGCGATGACCGACGAATCCGATACCCGCTCAGCGAGGTCGGCCGGGACCGGCCAGCGCAAGCGCCCATCGCGCACAACCGCAGTGATCAACCGCTGGCCCACCGCATGGGGAAGCAGGCCCCGTCGCGTGGTTTCGACCTCGGGGAGTTCCGGCATCAGGGCGCGTTCGCGAAAGTGGAAGAAGGTAGAAAAAACAAAGGGATGCGATGTTGCCGCATCGCATCCCCAAGGGGAGTTACCCGGAAAAAGCTCTGAAACCGGGCATGGTCATTATGGGTCTTTGGTTTCGGATAGGCATCTTGGGGATACCCAGACCCTGAACCAGACGGGTCATACAGGGGCTACAGCTACCCATCGGAAACCAAAAACGGCGATCTGGGCATGGCCCAGACCGCCGTTCTGCAAGCGCTGTTCAATCAAAGGACCGGCGGTTACCGGCCCGATGATCAGCGAACCTTACTTGGCTTCGGGGGCCTGGGGGGCAACGGGAGCCATCGGGGCAACCGGAGCACCGTAGGGGGCGTAGCCGTAAGGAGCGTAACCGTAGTAGGGGGCGTTGTAGCCGTAGCCGTTACCGGTGCCGTACACGTTGGTGTTGGCGCGGGC
>JBMYTL010000089.1:0-10301 GCA_049604295.1 Gammaproteobacteria bacterium
CGCGCAAAGCCGGGCCTCCGCCGACCCCACCGAACCCGCCGAAAATACGACCGGCAAATACCAGGTGGGGGATCGCGTCGAGGCGAGCAAGACGCCAGTGGACGATGGGGGCGCACGCACGGTGGAATGGGATGACCTGGTCCCCGAGAGCTATGACCCCTACGTGATCCTCGAGGGGGCAAACCTGGACGCCATGGAAGACAACGATCCACGCGCCAACGCCCTGTTGGAAGAATTGAAAGCATCCTGGGCCAATGCGCCGGTAGTGGATGCCATGGACGGTCAGCGTATCCGTATTCCCGGTTTTATCGTGCCTCTCGAGGGCGACGAGAAGAACGTCAACGAAATGCTGCTGGTGCCTTATTTCGGGGCCTGTATCCACGTGCCGCCCCCGCCCTCCAACCAGATCATCCATGTGCCGGAAATGCCGCCGGTGAACCGCGACATTGTCTACGAGGCGGTTTGGGTGGAAGGCACCCTGCACACCCAGCGGGCCGAGACCGAGGCCGGGGCCGCAAGCTACAGCCTGAAGGCCGATTCGGTCACGCTGTACGAATAGGCGCCCGGCGCCCGATCCGGGCACCGACCCTGCCACGTGTTTGGAGTACAGATCTCGATCTGTCCCGCGCGCAGCGCGTTCTTCCAGCCGGGCCAATCGCGGCGGGACGCCGCTCCCACAAGCGGCTGCGCCGGGCGCATCGAGATGCGTACCCCACGCTTTGTCCGGAGCCCGGCGCCCGATTCGGGCACCGCCCCTGCTGAGTGATCGGAGTACATATCTCGATCTGATTCGCGTACAGCGCGTTCTTCCGGCTGGGCAAATCGTGGCGGGACGCCGCTCCTACAAGCGGCTTCGGCGGGCGCATCGAGATGTGTACTCCGCGCTTTGTCCGGAGCACGGCGCGAGAATCAGGCACCGACCCTGCTACGTGCGCGGAGCACAGATCTCGATCTGATTCGACGCCGGCCCCGGCCGTCGGGCCGAGATCAGATGAAACGCTTGCGCAGGAATTGGGACAGCATGTCCAGTAGGCTTACGGTGACGATGATGATGAGCATCACCGCGCAGGTCTCCGGGAACATGAAGCCGCGGATGTTCTCCCACAGGATCACGCCGATGCCCCCCGCGCCGACCATGCCGACCACGGTGGCGGAGCGGACATTGGACTCGAAGCGGTACAGGGAATAGGAGATCCACAGGGGCAGGACCTGGGGAATGACGCCGTAGACGATCTCCTGGATGGGACCCGCGCCGGTGGCGCGAACGCCCTCCACCGGGCCGTCATCAATGGCTTCCACGGCCTCCGAGAAGAGCTTGGCGAGAATGCCCGTGGTGTGCACGAACAGGGCCAGAACGCCGGCGAAAGGACCCAGGCCGACGGCCACCACGAACAACATGGCGAAGACCATTTCATTGATGGCGCGGGCCGCGTCCATGAGGCGACGGGTGGGCTGGTAGACCCACCAAGGCACCAGGTTCTCCGAGGACATGATGCCCAGGGGCACGGACAGCACGATGGACAGGGCGGTACCCCAGACGGCGATCTGGATGGTGATCAGCATCTCTTCCAGGTACAGGTCCCAGTCGTGGAAGTTGGGCGGGAAGAAATCCGAGCCCATGGTGGCCATGTTCTCGGCGTTGGTAACCAGGGCCATGGGGTTCATTTCGGCCCCTTCCCAGGACCAGGCGAGGATGGCCAGGACCAGGGCCCAGCCGAAGGCGGTGCCCAGGTTCTGCTTGAGCCCGCGACTTGGCGGTTCGAGTACGTGTTCGTTCATAGCTCAATACCTGTAGGAACAGGCTTGCCCGCGAGGAGGTTTGCGCGGCGAGCGCCGCGGCTGAGGTTCGCGGGCAAGCCCGCTCCTACAGAACGTGGAATAAAAAAATGGCCCCCGGCACGAATGACGGAGGCCAACGCGTTGCTGAGGACAATGCGGAATCGATCAGCCCCGAACCCAGCCGGGTCCGGGGTGGTTGCCTTACTTGGCGCTGGCGGTCATGGCGGCCAGGGCGGCGGCGCGACGGTTCAGCTCGGACAGCTTGCCGTCGATCTCGGCGATCTTGGCGGCCTTTTCCTCGGCGCTGTACTTGTCGTCGTTCTCGATCTTGATGCGGTCCTTGAACAGCACCAGCTGACGGATGGGGATGAGCTGGTCGTTGGACGAGGCGCGGAAGGGGGCCCACTGCAGGCCCTTGAGCACTTCCATCTCGGCGGCGTCACCGGTGGTGCCGTAGGTCATGAAGAAGTCGTAGACCTTGCCCTTGACGGGCTCAGGCAGGTTCTTGCGCCACACGATCGGGTCAGAGGGGATCAGGGGAGAACGCCAGATCTCTTTCACGTTGGCGATCTTCTCGGGGTGGGTGGCTTCCAGACGGCGCCAGTTCTCGGTGTTGTTGGTGGCCACGTCGACCTGCTTGTTGGCGGCGGCGAGCAGGTTGGTCTGGTGGTTGGAGTTCAACACGCGCTTGAAGGCCTTCTTGGCGTCCACGTTGTTCTTGGCGAACACGTAGTAGGAGGGCACCAGGAAACCGGAGGTGGAGTTCGGATCGCCGTTGCCGAAGGTCAGCTCGCCGGCGTTCTTGAGCACGTCCTCGACGCTGTTCAGAGGGGAGTCCTTGTGGGTGACCAGCAGCGACCAGTAACCGGGGTTGCCTTCGGAATCCACCGTCTGGGCGAAGATCTCGCCACCGGCGCGGTCCACGGCGACCATGGCGGACTTGTTGCCGTACCAGGCCACGTCCACCTTGTCGAAGCGCATGCCTTCGATGATGCCGGCGTAGTCAGGGGCGAAGAAGGGCTTCACCTTCATGCCGATGCGCTTTTCCATATCGGCCAGGAAGGGGGTCCAGATCTCACGCAGGTTCTGGCTGGACTCGGTGGAGATGATGCCGAAGTTGAGGGTGTCGGCGGCGAGGGCGTTACCCATGATCGCGGCGGAGGCCACGACGCCGGCAAGGGCTTTCTTCAGGGTGGATTTCACGGGCATGGCAGTGACTCCATGGGGGTTGGGGAGGGAAACAGTCGGACGGTTGGAAACAGGTGGCCGTGACCGGCGGGGTCACACGCCGGCGGCCAGGGCCACCATGTCGCGTTGCATGGCGGCGGAGGGGCGGGTGTCGTCATCGGCCAGCTCGGTGGTGCCGTAGACGTCGCGGATGCGCTCGTCGGTCAGCTCCGCGACGGGCGCGTCCATGAATACCGAGCCCTGGTTCAGGGCCACCACGCGCTGGCAGTAATCGCGGGCGTACTCGACCTGGTGCAGGGTGACGATCAGGGTCTTGCCATCCTTGCGATTGATGTCCTGGAGGATCTCCATGACATTGCGCGCCGAGCGCGGGTCCAGGGAGGCGATGGGCTCGTCGGCCAGGATGATGTCGGCCTTCTGCATGAGGGCGCGGGCGATGGCCACGCGCTGCTGCTGTCCGCCGGACAGTCGCGAGGCCCGTTGCAGGGCGAAGCGGTCCATGCCCACGCGGCGTAGGGCGGCCATGGCTTCGCGTTTCTCCGCCTGGGTGAACCAACCCAGGGTGCCGCGCCAGCGTGGCACGCGTCCCAGGGAGCCGAGCAGCACGTTGCCCAGCACGCTCATGCGGTTGACCAGGTTGAACTGCTGGAAGATCACCGCCATGCGCCCGCGCGTGCGGCGCACCGAACGGTCGAGGCGGCCATCGCGCTGCACCGTGGCGTCCTCGATCCGCACGGAACCGGTGCCCGCATCGGCGCGGGTCAGGCCACAGATGTTACGTAGCAGGGTGGATTTTCCCGACCCGGACGGGCCGAGCAGGGCGACCATCTCGCCTTCCTGGACTTCAAGATCCACCGCCTTCAGGGCATGAACGGAGCCGAAGGTCTTGGACAGGTGGGAAACTTCGATGACCGGGGACAAGGCGAAACTCCGCTGATGGGTGAGCGGTGCGAGACCTTGCGCCCGTCTTGTGAAAAACGGATGACGTTTTCGGGACCGGTTTCTTACCTTTGGGTGACGGGGGTGTGGCGGTGTCGAGCGGTCGCGGCTGAGGGGGAACAGAATCCTCCGAACGGCGGAGATGAGCCGGTGCGGCTGTTGATAATTCCCAATATGGGAATTATCGTTCCCAATATGGGAGAAAAGAATCCATCTACTGGCTTGGGTGACGTACTGTTCTCGAAGACCCGGCGCAAGGTCTTTCAGCTTCTCTTCGGGCACCCGGATCGCGCTTTCCATATGAATGAAATCGTGCGTTTCGCCGAAGCGGGCACCGGGTCCGTGGACCGCGAACTGAAGAAACTTGTCGCCAGCGGAGTACTCACGGTCGAACCTGTGGGAAACCAGCGACGCTACCAAGCCAATCTGAAGTCTCCGATCTATCAAGAGCTCCGTGGCATCGTCCAAAAGACCTTCGGGCTCAAAGACGTACTGTTCGATGCCCTCGCCTCACTGCCTGGCACCCTTGAATGCGCCTTGGTCTACGGCTCCGTCGCGAAGGGGACGGATAGCGCGGAAAGTGACATCGATCTGATGGTGGTCGCGGATAATCTCGCCTACGGAGAGCTGATGGCCGCCCTCGTCGACGCCGAGAAAATCCTCGGGCGGCGTATCAATCCGACGCTATACAGTCGCCGCGAATTTGTCGCTAAACGTGACGAAGGGAATACATTTTTGAGCCGCGTACTGGAACAACCGACCTTGCCCATCATGGATAACGAGGCATGCAATGAACCCAATGGAAAACCTCGCGAAGACGGGCCATTTGAAGGCTGAACCCTTCGATAAACGCGAATTCGAGAGCCTCGTTCGCTCGGGCCGGGTGCGCGTGCGCGATGCCACAAACCCCGATCTTGCCGACGAGAGCCGCTTCGATCTGGCCTACAACGCCGCGCATTCCCTCGCTCTGGCCGCGCTTCGCCACCATGGCTACCGCAGCGATAGCCGCTATCTGGTGTTCCAGTGCCTGCCACATACATTGGGCGTGGGGCCGGAGGTCTGGCGCGTGCTGGACCACTGCCACAATCGGCGCAACAAGGCGGAGTACGAAGGGGTCATCGACATCGAGAGTCGACTGATCGATGACCTGATCATCGCGACTCAAGCAGTCCTGAGGGCCCTGGACACGCTGCGTTAATGTTCTTCCGAAGGTCGGTCGTCACGCGCCAGATCAAAACCTGACCTGCACCCGGTCCCCCGCCCAGGCGGTGCGCCCGTAGGCAATCGGCCGTCCTTCTTCGTCCACGTCCACACTCTCCGTCAGCAGCACCGGGCGGCCCATGGGTTGGCGCAGGGCCTCGGCCTCCTCGCGGCGCGGCATGCGCGCGGTGACGGCGGTGGATTCCCGGTAGTAGTCGTCCATGCCGCAGCGGCGCAGGGCCTCGGTGATGGAGTCGGTCTCGCGGGCGTGGCGGCTGATGCCCGCGCACAGGCGGCGGTTGAACCAGTTGTGGGACAGGCTCACCGGGCGGCCGTCCACCTCGGAGATGGAGCGCAGGTACAGCACCTTGGTGCCCTTGCGGATCTCCAGGGCACGGGCCACGCGGGTGTCTGAGACCTCGATGCGGGTCTCCAGGATGCGACGGCCGCGTGATCGGTTCTGCCGCTCGACGGTCTCGGTGAAGCGGGTGCGGCGGCTGATGGGGTAATCGAGCAGGTGCTCCTCCACGTACATGCCGCTGCCCTGGGTGGTGCGGATCAGGCCTTCGTCCACCAAGGCGGCGATGGCCTTGCGCAGGGTGTGGCGGTGGACGTCGAAGCGGCGCGCCAGTTCGGCCTCCGTGGGCAGGCGTGAACCGGGGGGATGATCGCCGTTGGTGACCAGGGCGCGGACCTGTTCCTGAACCTGCTTCCACTTCGCTGTATGGGTTGCGGTCACAAAACATTCACCTCGAAGACTTTGCCGGGAGGGGCTGATCACGCTATTGGTATAGACATGATTTGTCTATACAAATTGAAGAGTTGTCCGTGATGGCCGTCGACCACGCCACCGAGGAACGCCAGCGCTGGATGGCCGTTCTGGCCCGGGCGGGACGGGAGGAGCTTGAAACCCTGTCGGCCCTGTTGGATGCCGGTGATGGCACGCCGCGCTACCACCTTCCGCGCCCGGTGGAGACGGGCCTGGCCATGGTGCGCGGGCGCATGGGTGGCACCGGCCGGGCCTTCAACCTCGGCGAGATGACGATCTCGCGCTGTGTCGTCCAACTGGAGGACAACACCACCGGGGTGGCCTACATCCGGGGGCGTGACCGGCGCAAGGCCGAGCTCGCCGCCGTGCTGGACGCCTGTCTGCAAAGCGGCCTGCTCGAACCCTCGGCCCTGCGCGAAATGACCCGCGCCCAGGAGGAAGCCGCCGCACGGCGCTCCCGCGCCGTGGCCGGTACCAAGGTCGATTTCTTCACCATGGTCCGGGGAGAGGATTGATGTCCGCCGCGCTGCTCAGTGGGTTCTCCGACCCGACACTCCAGTCCCAGCAGGTCTTCCGCCGCGTGCTCGAGGCCATGGCCCACCCCGGACGCATCGTCGAGGTTGGTGGCGTACCCGCGCCGCCGCGTGGCCTGTCCATCGCCACCACGGCCGTGTGCCTGACCCTGTTGGACTTCGAGACCCCGGTCTGGCTGGCACCGGACGCGGAAGATGCGCGCGAGTACCTGGGCTTCCACTGCCACAGCCCGATCACCCAGCGGCCCGGGGCCGCCCGGTTTGCCGTGATCCCGGCCGGTCACACGGACCTGGAGCTGGGCCTGTTCAACGCGGGTAGCGATGAGCACCCGGAGAACTCCACCACCGTGATCCTGGGTGTTGATCGCCTCGCGAACGGCCCGGGAGAGGGCGCCCTGCGCCTCAGCGGTCCGGGCATCGAGACCGAGACCGTATTGAACGTGGAAGGACTCACCCGGCACGTCTGGAATCAGGTCCGGGCCAACCACGACCTGTTCCCGCGCGGCCTGGATTTCATCCTCACCACCGGCGCCCAACTCGCGGCCCTACCCAGGACCACGAGAATCGAAATGGCGCGAGGCGCCCCATGAACAGTTCCAACAGCCCCAACAGCCCCATTCAGACCAGGGCCGGAGCGGCGGCGATTCGCGAACCTCATCTTTCGCGGAACATTGTTTTTCTGAGTTCGCTCGGAGGGCGTCGCTGATGTACGTGGCCGTCAAAGGTGGCGAACAGGCCATCGACAATGCCCACAAACTGCTTGCGCATGACCGTCGCGGCGACCCGGGCGTCGCGGAGCTGTCCCTGGAGCAGATCCAGCAACAGCTCACCCTGGCCGTGGACCGGGTCATGACCGAGGGCTCGGTCTACGACCCTGAATTGGCCGCCCTGGCCATCAAGCAGGCGCGAGGCGACCTGGTGGAGGCCATCTTTCTGCTGCGCGCCTATCGCACGACCCTGCCACGGCTGGCCGTGACCGAGCCGGTGGATACCGCGGCCATGGCGGTGGAGCGGCGTATCTCCGCCACCTACAAGGACATCCCCGGCGGGCAGATCCTCGGCCCCACCTTCGACTACACCCACCGGCTGCTGGATTTCGCCCTCGCGGCGGAAGGGCGCGAGCCCGCCAAGGTGCCCGAGGCACAGGAACCCCTGCAGCGGGCCATGCCGCACATCACCGATGTCCTCAACCGCGAGGACCTGATCGAGCGGGAGCCGCTCCCGGTGGACGATGAACAGCCCGCGGATCTCACCCGTCAGCCCCTGGACTTTCCCGCCGAGCGGGACCTGCGTCTGCAGAACCTGGCGCGGGCGGACGAGGGCTTTCTGCTGGCCCTGGGCTATTCCACCCAGCGCGGTTACGGCCGCAATCATCCCTTCGCCGGGGAGATCCGCACGGGCCGGGTGAGCGTGGAGATCGTCCCCGAGGAGCTGGGCTTCGCCATCGATATCGGTGATATCACCCTCACCGAGTGCGAGATGGTCAACCAGTTCACCGGCAATGAGGACAACAAGGCGCGCTTCACCCGGGGCTACGGCCTGAGCTTCGGCTTCACCGAGCGCAAGGCCATGTCCATGGCCCTGGTAGACCGAGCCCTGCGCGCCGATGAACTGGGCGAGGTGGACGTGGGCAGCGGCCCCACCCCCGCCCAGGACGCCGAGTTCGTTCTCTACCACAGCGACAACGTCGAGGCCTCGGGCTTCGTCCAGCACCTGAAGCTGCCCCACTACGTGGACTTCCAGGGCGAGCTCAACCTGCTGCGCCAGATCCGCGCGGAGCAGGATGGAACAGCCGTCGCCGAGGACGCCCCGGGCGAAGCCCGAAGCGATTCCCGAGCGGATAAGGACCGCGCCGATGAAGACGTGCGGGGTGCCGCATGAACGCCATGCTCGACCACCGCGCTGACGACACCCTGGACGGCTACAACTTCGCCTACCTGGATGAGCAGACCAAGCGCATGATCCGCCGCGCCATCCTCAAGGCGGTCGCGATTCCCGGTTACCAGGTGCCCTTCGGCAGCCGCGAGATGCCCTTGCCCTATGGCTGGGGAACCGGCGGTATCCAGGTCACCGCCAGCGTTATCGGCCCGGACGACACCCTGAAGGTGATCGATCAGGGCGCCGACGACACCACCAACGCCGTCAGCATCCGCAAATTCTTCCGCCGTACCACGGGGGTGGAGACCACCACGCGCACCGCCCACGCCAGTCTCATCCAGACCCGCCACCGCATTCCGGAGACGCCCCTGGTCGAGGGCCAGATCCTGGTCTACCAGGTACCCATCCCCGAGCCCCTGCGCTGGATCGAGGCGCGCGAGACCGAGACCCGGCGCATGCACGCCCTGGCCGACTACGGCGTCATGCACGTGAAGCTGTACGAGGACATCACCACCCACGGCCACATCGCCACCAGCTACGACTACCCCGTGCGGGTGAACGACCGCTACATCATGTCGCCGTCACCGACGCCCAAGTTCGACAACCCCAAGATGGATCGCAACCCGGCCCTGCAACTGTTCGGTGCCGGGCGCGAGAAGCGCATCTACGCCATCCCGCCCTACACCTCGGTGAAGAGCCTGGACTTCGAGGACCATCCCTTCGAGGTACAGCGCTGGGACGAGAGCTGCGCCCTGTGTGGTTCCACCGACAGCTACCTGGACGAGGTCATCACCGACGACCGGGGAGGGCGCATGTTCGTGTGTTCCGACACCGATTACTGCGGGCGGCGCAGGAAGGACGCGGAATGAGCCGGAATCGACACTTTGTGGGAGCGCCCTTCCGGGCGCGAACTCCGCCTGACCTTATCAAAGCTCCAGCCATTCGCGCCTGGAAAGGCGCTCCCACGGGCGGCCACCGCAACATCGCAGTGCCCCCCTGTAGGAGCGGGCTTGCCCGCGAACCCGCCGGGCGAACCATCAACCCGGTTCGCGGGCAAGCCCGCTCCTACAGCGTTGCGCGACAAGCTCCAGAAACGGGACGCCACCCCGGTCGAGGAGGCCTCTAGGTGGACACAACAATCCCACTTCTCCAGGCCGAAGCCCTCAGTCACGACTACGGCAACCACAAAGGCTGCTGGAACGTCAGCTTCGACCTGTTTCCGGGCGAGGTCCTGGGCATCGTCGGTGAATCCGGTTCCGGCAAGACCACCCTGCTCAAGACCTTGTCCACGGAGCTGCGTCCGACGTCCGGAACCGTGCGCTATGACCTGCGCCGGTCGGGCGACCGCGGTGGCCTGACCGATCTCTGGTCCCTGAGCGAGTCCGAACAGCGCCTGCTCATGCGCACCGACTGGGGCATCGTGCGTCAGAACCCGCGCGATGGCCTGCGCATGGGCGTCAGCGCCGGGGCCAACGTGGGCGAGCGGCTCATGGCCGTGGGCGACCGGCACTACGGACACATCCGCGACACGGCGGCCGAGTGGCTGGAGAAGGTCGAGATGGACAGCGCCCGCATGGACGAACTGCCCGTCAACTTCTCCGGTGGCATGCAACAGCGCGTACAGATCGCCCGCAACCTGGTCACCCGCCCGCGCCTGGTTTTCATGGACGAACCCACCGGTGGGCTTGATGTCTCCGTCCAGGCCCGTCTGCTCGACCTGATCCGCGGCCTGGTCACCGACATGGGCCTGGCCGCCGTCATCGTCACTCACGACCTCGCCGTCACCCGCCTGCTGGCGCACCGGCTCATGGTCATGAAGGGCGGCGAGGTCATTGAGACCGGACTCACCGATCAGGTCCTCGACGACCCCCAGCAGCCCTACACCCAGTTGCTGGTCAGCTCGGTGTTGCAGCCGTGATCGGGGGTTCGATCATGCGCCAGGTTGTTGAGCCGCGGATGGACGCGGATGAACGCAAATTTGTTGGAGCGCTAAACGCTGAAGAAAGTTGGCCACG
>JBMYTL010000090.1:0-10197 GCA_049604295.1 Gammaproteobacteria bacterium
CGCGGGCCGACCGGCACGCTTACGCGTTGAACACGTAGGCCGGTTTGGTTATCCGCACCAGCAGGGGCAGGACCATGAGTGCCAGGATGACATCGATGATCAGAGCCCAACTGATGTAGACCCCCAGGGCCCAGGTGTTCGCCAACTCCGTGTTGAGCAGCGGGATGAACGAACCCAGGAGCACGACCACGGAAACAATGACTGCTGAACCTGTGGTGCACAGGGTGTTTTTCAGGGCCTGCTGCCATTCCCCGCCCGTGGCCTGCATTTCGTCGCGCAAGCGCGAAATCATGTAGATGCCGTAGTCGACGCCCAAGCCCATGGCGATACTCAGTGATACCTGGGTATGGAAGGCCAGGTTGCCCGACCACTCCTTAAGCGAGGTGAAATACCCACCCAGGCCGTACTGGGAGTACAGGGTGATCATCAGGATGACGATCAGAATCCCCGCGATGGGAATCGAACGAAACATGATGGCCGAGATGATGAAGATGGCCAGGGCGGTGGTCAGCGGACTCTTCAACCACTCCGACATGGCGACATCACGGGTGGCCTCCGTGGCCCCCAGGAAACCGCCCACACCCGGCAACGGGTCGTTCGGGTCGCCGGCCACGTTGAATTCCTCCACCGTATCGCCGCGCTCGAGCGTGATCGAATCACCGTTCTTGAGGCCGACATGCATCTTCGCGAAGCCGGGCGAGTCGGCATGCTCCATGAGGTAGTTCTGGATATCGCGGGTGACCTCATGGGTCTTGACCGGGTCCATGGTGTTCACGAACCCCATGACGATGCCTTCGTTCCATGTACGGATGTCCACGAAGGAGTCCAGGTCACCGGCACCGGTATTGGCCTGCAACAGGCCGTTCCAGCCCTGCACGATGTAGTTCGGGTCAGGGACGAACTCCGGGTCATCCGGGTCCTTGTAGAACTCCCAGTGGGCTTTCATGTTTTCCACCGTCGGGATATGGAACAGGGCCGTGTTCGGCTGCTCCCCGGGCGGGGTGTTCATGAGCATATTCACCAGCTTCACGAACTGGACATAGGACCCCGTGAAACCGATGGACGGATGCGCGCGCAGCCAGTCCTCGAATTTCTCCAGGTCCGCCAACACGTCGGCGTCATTGAAGATGCCCTGAACCGGGTCCTCGTCGACGTCGTAGCACTCGAAGTCCACCCGTTCGCCCTGTTGGTTGTACGCATCCGCGCCACAGGGTGGCTTGTTCGCCACCTTTCCACGTACGGGGATGTTGACCGAGATGACGCCCGGCATGATCCGACCCAGGCCTTCCAGCTCCTGGATGGTCGATGAGTACTCCTTGAAGGCGGCACGGGAGTAGTTAATGCCCTTCTCCACACCGGGCATGATGTCGAACTCGGTGTTCTCCCCGGACGCCACCTGGGCAATGCCCTTGGGCAGCTCGGTGTAGTGGGTGGAAATAGCCATTACCAGGATGACGAAACCGATCGGAATCCACTTTCCAGGCCCGGCCAACATCCCGGAGATCACCTTCCCGGTCTTCAGCTCCCAACCGCGCTCGCAGTGCGCCTCCACCTTTTTCGGGGGGAAGGTCACCATGAGCAGGGGGATGAGCGTCGTGGTGGTGAGCAGCAGGGTCAGCATGCCGAACATGCCGAAATAGGCGTACGCCTTGTAGAAGGAGATATCGACCAGTCCGAGGGTCGCGAAACCCACCATGTCCGTGACGATGGACAGGGTGGCCGGCACGATCATGAAGCTGATGGCCTCCTCGGCCGCGCCCTCGACGTCATCGTTGTGCGACAGCTCCTGCAGGAAACGCCGCGTGATCTGTACCGAGTGGCCTATGCCAATGGCCAACAACAACATGGGCGTCAGGACCATCATGGTGGTGAGCTTGAACTCGGTCCATCCCATGACTCCAAGGGTAAGAATGATGGTTGCGCCGACCCCGATAAGGGGGAACAGGGCGCCGCGCATATTCTTGAACTCCAACCAGAGGACCACCACCACGATGGCCAGGGAGATCATGAACAGCCACCACTTGCTGACCAGGTCCAGCAGCATATAGGCGAGGAAATAGGGCTCACCCGCCGTCATGAATTCGACCCGGTCGCCATACTCGGCGCGGAACTCCTCGATGATGTCGCGGACGCTCCGGACCCAGGGCAGGTATTGGCTTTTCACCTCATCGGAGTAGTCACCGATGATGAACGTGGCCTTGATGGTGCAGCCCTCGGCGTCGCCGAATTCGCAGCGCTCGCCCTGGGCATTTTCGTAATAGAGCAGCATGGGCCCCATGGCCGGGTTCCGTTCCAGGCCCTCTTTGAGATAGTCCAACTGCTCCTGGGCCTTTTTGGGGTCGGACGTATCGATACCGTCCAGGGGGATCAGGCGTTTGAACTCCAGGTCCCCGTACTCGCTGAGCCCCATGTACTTGACCTTCTGCGAGGCCAGATCGATGAAGTTGGGCCCGTTGGCATGATTCAGGGCCACAACGCGGTTGTGGAGTTTCTGAACCATGTTGATGAACCAGGGCTGGAAAATGTCCCCGTCGCCCTTGATGCGCATCCCCCACACCATGAGGTTACCCATGCCGAACTTGTGCTCACCGTACAGGTTGGTGGCCACGTAGCGGTTGCTGGGGGGCAGCAGCGTATCGGGGTCGTTGCGCATATCCAGCTTGTGGATCTGCAATGCCGCGGCGATGGTCGCCACCAGCAGGGCAATCATCACCGGTATACGGAAGCGCAGGACGAAACGCGCGTAACGTCGGGCCGGCGTTGCACCGGCCGAATGATTAGCAGCCATGTTCAGGCCCTCTTGAAATGCCCATGCCGGTCCGCTTGTTCACCACGGACCGGGACGGAAACCCTTTCGCACAAAAAAAGGCCTTGACGGGGCGAACCGGTTTCGGTGCGCGCCACGTCATGGCCCCCTGGGGTGTCATATCAGTCGAAGAGGTACTTCATACCGATCTGCACGTTGCTGCTGTCCTGCAACTGTCCGAAGGTCGAATCCCTGTCACCGGCATACACGTTGAATTCCGCGGTGCCGATGAAGCGGTTGGTGAACGCATACTCGACGTCGAAGCGGTTCCAGATACCACCGGTGTCTTCGAAGATCGTCATGTTGTTCACACGGTGCTGCTGCTCGTTACCGAAGGGCTTGGACAGGAACACGGACACGAACTCCTTGTACTCCTCGCCCTTCTGCAGGCCGTTGGACATGTGCAGGGTCGCCGCATCACCGGTGTAACGGGAACAATCGAAATTGGTTCCGTTGGCGGTGGTGCAGGTCTGGTTCTCCTCAACGAAGTCACCGTTGATGAACTGGATGAACTGCGTGCTGACCAGCATGTTGGTGAGGATGGTCACATCCACGCCCACCACATACTTGTACATGTCGACCTCTTCGGTGGTGAGAGCGTTCTCCAGGTCACCGATGGACAGGGCCAGGCGATCCACGACCGGAACCGCCACGTCCTTGTCGTACAGGAACTCACCGCGCAGGACGACCGGGAGGTCACCGGCATCAAACGCATAGTCGAAGGAGGCACCGAAACTGTTGATCCGGTTGAGGCTTTCGGTGTACCGCAGCTGAGGCCGGTTGGCGGACCGGGTCAGCGTGGGGTTCGGCGCGATACCGCCGTAGAAACGGCCGTTCTGGGTGGAACCGGCGTTGTCATTGCGCAGCAACACGCTGACCGGAGCGGTACCGGCCACGGACAGGTCGGTCGGGATACCCGAACGGTTCACCGTGGCACCACCAGCCGCACCGTTGGGGTCGGCGAAGTCGGGCTGGGTATCCGCGTTGAAGTCACCGGGGGTGGCATACACGGTGGTCAGCTTGTCGCCGGTGACCTGGTCATGCCAGGCCACGTTGACGACGGGGTTCGCGTCGAAGTGGTTGAAGTAGTTCAGCGAGAAGTTGAAGCCGTTGTCGAGGTTGCCCTTGTAGCGGAAACCCCAGTTGGGGTCGTACTTGTCCGGATGGTCCTTGACGTAGGCCGCCGTCACACCGGCAAAGCTGGAGGTCGCCCCCCCCGTACCTGCACCGGCGTTGCCCGTCGCACCGGCGAAGGTGTTGAAGGTCGCGAAACTGGCATTGGGCATGAGTTCGAAGGCGCTGTTGGCGCTGCCGGGCTGCCAGTCGGCGGTCACGAGGTTGGTGACGTTATTGTTGCCGTTGCTGTCGCCCGCGTTGTTGATGCCGTTCTGGGCGATATTGTTGAGCAGGATCGCACCGGGGATGGCCGTGGAACCTGCCGGGGCCGGCAGACCGGGAGCGGTGATGTTCTGGGTCGGCAGGTTCACGTTGTTGACGTTCTGGTTGGCACCGGCGAAGCCATCCACGGAGAGGCCACCGAAACCGGCCAATCCGTTCGCCTGCGGGTTGCCCACGCCGTTACCGGTGGTATCGAAACCGCCCGCGACGGCGCTGTTCTCGAACGACGCGGCGACCCGTGTCAGGGCCGGCGCCACATTGAGGAAGCCGTTGACCCGACCGGTGATGCTATCCACGCCCTTGAGGATGAAGGGATGGCCCGCATCGCCCCCACCATTGAGGCCGGGGATCTTGTTCTCCTCGTTCTGAGACAAGATGAACTGAACGTTGCCGGTCTCGCCCACGGGGCGCTCGATGTTGACCATCCAGATCGGAATGCGCGAGTCCTCCATGGTGTTCTGGTTGAGCTCGCGGAAGTCGGTCGGGTTGATGATATCGAGCAGCTTGATGCCGTCGGCCGTGCCCCACACCACCTGCTGCTTACCGATGCGGATATCGAACTCACCCACGCGGGTATCGAAATACAACTCGCGCAGCCAGTCGTTCTGGGTGAACGATTCGTGGCCTCGGTAGCCATCGACCGCATCGGTGTCGTAAATCGCATTGATGTCGAGATGGAATGACGACTCCTCACCCACGTCACCATTCACGAACACACGAGCGGAGTTCTCAAACTTATACAGGGCGTCGTGGTGTTCATCGGTATCAAGCGAGGTGGTCGCCTCGCCGATGTACTGGCCACCGCTGACCATGAAGGCGGTTTCATTCTTGACGTAACCCGAAGTGGTGATTTCGGCAAGACTGAGACCGGGAAGGCTCAAGGCCAGGGCCATGGAGCTGAACAGGACACTGCGTTTCATTATGTATTCCTCCCCACCCCGAGCTGACGCGGCCCCTCGGGAACCGCGCGCCGGAGCGGCAAACAGATCGGGTGAATCAGCGCTTGATCTTGCGCAGGGTACGTTCGGTCCACAGACGCGGCTTGAGGCTGCTGTCGTTTACCTTGACCACGGTCTCGGGGATCACGGCCCAGGTCTCATGCCCTGTGTCCAGGGTTTTGCCATACCAGTATCCCCAGGACATGGCGCGGGGATCATCAAGCCCCAGGCTCTTCCAGTCGCGATCAATCACTTTGACCTGCTTCCCACCTTTGAAATACTCCGTTCGGTAGTCGGCGAAGCTCTTCGTATCCACGTAGCTGATCCGATGGTCGTACCACCAGTTGTCGAACTTCGTGGTGCTCTTCAGGACGAAGACTTCCTTGCCCTGGGAAACGCAGGAGGGCCCGGGAAGGTTCTGCATGTACTTGTTGCGCTGATCCTCGGGAACTTCCATGGCGTTCAGACATCCGTCGAAGGTCTGTTTGCCGGTGATCTCGTGGGTCTCGTGCTCGGGCTTACGCAGTGTGACGTCACCGAAGGTGAAATCACTACCACCCCAGGCGTCATCGTGAGCGGGCTCGGCGAATCGGCGGATCTTACGCAGCGCCGGCAACCAGATGGCGTACGACTGACTCTTGGCCGGATCAGTGAAGTCAGTGATGAGCATGCCGGTACCGCGCAGCTTGCCCGAGCGGAAGATCGCGAGGTCCTTGGCGTTGACTTCGTCACCCTCGGGATAAGCGTTATTGAGGTAGCGCTCCAGGGTGATGGTCGTGGGTGATTCACCCTGGGTGCGACTGATCAGCACGGTGATGTCGCGGCCTTCCTTCGAGATGGCGTAATTGTCCAGGGAGTAGAAATGGTTGACGAAATACACCTGGTCCGCCAACTCATCGGCGGTCGGCTCGCCGGACGGGTACGGAAGGCTTTTGGATACGCCCGCGAATGCGGGAATGGACATGGCGGCCGTGACGGACGCCAGCACGAGACCGTGCAGCTTCATTGGCAGTGACTCCCCTCTTTGGAAAAAACCACCGACTCCGGGTCAACGGAGACCGTGGGTCGTTACAGACCCCGGGTCGGTGAATACGTGTCGGCAATTCCGCGGACGGCAATCGGAACGGCTTATGCCGACGTCTATTGAGTTTCGTTATTGCGGCGATAACAGCACATCGTTTAGAGGTTTTCCAATACTCCGACCTAAGGAAAACCAATACCGATCAAGAAATTGCCACCAAGCCAAACAAAAAAAGGCAGCCTCTCCGGGCGGAGAGGCTGCCTCTATGGGAATACCCTGAGTCGTGGATCAGATAAACAGACAGATGTCCGATTCACCCGCGAACTCGAAGAAGGTGGCCGCACCACCGTACTCGAGCTCATCAATAAGGTCGGCGTGGTCCATGTCGAACAGATCCACGGTCATCTGACACGCGATCATCTTCACATCGGCCTCAAGACACAGGTCGCGCAGCTCGTCGATGCTGGCGACCCCCTTGGACTCGATCTTCTTCTTCATCATCGTGGTCATCATGGATTCCATGCCCGGCAGGGTTTGGAACAGCACGGGGAACCATTTGTCCATGCCGCCCGGCATGGGCATCCCCGGATTACCCAGAGATGAGACCTTGAGGTCCATATCCTTCTGGACGAGCTGCAGCCCGTAGAAGGTGAAGAAGATCTCGGTTTCGTATCCGAGTGCGGCGGCCGTGGACGCCAGAATGAAGGGAGGATAGGCCCAGTCAAGTGTGCCTTTCGTCGCGATAATCGCCAGTTTCTTTTCGTCCATTCGCCCGCCCTCTGTCGGTTGGTTGGGTCAACGCCAGCCCTCGCTTGGCTGGCTGCGACCGCTGGGGCCGCCACGCGGCCCAGCGGGATGTCTGCGCGTCAGTTCTTCTGCAGACGGAAGACGTATTTGCCACCTTCCTCACCGGAATCCAGCAGAGCGTTGCCGGTCTGCTTGGCGAAGGCTTCGAAGTCTTTCACGGAACCGGGATCAGTGGCGACCACGCGAAGGATCTGTCCGGATTCGAGCTTGGCCAGGGCCTTCTTGGCACGCAGGATGGGAAGGGGGCAGTTCAGACCGGATGCATCCAGTTCTTCGTTGAAGTCCGCCATGATGTCTCCTCAGCAAAGGGTGTGTCAGGAAATCGTGATATTCGAATCGAGCGGCACCTTATAAGGCATCGCCCCAAGCATCGCAATATGCCCCATGGAGGCCTACCTCCCTCCCAAATTGGGGCGATCCGCCGGTCAGTGAGCCGCCATTACGGGCGCCGACTGCCCCATCATCTGCTCCATCATCGAAGGCTCGGGTGCGACGATCGCGCCACCCTGCCGCGCCCAATCCATGATGCCGCCACGCAGGTTGTAGGCATTGTCGAACCCACGCGCCATCAGGAAGGCCGTGGCCTGCGCGGACCGTGCCCCCGTGCGGCAATAGAACACCACCGGAGTGTCTTTCGGCAGCTGCTCGACCTGGTAGGGAATCTGGTTCAGAGGCAACCCCACGCCACCGGCGATGATGCCCTGAAAGATTTCGTTGGGAGTGCGCACATCGAGCAGAACGAACTCTTTGTTCTCGGCCTGCCACGACTTGAGGTCCGCTGAATCGATTTCGTTGATCGCGTACATCTGATGACTCCTGGGCGGTGTGTTTCTATTTGAGAAAATCCTAATATTCTCATCGAAACGGTTGGTATTTGTCAATCCGGGTTGAATCTGTCCTGTATCACCTCACACCAACTGAAGGACCCGCTCCGCCCGCCCGTGATGAAACTGACAACACCCTGCATGCACGGGAGTTCCACCATGGAAGTAGCCCCACTGCGATCCCTGCCGGGAAACTTGTATGGTCCGGGACCATTCAGAGCTGGACCCATCGTAAAGCGCACCCCAGCGGACCCGCACACTGTGAATTATCTGAAACTGACATTTGTTGCCCTCGCGGGCTGGCTCACCATCGCGGTGGCAGAGGCCCAACACCGCGACCTTGACCTTCAGTTACCGGACATCGGTGATTCCGCCGGTTCAGTGGTGTCCCCCACGGAGGAAAACCGTGTGGGTAAGGCGTTCTTCCAGCGCTTGCGTCAGAACGGCTCACTGATAGAGGACCCCGAGATCGTCGACTTCATCACCTACCTGGGAAACCGCATCGCGTCACAGACCCAGCGGGGTGAAGCCAACTTCCACTTCTTTGTGGTCGACAACAACACCGTAAACGCCTTCGCACTTCCCGGCGGATACGTGGGCATTCACACCGGCTTGTTCCGGATACTGGAGCGCGAAGGGCAGATGGCTGCCGTGGTAGCGCACGAGATCGCTCACGTCACCCAGCGGCACATGGCTCGCGCCTACTCGATGGCGGAGAAGATGTCCCTGCCCACGGCGGTCGCTTTGCTCTCGGCCATCATCCTGGCCACCCAGGACGCGCAGGTCGGGTCAGCGGCTCTCTATGGCACGGTGGCGGGAACAGCCCAGGCCCAGATCAATTTCACCAGGGGCAACGAAGAGGAAGCAGATCGTGTCGGCCAACGTCTGCTCGACAAGGCGCGTTACCCCGCCGTGTACATGGCGGAAGGGTTCAAGAAACTACTCGACGCGCACCGCGGGTATGGAGAAGGCCCACCCGAGTACCTGCGCACCCACCCCCTGACGCTCAACCGCGTGGCGCAGGCGCAGGCCAGGGCCGAGGCGCTCCCGCAACGCCCGGACGAGATCGACCTGAACTACCAGTTGGCCCGCGCCCGCTTGATGGTGATGTCGTCGACACCCGGCGACGCGCTGAAGAGTTACGGGGCGGCCGTCACGGCCGCCGACGGTGACGCGGCGTTGGTCGATCGCTACGGTCTCGCCCTGGCCCAATTTGCCGCGGGTCGCGTGGATCCGGCGCGCACAACTGTGCTCGCTCTGGTGAACGAGCACCCCGCCATTCGCGCCTTCGCCACCGCGGATGCCCGCCTGGCACTGAAAAGCGGCGACTACGACCACGCACTGGAGCGCAGCGCGTCGGCACTCGATCTCTGGCCCGGCGATTACGCTCTGACCATGATCCGGTCCCGCGCTTTCGCGGCGACCGGTCATCACGAGAAGGCCATCGACCTGCTCCGCCCCCTGGCACGCAGACGCGCGGAACGGCCAGACATACACGAACTTTTGGGCAATCAATACCGAGCCATAGGCAACGACGCCGAGGCCTACATGAGCTGGGCGGAAATGCATTACCTCGACGGCCGCATCGAAACGGCGATCCAGCAGCTCAGTCAGGCCCAGCGAATCGCGGGAAACCAGTACCACGTGGCGGCCCGGATCGACGCCCGCCTGAAGGTTTTCGAACTTGAGAAAGAACGTGAAAAGGATTGACATCCCGTCCAGACATTTCCGCATAAGCGGGCTGCCCGGACGCGCTGGACGCCCCCATACCTTTCGCCTAGTATTCGCCGGACCGCGTCCGGCCTGACTTCGCAATGCGTTTGGTCAATCGCACGACTTCCGTCCTCTGACGAAAATCGCGCACCGCGGACATATCGATTTCTAACTAAAAAAGTTGAGAGACGGAGGATGACATGCGGAAGCCCGCGTCACTGATTTCCACAGTCGCATCCGCCGCAGTCCTGATGGGCACGGTTATGATCGCGCCCACCGCCACTGCCGCCGAAGCCAGCGCCGCCGATATCGAAGAAGGCAAGAAAATCGCCTTCGACCGGAGGAAAGGCAATTGCCTTGCCTGCCACATGATCGCCGGCGGCAACCTGCCCGGTAACATCGGCCCCCCCCTGATCGCCATGAAGGCACGTTTCCCCGACCGGGCGAAGCTTCGTGCCCAGATCGCCGATCCCACCAAGGCGAACCCCAACAGCATCATGCCCCCCTTCGGTCGTCACGATGCGCTCACCTCGGCCGAGCTCGAAAAGGTCGTGGACTTCATCCACACGCTTTAAGCCGAGCGGCACCAAACTGAGAGGAGCAACACAAGATGAAAAAACTCGTCATCATCACGGCCGCAGCGGCACTGGTTGCCGGCGCGACCTCCGCGTCCGCCACCAATCCGAAGGC
>JBMYTL010000091.1:0-9729 GCA_049604295.1 Gammaproteobacteria bacterium
CAACGAAATCCTGCACGGCATCACCCGCCAGGTGGTGCTGGAACTGATGGCCCGCCATGGCACGGTGCACGAGGAGCGGGTATTGACCGAGGAAGAACTGCGCCGGGCCCAGGAGATCTGGGCCACCAATTCCACGCGCGAGATCCTGCCGGTCACCCGTCTTGACGGACAGGCCGTTGGCGAGGGCGTGCCGGGCCTTCACTGGCAGCGTATCCACGAGCAGTTCCAGGCCTACAAGGCGGGCCTGTGAAGTCGGGCTTGTGAAGATGAAAGGCTGATTGCTGAAGCTTGAAATGGGCCCGAATGGCGGCCATCGAGCGGGTGGTCATCGCGGCGGCTCGCCGCTCCCGAGCGTGTGGATGGGGCTCCGGGCCGAGGTTCAGTGGGACGTCAGCGGCAGGGTGACCGTTACCGTCAGGCCGCGCTCCGCCTCGGTGTAATCCAGGGTCATGCGGCCGCCGTGCAGGTCGACGATGCGTTGCACGATGGACAGGCCCAGGCCGCTGCCCTCGCCACTGGCGGCGCTGCCCCGGTTGAAGCGGGCCAGTACCTGCTCACGCTGATCCGGGGGTATGCCCGGGCCCCGGTCGCTGACCGCGATACGCAGTCCTTCCCGGCCGTCGGCAACCCGCACCGCGACGGGGCCGTCCCCTCCGTAGCGCAAGGCGTTGTCCACCAGGTTGCGTAACAGGATCTCCAGGGCCTCCGGGCTGCCGCCCGGGAAGCCGGGCTCGCCCACCAGTTCCAGGCTTACGCGGTCGCTTTCCCCTTCCCTGCCCCCGATGCAGGAGGCAATCACGCGCCGGGCAATGTCGCATACTGCCGTTTTCACCCCGCGCTGGGCATTGGCCGCTTCGCCATCCATGCGTGCCAGGGTCAACAGTTGTTCCACCAGGTGGGTGGTGCGGTCGACCCCATCGACGATGCCCGCCAGGGCATGGTCGCGTTGTTCGGGGTCGGTCTCGAGGCGTGCCACCTGGGCCTGGATACGCAAACCGGCCAGCGGGGTGCGCAACTCGTGGGCGGCGTCGGCGGTGAAGCGTTTCTCGTTCTCGATGCTTTGGCTGATGCGGGTGAACAGGCCGTTGAGTCCCTTCAGCAGTGGCGCGATCTCGGATGGGGTGCGGTCCGGCGAAAAGGGGCGCAGGTCATCGGCGGAACGGGCGTCCAGATCGCCCGCTATACGCGTGATGGGGGCAAGCCCGCGGCCGACGCCGAACCAGATCAGCAGGCCCATGAGCGGCAGTGATATGGCCGCCCCCGCCAGGGCGCTGAAGGCGATGGCATGGCTCAGGCGGTCGCGCTCGTGCTGAGGCTCGACGACCTGGATACGTACGCCCGTGTGTCGCTCGGTGAGCACGAAACTGCGCAGGCGCTTGCCGTTGAGGACGATGTCCTCGAAGCCGGTGTCGTGGGGCTCGGGGTGCATCGAGGGGGCCCCGGACGAACGCATGAACAACTGCCCGCGACCGTCCCAGATCCAGTAGATCAGGTTCTGTTCGTAGTGGTGGACGAAGGCGCGCAACTCATCGATCTCTTCCACCTCCAGACCCTCGGATTCGTGCTCCTCGTACTCGTGCAGCATCGCGCCCAGGATCAGGCGCGCGGACTTGGACAGCTGGGCATCGAGCAGGGCGTGGATCTCGTCGTCGGCACGGGTGTGAATCCACCAGGCCGTGCCCGCCCAGACGGCCACCAGGGCGGCCAGCAGCATCAACAGCATGCGTCGACGCAGTGAGTAGGACCGACCGTTCATGCCCCGCCCCCCTGGCTCAGCTCCGTCTCCGTTGCGCAGCGGTAGCCCACACCGCGCACGGTCACGATCAGCGTCTTGCCGAGTTTCTTGCGGATGTTGTGCACATGCACTTCCAGCACGTTGCCCTCCGCGGAGTCGTCCCATCCGTACAGGACCTCCTCCAGGCGTTGGCGTGTCAGCGGGCGGCCGCCCGCCTGAACCAGGGCCTCCAGCAGGCCGAACTCGCGCGCGGTCAGGTCGACGGCCGTGCCCGCGCGGGCCACCGACCGGGCCGCCGGGTTGAGTTCCAGATCGCCCACCCGCAGCACCGGCTCGGCATGGCCCGCGTGACGGCGGATCAGGGCGCGCAGGCGTGCCGCCAGTTCGTCCAGGTCGAAGGGTTTGGTCAGGTAATCGTCGGCACCGGCATCGAGCCCGGCGATGCGGTCACTGACGGCGTCGCGGGCGGTGAGGATGAGCACGGGCACGTCATTGCCCGCCGCACGCAGCCCCTTGAGGACCTCGATGCCGTCCAGGCGCGGCAGACCCAGGTCGAGGATCACGGCATCGAAGCGGTCGTGTTCCAGGGCCTGGCGACCGGCCTCGCCGTCGCGCACCCAGTCGGCGGTCCAGCCTTGCAGGCGCAGTCCGGCGCGGATGCCGTCACCGAGCAGTTGATCGTCTTCGACAAGTAACAGGCGCATGGGTCCGGCGAGGTCAGGCTGCAAGGCGCCAACGGCGCACGGTGACGGGCTCCGAGCGGCCCTTGAGGGTGAGGGAGTCTACGCCCAGGGCGGTGAGCCCGGGTGGGGCCAGTTCGGGATCAGCGACCACTTCGCCCGCCGCCGCCGCCGAGCACAGGCGCGCGGCCACGTTGACGGTATCGCCGATGAGGGTGAAATCCACCCGCACGCCGCCGCCCCCCTCGCCCCGGCGGACCTCACCCCGGCCGACTTCACCCCGGCCGACTTCACCGAGAATCACCGGTCCGCTGTGGATGCCGATACCGCAGCCCAGGGGCAGGTCGGCCTCGGCGGCGAGGGTTCGTTGAACGCGTGCCGCCGCGCGCGCTGCCTGGGCCGGGGCATCGGCACCCGCGAACCAGGCCAACACGGCATCGCCGATGAGCTTGTCCACGTCGCCGCCCTCGGCCTCCACGGCCTGAACGTGCAGGCTTACGACCCGGTTGAGGAAGGCCACCACGGCCTCGGGGCTCTGACCCTCGGCGAAGCGCGTGAAGCCACGCACGTCTGAGTAGAGCACCGTGGCTTCGACCCGCTCCGAGACCCCGCCGGGTGAGCTCACCCGGGCGGCCTGGGCGGCATGGCGTGAAACGAAGGTCTCCAGGCGCTGGCGCACGCTGCGCAGGTTCGCGGCGCGTCGGTCCAGCTCGTTCTGCGCACGGCCCACCAGGCGACCGAGGGCCCACAACAGTGGCACCAGCGCGAGCAGGCCGGTGGCCGCTATGGCGGTGCCGTTGCGCCATAGCAGCGCGTCGAGGCGGGCAATGGGTTCGTAGAGTTCGAACACCAGGTCCTGGTCACTGGCGCGCACCGGTACGTAGAGCTCGTACTGTGGGCCCTGGGTCTCCACTTTCTTCACCACGCCCCCCGTTCCGCTGGAGAGCACGCGGCGCAGGGTGTCGCCGTTCTCGGTCTTGCCGATGTCCGCGTGCAGGGGGGAGTAGAGCACCCGTCGACGGGTGTCATAGATCTTCAGCTTGTCCAGGCGCAGCTCGCGCAGTTCACCGCGCAGGGCATTGTCCAATGCGCCCTGGAGCGCGTCGTTCAGGGCGCCGCCGTCCCGCGCCGCGGCCAGCAGCGCACGCCAGGCCCGCGGGGCGTTGTCCTCGGCGGCATGGGCGATGGCCAGGGCACGTTGCTCGGCCCAGTCCAGGTAGATGGCCTCCATGACCGAAGAGGCGGTCAGGGTCAGCGCCGCGCCCAGGGCCAATACATAGAGCAGCAGCGCGGGCAGGATGCGCCGTCGGAATCGATGCCGCAGGGGGTAGGGCGCCTCGTCGGGCGGTGCGCTGTTCATGGCAGGGCGCGCACCCGGGCGCCGTACCAGCCGCGCGTGGTGAGGGTCAGTGCGGAACCCAGCACCAACAGGGCCAGCAGGGTGGCGAGGGCCTCGACGGCCTTGTACTCGGCCTCGATCTCGTCGAAGCGGTGGGCGACGAACTCGCTGGTGACGTGGACGGCGACGACAGCGGCGGTCCGCGCGCGTTGTACCGGGGCAAAGGCGGTCAGGGTGAGACCGGACTCCGGGTCGTCGGGGTCGCTGCCGTGGCGATAGATGCCCACCTCGCCGCTGAGGGCCCGGAAGAAGGCCGCCTGGGCGGTGAGGGGCAGGGTGGTCTCGGCACCGGGCTCGAGTACCTCGATGCGCTGTACCTCGGGATTGAAGCGGCGCAGGGCCGCCTCCAGGCCGTGGCCCGAACCGTCGTCCAGGACCCCCGGCCCCTCCAGGTCCACCAGGCGGGCCATGACGTAGGCGAGGTTGCCGAGTTTGTCCTGTAGCTCCTCGATCAGAGCTTCCTCGGCCGTGACGTGCAGGGCGTCGGCCGCGAAGTTCAGACTGAACAGCAGGGTGGCGCTGATCACGGCGGCGCCGACGAGAGTGCGCCAACCGCGCACCGCGCCGCGCTGGATCTTCTCCAGGGCGCCGTAGCCACGCGCATCCACCGGGTCCGCATCGAGCAGGGCGCGCAGATCGGCCGCGAAGGCCGTGGCGTTGTCGTACCTCGCCTCAGGGTCGCGCGCCATGGCCTTCATGCAGACGGCGTTGGCGTCCGCCTCCGGACCTCTACGGCGTCGTCCCCGCAAGGGGGCGCGGGCATCACCCGAGCGGGCCAGGGCCAGGGTCTGTATCGGCGTGTCCCCGCGATAGGGAAGGGAACCGTTGAGGATGAGATACATCAGCACGCCCAGGGCATAGACATCGACACGGGCGTCGAGGCGGGCATCGGTGCGGGCGTTGGGGCGATCATCGGGTCCGTCGTCGGGGTCCAGCAGTTCCGGGGCCATGTAGGCCGGGCTGCCCGCGACAATACCGTCGCGCGTGGCCCGCCGTCCTCCCGCCGCCGCGATGCCGAAGTCCATGACCCGGCAGCGGCCATCGTTGCCGATCATGACGTTGGCGCCCTTGATGTCCCGGTGCACGATGCCCCGACCATGGGCATGACCGACCGCATCGGCCACTTGCAGGAGCAGGCGCAGGGCGGTGGCTCGGGCCGCCGGGTCTTGCGCGGTGTCGTGCTCCGACAGCCACTGGTGCAGGGTCTGGCCCTGCACATACTCCATGACCAGGCCCAGTACACCCCGGCGCTCCACCAGCTCGAAGACCTGGACGATGCCCGGGTGTTGGATACGGGCCATGACCTGTGCCTCGAAACGCAGGGTTTCAAGCCAGTCCCCACGGAGCCCTTCATCGTCGTCCGGGGTGTGCAGGAGCTTGACCGCCACGAAGCGCCTCAGCTGGCGGTCGCGGGCGCGTAACACCCGCCCCATGCCGCCGCTGCCCAGTTCGTCCTCGATGCGGAAACGCTCCGGATCGAGCACGCCGGCGTCCCGACTGGAGGAAGCGGCCTTACCGTCGTGCCTTGGCGTGGCCAGCCGGACAGTGGGTTCGGGGGTGTCCGCCGATGTGTCAGGGGACCCGGGCCTGTGCAGGACCAGCGTCCGCTCCGGGCGTTGGTCGGTGGGGCTGGCCACGGGTCAGTCGTCCCAGCGGCCGTAACCCGGGATGCGGACCCCGTCTTCATCGAAGTCAGCACGCGCGGCGTTCTGGTGACACGCCTCACAGCGGGCGAAGCTGCCTACCTCAGTGTTGCCGGTGACCATGCGCGCGGGAACCTCGTCATGCTCGTGGCGGAACCAGCCCTGATCGGAGATCCTCAGGCTGTCCGTGTTCGAGGCGCGGCGCGAGGCGTAGGAAGTCAGGTGCAGCTCCAGCTTCTCGCGCAGGGCCGGGTCGAGCTCGGCATTGTCGCCGAAATGGTCGTCCAGCCCGGCCATCATGCGTCGCCAGGTATCCACGGGTAGCAGGGAGGCGGGATAGGCCAGGTGGCAACTGCCGCACTCGGCTTCGTAGTCGGCATTGGCGGGTACGCCCAGACGGCCTTCGTACTCGCCTTCGGAGGCCTGGGCGAGCTGGCTGAACAGGGAACTGCCGGCACCGACACCCCCAAGGGCCAAGGCCATCGAGAGGGATAGGGTGCCGACGCTGAAGGTGGCGGTGAGCAGGGTGTTGAGGGTCTTGCTTTTCATGGTCTGGTTCGTCTTCGGGGCCGTCGTCAACGGACGGTCAGCAGGTAGGTCAAAAGGTCGCCCTTCTCGCGTGCGCTGCATTCGCGGCCCCAGGTCCACTTGCAGTTACGCTTGAGCCACTTGTTGATGTGTTTCGCGCTGGCCAGGCTCTTGGGGTTGGCTGACAAGGCCAGCGGCGCGATGGTCTTGCGGGTACGCACATGACGGCCCTCGTCCACGGGCGGGTTGCCATGGCAGTCGGCGCAGGCACGCGGTTTGCCTTTGTGGGTGGATGTCGTGGTCCAGAGCGTCGCGCCGTTGGCGGCGTCGAAGGGGCCGTCGGCCCGGAGTGCCGCGAGCACTTCGCGGGCGCCGTCGCCGTGTGCGCCATCGGCGGCCTGTACCGGGCCCGTCAGGAAAACGGCGCACAGCATCAGCGCGGCACGCCCGGTGTTGGGAAGATCGGGATGCATGGCTCAGTCCTCCTCCCGACGCTTGAAGCCGTTGAGCATGGCGGCGACCAGGTTCTCACCGTGCTGGCGTCCGGCCAGGACCACGCCCGCCACGTGCAGGCCGACCAGCCCCAGGGTCAGGTTGGCGCTGAATTCGTGGATCTCCTCCAACCATTCCATGCCGCCGCCGCTGAGCCAGGCGAACCCGGCCAGGGGACCGCGCCCGTCCTCGACAGCGAGGGTCGCCATGCCCGACAGGCCGGTGAGCAGCAGCGCCACCAGCAGCACGACGACCATGGCGCCCCCGGCGGGGTTGTGACCCAGGTAGCGGCGTGGGTGCCCGCCCAGGATGTCGCGCAGGTAGCCGAACACGGCGCGGGGGCCGTGGACGAAGTCGCTGAAACGGGCGTGGCGGGGGCCCACCAGGCCCCAGACCAGGCGCCAGGCGATCAGTCCCAGAATGGTGTAACCGGCGGCCTCGTGCAGGCTGATGAAGTCATCCTCGGTAAGCCAGGCGATGGCGAAGGCCCCAGCGAGGGTCCAGTGGAAGACCCGCGTCGGCAGGGTCCAGACCAGGGTTTCACGCTTATCCATCAGCGCACCTCCGCAAGCAGGTCCGCATTGTCACGGGCCTGCTGGCTGAGGGTCTTGCCGACCACCGCGGGGAGCAGGGCGTTCAGCCGTACGAAGAAACTCTCGGGGAAGCCCAGATAGCGTTCCTCGGTGCCGTCTTTCAGTGCCTTGATGATCTGGGCGGCGACCCACTGAGGGCTGTCCACGTGGGTCTTGGTGGCCTTGTGCATGGCCTGGGCGGCGCTGTTGTTGATACCGGTATCGGTGGCCCGGGGCGCGATATGCAGGATGCGGGGGCCGCCGCTACCGAGCTCGCGGCGCAGGGCCTCGCTGAAGCGTTGCAGGCCCGCCTTGCTGGCGCTGTAGGCGCTGTAATAGGGCATGCCGATGGCCCCCAGGGTGGAGCCGATGTTGACCACAGCCTTGCCCTCACCGTCGAGGTCCCCCACAAGGGCGCGGGTGAGCAGCATGGGTGCGGTCAGGTTGAGCTGGATCACCAGGGCGATGCGTGCCGGGTCGGTCTGGTCGAAACGTTTGAAGTCCAGGGCACCGGCGCTATTGATGAGCACATCGATGCCGCCGAAGGCCGATGACGCCTGGGCCGCAAGGGTGTTGATCCCTTCGGGGGTGGACAGGTCAGCCGCAATGGCGACCGCCTCGGTCTTGGCACTCAGTTCCGCCGCCAGGGTCTGGAGCCCGGGCTCGTCCAGACCGGCGAGCACGAGCGTGCAACCCTCGGCCGCCAGGGCCCGTGCCAGTTCGCTGCCGATGCCGCCGTTGGCACCGGTGAGCAGTACGCGTTTGGCGTTCAGGTACATCACGCCGCCTCCCGCATGAGTTCCAGGGGCAGCCCGCGGAACACGTTGCCGTACAGGGTGTAGAAGACCTTGGAGGCGCGGATCACCGTATCCAGGTCGTCATCGCCCATGCGGTTGACCAGGGACGTGAAGAAATCCACGTGCTCCAGGTCCAGGGAGCCATGGGAGTTGAGGTAGCTGAAGGCCTCGTTGGGCAGGCCCAGGTTTTTCTGGATGTTGCCAGCGGCCTGGGTGGCGGCCTTGATACTGGTGCCCTCGAGCACGTGCACCATGCCCAGGAAGGCGATGGGGTCCACGTGTTCGATCACGTAGTAGGCATAGGCCACCAGCACCTCGGCGGCGCTGCCGGGGTGTTCGTGGCGTACCGCCTCGGCGTCACCGGCGCAGGCGGCGATGTCGTTGAGGATCCATTCCTGGTGTCCCAGCTCCTCCTCGATGTACTCGGCCATGGCATTGCGCAACCACTCGCGCTCGGGCGACAGGTGCGCGCCGCAGAGCATGAGCAGGGGCACGGTGTGCTTGACGTGGTGATAGGCCTGGGTGAGGAAGGCCACGTAGCTGTTGAGGCTGATGTTGCCGGCCATGCCTTCACGCAGGAAGGGGATGGCGAGCAGCGCATCGCGCTCGGCTTCGGTGGCGGCCTGGAGCCGCTGGAACGGGGTCTCGTCAGTCATGGGGTGTGGCTCTCGTAAAGTCTGGAAAGGGGTTCCTGGTAGCGCGCGGCGATGGCCTCGCGGCGCGGCCGACCGGTGGCGGTTCCCAGCCCGTTGGCCGGGCTGAACGGTTCGTTGGCGGGTATCCAGTGGCGGATGCGCGCGTAGTCCGGTAGCCGTGCGTTGGCGGCGTCGATGGCGCCCTGGATGGCGAGGCCGTCGGCATCGGCGACCAGCACGGCGGCGTTGAAGGGGCGGGCCTCGCCGAACACCACGGCCTGGCGGATCAGCCCGGAGCCGGTCAGTTCGCGTTCCACCCACTCGGGGTTCACGTTGCGCCCCAGGGCGGTGATGAAGACGTTGCGCTTGCGACCACGCAGGGTGAGGAAGCCGTCGTCATCCAGTTCGCCCAGGTCACCGGTGGGCCACCAGCCGTCGTTGTCCGGACGGTGCCAGCCGCCGTCGTGGTCGTGCAGGTAGCCCTCGAACGCGGCGCCCCGTGCCCAGACCTCGCCGTCCCCGGCAATGCGCAGCTCGACGTGGGGCAGGGCCTTGCCCACGCTGCCGGGCCGGTCCGCACCCGGGCGGTTGAGGGTGAGTACGGAGCTGCACTCGGACAGGCCGTAGCCCTCGTATACCGGCAGGCCCTGGGTGCGGGCACGGGCGATCAGGTCGGGCGAGACCGATGCCCCGCCCAGGGCAGCGAATCGAAGTTGTCCGGCGAACACGGGGCGGCCCGCGGCGTGCGGCGCATGCGCGTCCAGGCTGGTGCTGAGGGCCTGCAGGACCATGGGCAGGAGGATGGTGGTGGTCGGCTGGCCCAGGGGGGATGGGGCGCACAGGGTCGTGGCCACGGCGTCACCGTTCACACCGGCCGCGCCGCTCAGTCCTGCCTCGCCGAGGTCGGGCAGCCATATGCTGGCACCGGCCAGCAGCGGTGCGTAGAGGCCGCCGATGGTCTCCAACAGCACCGCCAGCGGCATGAGCGCCGCGTGGGTGTCGTTCGGAGTCAGTCGGGCGGCCCCGGCCAGGGAAGTGGCCACGTTCATGAGGGCGGTGCCGCGCAGCATCACGCCCTTGGGCTGGCCGGTGGTGCCGGAGGTGTAGGTGATTTTGCTGACCTGGGCGGGAATACGCCCGGCGCCGTTCAGATGGACCGCGCCCACGCTCTGGTCGGCGATCGACAGCGCTGAATCCCCGCGGGGCTGGTCCGAGACAAGCCACTGGGCACCGCTGTCCTCCAGCAGG
>JBMYTL010000092.1:0-9729 GCA_049604295.1 Gammaproteobacteria bacterium
TGAGGTTGCCGCTGTGGCTGTTGCCCCGTGAGCGTGGAGCGAACTCTATAAGAGAGGACTTATATAAGCAACCCCTGATTTTCAGTTTCTTCAAAACAACCGTAACCAGCGTCCCCGGCTCCCCGGCCCGAAGCTCCCGTAGGGTGCACCCCGTGCACCGACGCGCCGGGAACACCCAAGAATGGCCGGTGCACACGGTGCACCCTACCTCTCTGTTCGAGTGTTCGAGGCTCGGAGTGGGCGCGGAACACAGGCCCAGCGACGTGTTTGGAGTACAGACCTCGGTCTGACCGCGCGCAGCGCGTTCTTTCGGCTGGGCGAATCGCGGCGGGACACCGCTCCTACAACCGGCTGCGCCGGGCGCATCGAGATGCGTACTCCGTTCTTTTTTCAGGACGCGGGGTACCTATCGCGAGCTGACGGCGGCTACGGCGCCCCGTACCCAAACACGAAAAGCAACATGGCGACTGAACCGGGATAAGCTCTTACGGGGCCTGAAAACGGCCCGCCCTCCTGACCAACAGCCTCCCGCGCCGCCCGTCATTCCCCGACACCCTTGGACCTTTTCCTTACATCCCTGGAGTTCGCCTTCGGCGTCACCGGCCCGATCCTGCTGGTGGTTGGCCTGGGTACGTTTCTCGCGTCACGCGGTCAGCTGAGCGAGGCGTTCATCGATGACGGCTCCCGGCTGGTGTTCAACTTCGCCCTTCCCGCACTGCTGTTCATCACCATAAGCAAGACCCGATTCGAGACGACCGCGAACCCCGTGCTGATCACCATGGGGGTGGCGGGGACGCTTTTGGTGTTCGGTGTCATGGCCCTTCTGGCGCGTTTCCTGATCGCGCAAAAAGGCGACCGCGGAGTGGCCATACAGGGTGCCTACCGGGGCAATCTCGGCGTGGTTGGACTTGCCTACTGCGTCAACGCCTACGGCGAAGCGGGTCTGGCCGCGGCATCTTTGTACGTGGGTCTGATCACGATCCTCTACAACATCATTGCGGTGCTGTCCCTCAACCATTACCTCGGCCAACATCGTTCGGCGGGCAAGGCGGTCAAAGCCCTGATCACCAACCCGCTCATCCTGGGCATCGTGCTTGCCCTGCCGGTGTCGTACTTCGGCTGGGGCCTACCGGGTGTTTTCATTCAGGCCGGAGAATATTTCGCCCAGATCACGCTTCCCCTGGCCCTGCTGTGCACCGGCGCATCGTTGAGTGTGGCCGCGCTGCGCCATGACCCCCGCGATGCGCTGTTCGGGACTCTGGGAAAAGCGCTGCTTTCTCCGCTGCTGATCACGGGCCTCGCGCTGGCGCTGGGCTTCCGGGGCATGGAGTTGGGCATCCTGTTCCTCATGGCCGCGCCGCCGACAGCCGCGTCAAGCTATGTGATGGTACGCGCGATGGGGGGCAATGCGGGTCTCGCCGCCAACATCATCGTCCTTAGCACCGCCGCTTCCCTGCTGTTCACCAGCCTGGGTCTGACGGCTTTGCACGCCTTCGGACTGATGTAGACGGACACGCTCAGTCGGCAAGGAAGCCGCGCACCTCCGCGGCGACACGCCCGGGTACGGACAGGAATGGCAGGTGGGCCACACCCTCCAACTCCAGGCACCGGATGCGATCATTGAGTGCCTCCATTGCATCCGCAAGCCCGCGGGGCATCAAGCTGTCCTCCCGGCCCAACAGGGCAAGGACGGGCTGTTCAAGCGCGCGTAATTCGTTCCGGTAATCTTCCGTGGCCAGCATGCGCAGACCATCCATCAAGGCACGATCATCGGCCCCTGGCCCCTCCATCAGCGCGCGACGCAGGATGCGCAGTTGCGCGCCCGATTGCTCATCGCCCTGCAATTGAAGGTTGGCGAAACGCATCAGGGTTTTGCGGGGCTGCCCCGCGAGCGCATGAATGAACGCCTCGAGCACCGTTGGGTCGACCGCGTGGGGCCAACCCGATGTGCGTGTGAAACGGGGAGTTGCCGCCATCAGCACGAGACGACGGACCCGCACGGGAAATCGAGCCGCCAAGCGGATTCCCAGAATGCCGCCCAATGACCAGCCAAGAACATTGGCGCGCTCGGGAAGCCGCTCGGCGATGGCATCGACCCAGGCGTCGGCAGGCCGCCCCGAAAGCGCGCCATAGGGGTGGCTATGGCCATGCCCGGGCAGATCCAGCAGGGTGATGTGATGATCATCGGCGAGATCATCGGCAAGTTGCCGCAACAGCCCCGAATGCATGCCCCAGCCATGGACCATGACCAGTTCCTGGGCACCGCCCAGCCCCAGGGTCGTTGTGTGCACCTCTGGACTCATCGTGGAGTGCATCCCCGGTGGAACTGTCTCATTGCAACCATTCATACCCCGCGGCCTGCCCGGCCGCTCATACCCCCGCCTCGCTGGATGTCGCGCAGGGGATAGACCTAAGGTGATTTTCAGAACCATTCTCACGGCTTGGCTGCCCCGCTCGCAACAGGACCTGGCCTGTGCCTTTCGGCCCATTGTGTGGCGCCCGGGAGCCTGCCAACCGGTGGTCAGGAGGAACCACCTGCGTCCCCAACACTCGAAGTCAGGCCATGAACACTCCCAACGGGCATAGTCGCCCCGATTCTCATGCGCATCCGGCTCCCGGTACTCCTCCTGTCCGTCCTCTTTCTGGTCCGACCCTACGTCACGGTCGCTGCCGCCGCCTTGCCGCAGTACCGGGTCAGCATCGCGCCGTCCATGGACACACTCCAGGTGCGGGCCTGCTTTCCCGACACGGTGCCGCACGCGCTCCATGCGGAGTCCGCCAGCGCGACCGAGCTACTCGCCCATGCCGACGTGGGTGGCCGTTCCATCGCCGTCGCGGGCACCCGGCTGCCGTTGACGGGCCTCAAGCCGGGCGACTGCGTGAACTACCGGGTGAACCTGGCCCGGGCGGGTCCCGACGCCGGACAGGGGGGGCTGCTACGGGGCGCGGACTGGTCACTGGTGGGCATCAATCTCTGGTTGTGGCGGCCACGCGAAGGTGACAGCCGCCTGGAACTGCGGGTGGAATTGCCCCCGGGTTTCGCTTTCTCATCGCCGTGGCCACGGAACGATGCGGGCACCCGATTCCTGGTCGGCAAACGCCCCCAGGATTGGTATGGCCGGGTCGCGTTCGGAAACATGACCCGGCATGCCCTGCCTCTTCCAGGGGGCACCCTCGATGTCGCACTCCTGGGCCGCGACACCGCTCAACACCAGGGCAGGCTGATGACATGGATAAGCGCCAACGCCCAGGCAGTGACCTCGATTACCGGCCGGTTGCCCGTACCCCACGCGCAGGTGCTGGTGGTGCCCCTGGGGCGAAGCGGCGACGCGGTCCCCTGGGGACAGGTCATGCGCGGTGGCGGCGATGGCGTCCACCTGTTCATCGACCCGTCACGCCCGCTGACCGAGTTCATGAATGACTGGGTGCTCAGTCATGAACTCAGCCACCTGTTCCATCCCACGCTTGAACTCGATGCACGCTGGCTCTCCGAGGGACTTGCCAGCTACCTGCAGTTCGTCTCCCGGGCGCACACGGGAATGATCAGCGCAACGGCGGCATGGGAGGAACTGCATGCCGGCTTCCAAAGGGGGCGGCGCGGCACCCGCCCTGGGCGGTCGTTGGCCGAGTTGAGTGAGCACATGATGCGCGAGGGATCGTCCATGCGCGTCTACTGGAGTGGTGCCGCGGTCTTCCTGCTGGCCGACCTGGAGTTACGCCGCCGTTCGGGGGGAAACCAGACCCTTGGGCAGGTCCTGGATCGATTCCGCGATTGCTGCCTTCCCGCCCATGACAGCTGGAGCGGAACCCGCTTCATGGCCGAATTGGACCGCGCCAGCGACAGCCGGATTTTCAGCGCCTTGTACCGTCAATGGGCCCGCTCGGACCGCTTTCCCACCCTCGATGCGGCTTACCGTGACCTTGGACTGCGGGCACGCAACGCACGCTCGCTGATTTCCAGTGACGATCCTTACGCCCGGATTCTGCGCGGGCTCATCATGGGCCCCCGGTCCCGCCCCTGAACCCCCTCGCGGGGCAGGGGCGTGAGCCCCATGGCCCCCTGGGCCTCAGAACTTGTACTCGGCCCCGATATGCAGATTGTCGTTGCGCCGCCAACGACCGTAATAGGTCTCGTCGTCGCCATCGAACACGGAAACCGCGGCCCGGAAGGTCAGGTTATCGTTTGGCCGATACTGGGCGCCGATGCCCGCGACCCAGTCGCCTTCCTCGAAGTTGAGATTGAACGCCGGAGCAAAGGACCACATATCGTCGTGGGTCATCTCCAGGCGCAGGCCGATGGCGTTGTGAAACGGGCGGGCCGATTCGGAACTGGCGACCACGGTGGTATCGCCCACCTCGTCCAGGGTCTCATCGCCGTAGAACTCGACAATGGGCTTGAATTCCTGCCACCCCACACTGTTCGCCCACTCCGTCTCGCGGTAGCTGGCGCCGAGGGTGTAGCGGAGGAAGTCCTCATCCGCGTCGTTGTCGGTGATCTGGGCAATACCCTCGCCATAGAGCTTCCATGCACCGGTGACCATGGACACCCCACCCCCGAAGCTCCAGGCCAGCGGATCCACCTTCTTGTAGACGGGCAGGGTGGGATCTTGCTGGACCAGGGTCGGGTAGATGGAAGGACCATGATGGCCGAGCACGAAGAAGTCGTAGCCCTCACGGGTGCCGGCGTACTTGAGGAAGTAACCCCAGTCCTCGACATCGCCCTCGTTGTAGTACTCGTCCTCGATGGTGGTTCCCGCGCCACCGAGCGTACCCAGGGGCAGGGTCACGTTGGTGAAATCAGAATCGCCCGAGGCCCCCGCCCAGCGCGAGCGCGGCGACGGACTCAGGGAACGCTCGTGGAAAGGCATGATCTTTCCGGTAATGGTGTCGTCCTCCACGTAATACTCCATGGAGGCATGCCAGACACCGTAGCGCATGGGGGCCTGGGGACGCTTACCGTTGGCCAGACCGAAGCGGTCGTTGGCGCTGTTCATCTCCGACACGCCGGTCTCGATGATCTCCTTGCCGACCATCACCGTGGCGGCATCGCCGTAGTGGGTGATGTTCAAACGGTCGAAGTCCAGGTACTGGGCCTCGTCATGGTCGCTGCCTGGCATGCGCAGGATGTCGTCGTACTCCCGCCCCTGGCTCGACCAACCGGCACGGGCCGTGAATTCGAGGCTGGAAGTCTCACCCAGGGCAAGGCTCGATTTCATGGACAACACGGTAAGCAGGTGCACCGAGTCGTCGTAGGCGGACGCCGACCCGGGTGAACTGGGGAAGATCTCGCTACCCACGCGAAGGGTGTACGCGGCGTTATCCAGGACTTCCTGGATCGCCCCGCTGACCGGCGCGTCCTGCGCGGTGACGGACAGTGGAGCCACGGCCAGGGCGGAACCCAGCAACAAGGGAAGCGAGGCTCGCGTGTTCAAGAGGGGGACGAGGTGCATGGATTCCTACCTGAGTTCGATTCGTTTCAGAGCCAGTGGCCCAAGATGGCATTTACGTTCTTTTGCAGGCGCAGCGAGGTCCAGGGATAGAAGCGCATGGCCTTGCGCACCTTCTTGGCGTTCATGACGAGCACCTGCATGGGTGCGTCCTTGGAGGCGCGCACGGTGGCGGCACGCTCGGATGCGCCGAGATAACCCCGCTCACCGAAGACATTGCCGCACTCCACCCGGGCGATGAGTTTCTTACGCCGCTCGACGCGCTTGAGGATTTCGGCGGTTCCGGAAAGTACCAGATACATGTCCGAGCCTGAATCTCCCTCGTTGAACAGCACCTGCCCCGGCGCGAACTCGCGGATCTCGGAAAGCAGGATGGCCTTGCGGATCTGGAAGCGTGTCATGCCGGCGAACACGGGGCTGCGCAGGAGCACGTCCTCACTGCGGATCTTGATGGTAACCACGTCCCAGATGCCGACCAGGCGGATGCGTTTGAGCAAAATCGGGGTGATCAGAAGGTCTGTGACCATGGCGGTCAGCATGGTCAACGCGGACAGGGTGCCGAACTGGGCGACGATCTGAAAACCGGAGAAGTACAGCACCCCGAACCCGGCAGCCAGGGACAGGGACGTTGAGATGACAGGCACCGCCTCATCGCGCAGAGCCGTGCGTGTTGCCCACTCCTGGTCCGGGTTGGTCCGGCACAGGGCGTTGTAGCGGCTGAGCAGGTGGATGGTGTCATCAATGGCGATGCCCACCGCGATCACGGCCACGATGGCGGTGCCCGGGTTCAACGGAATACCGAGCAGCCCCATGGTGCCGAACAGGATGGCGATGGGGATCAGGTTCGGCACCAGGGAAAGAACCCCGGCCATCACGGACCCGAACAGCAGGGACATGATGATGAAGATGATGCCGATCAACAGCGCCAGACCGGCAACCTGGCTGGTGAACAGGGTCTCCGCCGCGCGGTTGATCAGCAGGTTCTTACCACTGAGAAAGACATCCACATCCGGGCCCAGGGTCTCGCGGGCGGCCGCGCGAACACGCTCAAGCTCCTCGTTCAGCGCCCAGGAATCAGACAGGTTGTGGCGGATGAGGAAATTCGCCCGACGGGCATCGGGGCTCAGATAACGATCAATGTCCTTGCGCTGGAAAAGGAACAGGTACTGAGCGATCTCGCCCCGCGAATCCGGCACGTGGAAGAATTCGGGGTTCGACCCGTTCATCTCCTGATGGACCAACGACAGATGGCTGACGATGGAGGTGACCTTGTCGAACCGGCCCATGGCCTCCATGCGCTTGTGCAGCGCCTCGGCCTGGCCCAGCAGTTCCGGATCCTTGAAGTCACGTCCCTCGGGCGCCGTCAGGGTGACGTAGAACAACTGCATACCCGACAGGTCATCATGCAGGGTATTGGCGTCCTGGGTGATGGAACTACCCGGCTTGAAATACGAAAGCGGATCGTTACTGACCTGCACCCGGGTGGCGCCCCATGCGCACACACCGACCACCAGAACGGTCAACACGATCACCTTCATTTCGTGACGACCGGAAGCGCCCTCGATAAACCGCAACAGTCCCTCGTATCGCCCCTGCTCACTGCCATGACTGCCACCCTGCTTACTGACGCGCGGTCCGAAATAGCGCAGTAACAGGGGCAGCACCAGAAGGGTCGCCACGAGGTTGGACACCATGGCGAAGGATGAAGCCAGACCGAAGTCCCGGATCAGGGCGATATCACTGACCGCGTTGGAGATGAAACCGACCGTGGTCGTGAACGAGGTGATGAAGATGGGTAGGCCCACGTGCACCGCCATGAAACGGATGGCGTTGAGGCGATTGGGCTTGTCCTTATCCAAGCCATCCAGGTAGGCGGACAGCATGTGTGTGTCTTCGGTGGAACCGATGACAATCACCAGGGCAGGGAGGATGGCCGTGAGCAGGTTCACGGGAATACCCGCGGCGCCCATGAAGCCCATGGTCCAGAAGATACTGATACCCGCCGTGGTCAGCGGCAGCAGAGCGGCCACGCCGGTGCGCAGGAACAATACGATGGAAACCACCAGCACCAGCGTCGCCAGGGGGGAGATCAGCGACAGGTCGCTGAACATGCCCTGCTCGATGTCCACGTTGAGACGCGGCGGCCCGACCTGGAACACCTGGCCGAAGTGCTCCTCCAGGGGCGCCAGCAGTGCGGCGAACTGCTGGTGTACCTTATGCGTGTGCTCCGGGTCGCCTTCGCCTCCGATGGTACTCACTGTCAACGCGGTGACATTGCCATCATCGGACAGGAGGTTGCGGTTCATGAGCGGGCTATACAGGGCGTTGTCCCGTACCTCCGCGATTTCCTCGAGCGTCTCCGGCGTGTAGTCCATGAGGGGCCGCAGATCCAGACTGCCCTCGTCGTCACGGATGTGCAGGGCCGTGAACAGGCTCTCGGATTTCTCCACGAACTCCAGGTCCTGCAAGGTGAAGGTCAGGTCCTCGATCTTGGCCAGCAACTCCGGGCGCCAGAGGTTGGCGTCGCGCAGGTAGATCAGGGTCATGTTGTCGGACCCGAACTCCCCGATCACGCCGGTATACGGGATGTAGTCCGGATCCTCCTTGCTGAACAGGCTGTCGTAGCTGGTATCGATCTTCAGATTCAGGGCACCCCAGAGCGCCAAGCCGCTGAGCAGCACTATGAGAATCAGACTGATCAGGGGTTGACGGGCGCCGAAGGTCAGAGCCGCCTCGATAAAACGCTCCGAGGGCGGGGGCACGTGCTCACCTTCGGCTGCCGCCGCCGCGGCGTCCGCCTCCTCGAGTTCGGTCTGGTCCACGACCGCCCCCTCGGTATGAACCTCGGCCTCGACCACGTAGGTGCGGTCCTCCATGTCATCCACCGCGCCACGCACCGGTTGTTGACGCCCCTCGGGGAACTCAATCCGAATTTCCACCTTGGACAGACGGATCCTGTCCTCCGGCTTGATGCGATAGGCCTGGTTGGGCTCCAGGCGGGCGTCGTTGACGAAGGTTCCGTTGCTGGACCCCTTGTCCGACAGGATCAGCATCCCCCCGGGCAACAGGTGCAGAGTGGCATGCCCCCGGGAAACCCCGCCGTGCGGGATCCCGACGGCGCCCGGCACCATGTTTTTCGTGGCTCGCCCGAGGGAGACGCCCTCTTCCGCGGCAAGCGCGGCCTCGGGGACGATGACACTGTCGAGCGTCTGGCCGTCGAGGACGAATGTCAGCTTCCAATCAGCCATGGGCGCACCGGCTCAGGTTGGGACAGGTGACCATCAACGCAGCACCCGGCCAGACGTGATGGTCCGCTGCTGGAAGTTTCGGGCCGGTACGTCACCGGCGTCGAAGCTGCGTTTGATCACTTCGATGATGGTCTGGTGCTTGTTGGTCAGATGGGTCATTTCGTTGCGCTGCGCACGCCAGGTCGAACCATCTATTTTCTCGAGCTCAGTGCTGATCTGGCGCTTGATGAGGCGCCCACGACGATCGTGGAACTCCACCTGAACCACGAAGAAGATGTCCTGGCGGATCCACATCTTGCGGAACTTGTAACCGGTGTCCTTCTTCAACTCCGGGTCGGTGGGCGTGGCGATCACCACGAAGGTGGCCTGTCCATCCAGGGTTGCGTCGGGCTCTCGCTTGTAATCGAACTTGTCGCGGGACTCCGAGACCAGATCTTCGTAGGTGTAATCGGTGCCCATGAACGGATTGCGCTTGCCCCCTTTGGCGATGCGTTTCATGCGCTTGCCCGTGCTGGGCAGGTACAGCCACTGGTCATCCGCTCCCTCCGCATGCTGCCAGGTGAGCAGCGCGGTGCCCTTCACACCCGCGGGCTTTTTGAATACCGACAGAAGCTTTTTCTCGCCACCGCCTTCATCGCGCTGGAAGCGGAGCATGAGGCGCTCCTCCGTCGAACCGGAGCCCTGGTCCACCAGCAGCATCTTCTGCTCCTCGTACTCGTTGGGCCGCTCATGGCGATTGGCGACCTCGTCCAGAATCTGCCGCCCCGACATGTCCGCGAGCCCGGCATCCGACGCTTGTGACGGCGCGGAGGGAGCGGTTGCAGCGGCCGTTGCGGCAGCCGCGGCGGCCGCTGCTTCCGCCTCCGCTTTGCGTTTCGCCTCCGCTTCGGCGGCAAGGCGGGCCTTCTTCTCGGCTTCGGCCTTGGCCTTTGCTTCGGCGGCAAGGCGGGCCTTCTTCTCGGCTTCGGCCTTGGCCTTTGCCTCGGCGGCAAGGCGGGCCTTATGGGGTAAAAACCATATAATTCAGAAAAAGC
>JBMYTL010000093.1:0-9662 GCA_049604295.1 Gammaproteobacteria bacterium
TGCTGCGCCGTATTGTCGATGAAGGCTGGCTCACCGCCAGCGCCGTGATTGGCTTCTGGCCCGCCAACTCCCGGGGCGACGACGTGGTGCTGTGGACCGACGAATCGCGAAGCGAAGAACTGACCACCCTGCACTTCCTGCGTCAGCAGGGCGAGAAACGCCCCGGCGTGCCCAATTACTGCCTGGCCGACTTCATCGCCCCGGAAGGTACGCCCGACTGGATCGGCGGCTTCGCCGTCACCGCCGGGCTCGACATCGAAAAGAAACTGGCCGAGTTCGCCAAGGACCACGACGACTACGACGACATCCTGCTCAAGTCCCTGGCCGACCGCCTCGCCGAGGCCTTCGCCGAACACATGCACGAGCGCGTCCGTAAGGAGTTCTGGGGCTACGCCGGTGACGAGAGCCTGTCCAACGAAGACGTCATCCGCGAGAAGTACCACGGCATCCGCCCCGCCCCGGGCTACCCCGCCAGCCCCGACCACACCGAGAAGGCCACCCTCTGGGACCTGCTCGACGCCGAGGCCGCCACCGGCATCAGCCTTACCGAGAGCTACGCCATGCTCCCCGCCGCCTCGGTCAGCGGCTTCTACTTCGCCCACCCCGACAGCACCTACTTCATGGTCGGCAACATCGGCCGCGAACAGACCGAGGAGTACGCCAAACGCAAGGCAATGGGCCTGCGCGAGGTGGAGCGTTGGTTGGCGCCGTATCTGGGGTATGACCCTGACTGATATGGATTTTTTACCGGAAACCCGACTATGCTTCGGCCTGCCACAGCCACGGGGGAGGGACGGTTTATGACCGATCACACGCAAGCGCGATCCGTCTGGGATATGTCTGCAAAGGAATGGAACGAGATGACCGCCAAATTGGACGTAAGCCGCGTCACCGCTGAAGATTTCAAACGCCATAACGCAAATGCGGAGGATATCGATGCTCGCATGAGGGCATTCGATAATCCGACCAGCGAAGAAACCTTACGCATTATCGTTGACTGACCGTTGGCGGATATTTTCAAAGGAGGCTGATGCCTCCTTTTTTCTTTTCGGCTGCATAGATGCACGAACCTTCCGCGCTACAGTTTCAGTCCTTCGGTTTCCGTGTCTCACCGGACCGATTGAATTGGGCCGCGATGCGAAACGGAGCGCTATTAACCCGGCTTATTGAGCTGAGCAGAGAAGTGAACGAGGAATCTTGGGAGGGTTTCGGCGTTACCGTGGATACTCGATACGCCAAGCTCGCCGATTATCTTGGTGAAATCCTGGAGGCGACCTTTGACGACGATCGCGATGGGCTTGGGAAAACTCGGCTGGCCTTGTGCGAGCAGGTGCCCCCGATGAGTCTGCACATTGGGATCATCCGTGTACTTGGACCAAATCACCTGCCGCTGCTTGATATTCTGATCGACACGTCCGATAACGAACATGTCGCGTGTTCCAGCTCTTGGGCCCACGTTTCGTACCATCCCTGGGCCACCCTCATGATTAGAAAACTTGAGGAATTCGGCGAAATCCAAGTCAATCATCTCGTCGAAGCCTATTGATGCCCAGCCGCCACCGATCATCAGCGCGGTGGCGGCCATGGCGGTCTTGCTCTAGTGTGTGCTCGCACGGCGGCAGCGATCCCAACAGACAAAGATGAAAGCCAAACCGGACAATCTGGAAGCACCCAATATCCGCATTGGCACGAATGGATCAGTGCATATTGACCCGGCGGAGATCATCTCCAGTGAGACGGGCAAGCGTGAAATCGACCGGTCCCGTGAACTGGTCAAGCGGCTCAAGAGCCAACACCGCTGGCACGGTGTCGAGATGACGATCGGGAATCGCAAGTAGTCCAACGCCTGATCTCTGGTCATAAGGACAGGCCGAACACATGCCCTTCGACGCGCTGCTACTGATCGCCCTCGGCGGCTACGCGTTTCTCAGTCTCGCCCCCCGGTTCCGCTACCGCACTGCCCGACTCGACAGGACACGCTTGCTGCTCTGGTCGATCGGCACGGGGCTTATCCTCAGCCTTGGCGCTCGCCTCATCGTCTTGGCTGCCAACGCGTGTTGCCCGGCGCTGGGTCTGGCCTGGAAGGAACAGATCCCCATGCCCTATTACGGTACGGCCGCCTGCACCATGTTGTTGGGCCTGTGCCTGGGTTGGGCATCGCGGGCCATGACGCGAGACGAGGAAAGCCGCGACTACGCCGACGCCGCATTCGACGGCAACAACGCCTACTTCGAAAAGCTCGTGCTGCGCGCCCAGGGGCGGCGACAGATCATGGTCACCACGCGCAGTCGCAAGGTGTATATCGGCTTCGTGCACGACAGCATCAGCCCCGATTCGGAGACCCAGTCCATCCAGATGCTGCCCATGTTCAGTGGTTATCGTCGCGAACAGGACCAAGGCCTCGAACTCACCACCTTTTACGGCGAGGTCTACGCCAGGCTGGCGGAGTCCCCCGAAGAAGGGCAGGCAAGTGAGTTCAGTCTGGTCCTGCCCATGGCGGTCATTGAATCCGCCGCGCTGTTCGATCCGGATGTGTTCGCCATGTTCGATGGCCCGGAGCCCACCGAGCGGATCACCACGGGCCACGATTCTGATGACGCGCACCCCCGAGAGGCCGAAGAAGGGGAGATGTGGGAGACCGTGAAGACTGACTGATTCGGGCTCACGGTCCACGATGGGGCGGCGTGGCTTCAGCGCTTGTTTGACTTGCTCTTGAGCGTGCGCACGTTGCTTGATTGTTCCGGCGCATTTGTTCGAACCGGCCGGTTGCCACCAACCGTCGCGTACTCAGTCTCCGTGAATTCCGTACGTCCCGGGTTGTCATCGTCGTCACGGAACAGCTGCTTGGGGGGTTCGGGAAGGAACTCCAGGGTCAAGGTCAGGAACAGGGCGCCCATGCTCAATTCCAGTGGTGCGGCGCCGTGATGCTTCATGGTCAGGAACAGCCTGCCCCGATACCCCGGGTCAACCACGGCGCCGCCATTGGCGATCACCCCTTGCTGCGAGAGTTCAGACTTCAGGCTGCACCGCCCGCGAATGAAGCCCGGCAGATTGATCAGTTCCTGGGTGCGCGCGATGAACAGGTCCCCTTCATGGATCAGCAGGTCTTGCTCTTCGGAAAGGTGCTGCTCGCACGGCGTTCCGGCGCGCCGCAGCAGAAGGGTGCTCTCCATGCACAGGTCGATGGTGTCTCCCTCAAGGGCCTCGTCGTCGAAGGGCTCCACGGTGAACGCGCCGGTGTCCATGCCCTCAATGATGTGCCGGTCCGTGAGGGTATGGATGCCGCGTCGGCGCCAACGCTCAACCAGCAACTCATGGCGCCGTGGATCGTCAACGAACTGCGGGCGGCGCAGATTCTGATCCTTGCGCAGGCGGGTCCACTCATCCAGGTCCACATCGGTGATATCCGCCAACTTGCGCAGAAACCCGTCACTCGCCCGGCGGCTGCCGGTGATCACGTAGTTCACCACGGGGGCGCTCAGGCCCATGCGCGCAGCCAGTTTCTTCTGGGTCCAACCGTTTTCCTCCAACCATTGGAGGATGCGCGCTCCCACCGTCTGCTCATCCATCGTGATCCCTCCTCCGGGGTCTCATTATTCTGGGGGCCTCATCGCGCCGCCCGTATCTTCAGTGGCCCTCAGGCCGCATCCTGATCAATCTGCACCTCATCCGATTCGCCTCCGTCCGCCCGGTCACTCTGTGAGGATATGCGTTGCAGTTCCCGCTGTTCATCGGATTCGATCGTTCGTTGGGTCGCTTTGCTCGTGTGTGAATCGTCCGTCTCAATGGGATGTGGCGATGTGGTTGCGGGGATGTCGCGGCGGATGGGATTGCTCTGATCGGTCTCCGGCTTGCCGTCCTGGCGCAGCCCTTCCCATCCGGCGGCAACCATCAACTTGATCATCTTGGTCAGTTCGGTGAGTAGACCGTTGATCTTCTGGATCAGCAGGATGAGCCCGTCCAGCAACTGGTGCAGTTTCCGCAACACGTAGCGCAGTGATTGAGAGCCCCGGTCCACATCGCCATCCTCCCGCAGCATCGGCTGCAACGATCAAGGGGGCAGGACGGATCCTGATCCCCGATTGTCGAGAAGTTAAGCAGAGGTAATTAGCTTGCGCAACACGTTATTGTTAATTTCCAAAGCCTGTAAGCCTTTGTTTGCATGTGAAAAAGGGCGCTATCCGCCTTATTGAAACTTGATAATTCACATAAGGTTAACTGCCGAAAGAAGTGATAACCAAGAGGAATCACAATGGCCGATAGGGGGGGTATGACAGGTCTGTGCATCCGTTAATCCACCCCGTTAACCCACGGAGAAAAATTTTCGTCTCCGGGTCTTGTTCCCACGAATTACCGCCCGATCGGGCCGTGCCGGGTCGGGTGACACCCGCCAGGGAGTCTGCCGAGGCGTTCCATTCTCCCGTTCTGATTGCTTGCCCGGCTCTCGGCTACCCCGACCATACCGACTTCATGGTCGGCAACATCGGCCGCGAACAGACTGAGGAGTATGCGAAACGCAAGGACATGGGTCTGCGCGAGGTGGAGCGTTGGCTGGCGCCGTATCTGGGGTATGACCCGGACTAGGAACATCCGCGGAGCCGGGGCTAGAATGCATAATCCTTCTATACATTATTTATCGCCATGCACGCCTCCATCGTCGACCTGCGTTACAAGATGAAAGACGTCATCCGCGCCCTGGACCGCAATGAGCCCGTCACCATCCTCTATCACGGCAAGGTGAAGGGGACGATCCAGCCCGCGTCATCCGCGCAGCAGGCGCGCCCAGCGACAAGCGCCGAACAGCACCCGTTCTTCGGAATGACCGCGGATGCCGAACCCTCCGTCGAGGCCGTCATGGAAGAGCTGCGAGGCCCACGTCACCGTGATCTTTGATACGGACATCCTCATCTGGGTGCAGCGAGGGAATCGCGACGCCGCCCGCCTTATCGACCAAGCCGATTCCCGCGAGATCTCGATCCTCAGCTACATGGAGCTGCTGCAGGGCGCGCGGGACAAGAAACAGCATCAGGTCAGCAAGGCATTCCTACGCGACTTCGACTTCATCACCCTGCCTCTGAGCGAGAACATCGGCCATCGCGCCGCCGTATACGTCGAGGAATACGCCCTGGCCCGGGGCATGCGCGCCGCGGACGCCCTGGTTGCCGCGACGGCGGTCGAGAACGGGCTGCCGCTCTGCACCGCGAACCGCAAGCATTTCGAACCCATCGCGGACTTGGACCTTCACGTTTTCGTTCCCTGATGGGAGTCCGGCACTCTCGGTCCCGAGAAAACCTTCCGGGCACGAAGACTATTGAGCAACTTTATTTTAGAAAGGTTGCGCAAAAGCGGTTGCCAATGGTCTTGCACTGGAAAGTTGCGTAAAAAGCCAACTCCGGATTCTTACGCAACTTTGATCGTACAGGATTGCGCAAATGAAACGGCACGCTGGCGAGTACATGACCCAAAGCACGGTGGGTGAGCCCTTCGAGGCCTTCATCCCCGCGCCCCTTCCCCCGGCTCCGCCCCTGGAGTTGGACGGCGAACTGCTTTCGCTTCTGGGTAAGGCCAACACCGCGCTGGGCCGCTTGGACGGGGTCGCCAACCTGCTGCCCGATGCCTACCTGTTTCTATACCAATACGTGCGAAAAGAGGCCGTGCTGTCGTCGCAGATCGAGGGCACGCAATCCTCCTTATCCGACCTGCTGATCCACGAAATGCAGGGCGCACCCGGTGTCCCGCTTGATGATGTCCGCGAGGTGTCGAACTACGTCGCGGCCCTGGATCACGGCCTAAAGCGCATCCGCGGAGGTTTTCCGCTCTCGCTGCGGTTGCTGAGGGAGATGCACGCTGTATTGCTGGACAGCGGGCGCGGCGCTCACGCGACCCCAGGGGAATTCCGCCGCGGCCAGAACTGGCTGGGGGGCACCCGACCGGGCAACGCCAGCTTTGTCCCACCTCCACCCGGGCGACTCATGGAATGTCTGGATGGGTTCGAGCGCTACCTCCACACACCGGACAACGAGATGCCGACCTTACTCAAGGCCGGTCTGCTGCATGTGCAGTTTGAGACCATCCATCCGTTCCTGGATGGCAACGGCCGCCTGGGCCGCTTGCTGATCGTGCTGCTGCTGTGCGCCGAAAACGTGCTCCGCGAACCATTGCTTTACCTGAGTCTGCACTTCAAGACCCACCGCGCCGAGTACTACCGGCAACTCAACCACGTACGCCGCACGGGGGACTGGGAGGCTTGGCTGAAGTTCTTCCTCGCCGGCGTCGAAGAAACCGCGCAAAGTGCTGTAGACACCGTGCACTTTGCCCTGGACCTGTTCGCGGCGGACCGCGAACGCATCAAGACCCTGGGCCGCATCGCGCCTACCTGCCTGCAAATTCATGACGCCCTGCAAGCTCACCCCATCCTGAATGTCGCCCAGGCCGTGGAGCGCACCGGCATCAACCGCACCAGCCTGAGCCGGGCCTTCCGGTTACTCGCCGAACAGGGCTTGGTGATTGAGCTGACCGGGCAAAGCCGGAACCGGTATTTCGCCTACGAGGGCTATATGAAGCTGCTGGATATCGGGACGGAGCCCCCGTAGGAGCGCCTTTCCAGGCGCGAATTGCCCCAACTCAAACGCCGCGCCAGGCCTGTTCGCGCCCGGAAGGGCGCTCCTACCGGGCGTAGCCGTCGGCGCTGTGTTTGATCTGGCCCAGGCTCACCAGAACCTCCAGCAACTCGGCCACCTTTTTGGTCGGGGCGCGGTTGAATTGGCGGGCGATCTGGTCGGCGTTGGCTGGGCCGTGGTGGGCGGCGACGGCGTCTTTGAGGGCGGCGAATTGTTCGGTGAGGGTCTTGGGCCAGGGCGGGCGGGTCTTGGTGGTGCTGGCGGGTTTGGCGGTTCGCGCCTGGAAAGGCGCTCCTACGGCGGCTTCGGTCTGGGTTGCGCCGGGGTTCTGGAACTCGTGGCGCAGCCAGCGGATGTGGCCCCGGCCCTCCTCGGCGGCGCGTTCGGTGTTCAGGTTCACCAGGCTTTGCAGGACCTGTTCATCGACGGCGGCCACGGCCTCGCGGCGGGCGCCGGGGTCGGGCAGGCGGCGGGCCTCGGTGTAGGCGGCCCAGAGCCCATCCCAGCCGTAGGCGGCGAACACGGCGGCGTCCAGTTCCTCGTGGTATTGGCGCAGCACCGAGACCAGGCCCTGTTCGTGGATCTGGCGTTCCTTGTCGGTCAGGGCAAAGGGGTTATCCGGGTCGGGCCCGGGTTTCACGGGGGCCAGGTTCATGCCCTCGCTGGCGCGCAGTTTCTCCAGCACGTTGTATAGGCCGGTGAGGGTGAGGCCGGGGTGTTGGGCCTGTTGGCGTTTGCGGTGGGCGTCGAGTTTTTCGGCGAGGTCGCGGATAACCGCCACCGCCGCCGCCGCCGTATCCCCACCGCGTAGGAGCGCCTTTCCAGGCGCGAAACCGTCGTCGCCGGGTGTTGGGTCTGGGTTGTTCGCGCCCGGAAGGGCGCTCCTACGGGGTGTGGCGGGAAAGGGGAAGGTCTCGAAGCAGCGGGTCTTCACATACACGGGATCATTACCCACGCCGAGATTTCCACCCGATGCCAGGGCCCACAGCACATGCACCCGGCTTTGCAGCACGCCCAGGTGATACGCGTCGTCCAGGGCGATGTTCACCAGTTTGTTGTCGGGCAGGATGTCCTGGTCGAGGAAGGTGAAGACCCGGTGTTTGCTGGTCTCGACGGTGGCGATGTAGCGGGGGAGGCCGTCTAGGTACCGACGCAGTTCCTGCCGTGGCTTACCGAACCAACACCAATGTTTCGCATACCCGGCCCCGTCCTTCGTATGCGCCTTCGCATCCCGCTCCGGCTTCACCCGCTCCAGCACCCACTGATAGATGGCGGGGTGGCGGTCGCGGGCCTCGTCGGCACTGAGGCCGAACAGGTCGATGACGTAGACGCCGCGCGGGGTCTGGGTGAGGTCCTTGCCGTTGCGGTATTGGCGGATGATGGGGTGATTGTTCAGCGTGGGCCCCTCACCCCCCCGCCCCTCTCCCGGGGGGAGTGGGGGGCCAATCAGGGCCTCGGCTTCGTCTTTGGTGACGATGAAGCCGGAACCGATGAGTTGCATACCCCGTGAACTGATCGCTGTGTTGGCGCCCAGGGGCACCGCCGCCGCCACATTCGCCCCGATCTTGAGGTCGGCGAAGATACGGCCCTGGCGGCGGTTGAGTTTGATGTCGCGCCCCTCGTCATCACCGCGCCGTTCGTGCTCCACCGTGCGTAATGCGCCTTCGTGTTCCCCACCCTCGGCCACGGTCATGGCGATACGCACGGCGGCGCCCTCCTGGGCATCCACCCAGGGGTGGTCGGGGATGGCGTAGACCACGCTGAGGGGCTTTTTGGCGGCGAGGTGGGCCTCGAGCACGCGGCGGTTGAAGGTCTGGCGCAGGGAGTTGGTGGTGATGAAGCCGAAGCGACGCAGCTTGGCCGCGCGGGCAAGACCGGCGGCGTGATGCCACCAGTACATGACGAAGTCGGCGGATTCGGGGACGCCGGAACCCTCACCCCCAGCCCCTCTCCCCGAGGGAGAGGGGGACCAGACTTTACGCAGGGTCTCGGCGTAGCCATCGCCCAGGGCTTGGCGCAACGGCCCGGCACCGATGAACGGCGGATTGCCCACCACGAAGTCGGCCTTGGGCCATTCCGCCTTGCGCGGCTTGATGTAGCGCTCCAGGGGCACGCGGGCGGATTCATCGGGCACCGGGCGGCCGGTGATGGGGTCGGGCTTGGTGGTGCGGCCGTCCCAGCGGGTGACGGGGCGGCCGGCCTCGTCGGCGACGTATTCCATGGCGTCCCAGGCCAGCACGGCGTCGCGGTTTTCGATGTTGTGGAAGTCCTTGAGCACGGGGTTGGGCGGCTGGACCTTGCCTTGTCCCGGGCCCTGGGTGCGGAAGTGCCATTGCAGGTAGCCGATCCACAGCACCATCTCGGCGATGGCGGCGGCGCGGGGGTTCACTTCCAGGCCCAGGAATTGGTGGGGGTCGACGCTGATGCCTTCCATCTGCAACAGGCCCTGGCTCTGGCCCATGTCGTGGAGGGTGTTGAGGACTTCGCCCTCCAGACGCTTCATGTGTTCGAGGGTGACGTAGAGGAAGTTGCCGGAGCCGCAGGCGGGGTCGAGCACGCGCGTTTCGCAGAGCTGACGATGGAAGGCCTGCACCTGGGCGATGGCCTTGTCGGGCTTGCCCTGTTTGTGCAGCGCGAGGGCGGCGGCCTGGACCACGGACCAGTCCTCGCGCAGGGGCTCGATGACGGTGGGCATGACCAGGCGCTCCACATAGGCGCGCGGGGTGTAGTGGGCGCCGAGCTTGTGGCGCTCCAACGGGTCCAGGGCGCGCTCCAGCAGGGTGCCGAAGATGGCGGGCTCGACGTGGCGCCAGTCGGCGCGGGCGGAGCGGATGAGCAGGTCGATCTGTTCGCTGGTCAGGGGCAGGGCGGCGGCGTCCTTGAACAGGCCGCCGTTGAAGCGCAGCACGTCCTGACGGATGGCGATGCTGAAGCCGCCACTGTTCATGGTCTGCCAGAGGTTCTGCACCATGGGCACGAATTGGGCGGGGGTGTCGCGCAGGGACAGCAGCAGTTCGGTGAAGCTGCCCTGGCGGATCAGGC
>JBMYTL010000094.1:0-9611 GCA_049604295.1 Gammaproteobacteria bacterium
CCTACAAGGTGTCGCGACCTCGTGGGAACGGCGTCCCGCCGCGATAAGCAAGCCCGACAACACCACCACCAACAACAGTCCCTGCAACCCACGTCCAATGACCAACGTCCAATGACCAACGTCTCCGGCACCATCAAATCCATCCAAGACATCATGCGCAAAGACGTGGGCGTCGACGGCGACGCCCAGCGCATCTCCCAGCTCGTCTGGATGTTCTTCCTCAAGATCTTCGACGACCGAGAGGCCGAGCTGGAGCTGCTCGAAGACGACTACCAATCCCCCCTGCCCAAGCACCTGCGCTGGCGCGAATGGGCCGCCGACCCCGAGGGCATCACCGGCGACGCCCTGGCCGATTTCGTCAACAACCAGCTCTTCCCCACCCTCAAGGACAAACTGCCCACCCACGGTGCCACCGGCAAACGCGCCCAGGTCATCCGCACCGTGTTCGAGGATGCCTACAACTACATGAAGTCCGGCACCCTCATCCGCCAGGTCATCAACAAGATCAACGAGATCGACTTCAACAACACCGAAGACCGCCACACCTTCGGCGCCATCTACGAACAGATCCTCAAAGACCTGCAAAGCGCCGGCAACGCCGGGGAGTTCTACACCCCGCGCGCCGTCACCCGCTTCATCGTCGACCGGGTGGACCCCAAGCTGGAAGAGACCGTACTCGACCCCGCCTGCGGCACCGGCGGCTTCCTCGCCTGCACCATCGATCACAAGCGCGAGCGCTACGTCAAAACCCAGGCCGATGACCAGACCCTGCAACAGAGCATCCGAGGCGTCGAGAAAAAGGCCCTGCCGCACATGCTCTGCACCACCAACATGATCCTGCACGGCATCGACGTACCCACCGCCATCCGCCACGACAACACCCTCAGCCGCCCCTACAAGGACTACGGCGACAAAGACCGTGTCGACGTCATCGTCACCAACCCACCCTTCGGCGGCACCGAGGAAGACGGCATCGAAAACAATTTCCCCGCCCACCTGCGCACCCGCGAGACCGCCGATCTGTTTCTAGCCCTGATCATCAAGCTGCTCAAAAAGGGCGGCCGCGCCGCCATCGTCCTGCCCGACGGCTTCCTGTTCGGCGAAGGCATCAAGACCCGCCTCAAGGAGACCCTGCTCAGCGAGTGCAACCTGCACACCATCTGCCGCCTGCCCAACGGCGTGTTCAACCCCTACACCGGCATCAAGACCAACCTGCTGTTCCTCACCAAGGGCCAGCCCACCGAACACATCTGGTTCTACGAACATCCCTACCCCGAAGGCGTGAAGAGCTACAACAAGACCAAGCCCATGCGCTTCGAGGAGTTCCAGCCCGAGATCGACTGGTGGGGCGACGAATCAGACGGCTTCGCCAACCGCGCGGAGAACGAACAGGCCTGGAAGGTCAGTCTCGAAGACATCAAGGCCCGCAACTACAACCTGGACATCAAAAACCCCCACCAGGGCGAACAGATCAGCCACGACCCGGATGAACTGCTGCGGCAGTACCAGCAACAACAACAGGCCATCGCCGACCTGCGCCAACAACTCAAAGCCAGCCTCGACCAAGCCCTGAACCGGACACAGGCGTAGTCGGGTTAGCGGCGCAAACCGCCCAACCTTGATAACACGCCACCCCATGCGCGCCGCGTAACCCGACGAACCCCCACCGACCATGCCCCAACCGGATATTCACAACCCCATCACCGACAACCTGGACCTGTGGACCAGCGTGACCGTCAAGAAGGCCACGACGGGGCGGGGGAGTAAGGGAAAGGTCAATGCGTATGGAATTCAGAAGCTGCGGGAGTTGATTTTGGAGTTGGCGATTCGAGGACAGTTGGTTCCACATGACCCTGATGGTCAACCAGCAAGCGAATTGTTAGATGAAATTGCGAGACAAAAGGTAGATCTAGTTGCGAACAAGGAAATTAAAAAAGCGAAGTCTTTGCCGGCGCTTTCTTCGGATGATGAGTTCTTCGATTTGCCTAGGAATTGGTGTTGGGCGCGATTGCAGGATCTAGCGACATACATACAGAGAGGCAAGGGGCCGAAGTACTCGGAAAACGGAAGGGTATTGGTCGTTTCACAAAAATGCGTCCAGTGGTCTGGGTTCGACCTTGAAAGAGCGCGGAGAGTTGATGATTCGAGTCTTTCGGCTTATCAAAAGGAACGATTCTTAAAGAAACGAGATTTGCTCTGGAATTCAACAGGGACAGGCACGGTTGGTCGGGTGAATGTGCTCGATATTGAGACAGACGGAAGCTTGGTTGCTGACTCTCATGTGACGGTCATTCGCCCTATCGGAATGAACAGTAATTTCCTCTGGTGCTGTTTGGCCGCACCTGGTGTCCAACTTCGGATAGACCCCGATCATGAACAGTCTTTGGTTTCGGGAACCACAAAACAGGTGGAATTGAATACGAGTTCCGTGATCGCTTTACCCGTTCCTGTCCCACCCCTCGCCGAACAACACCGCATCGTCGCCAAAGTCGACGAACTCATGGCCCTCTGCGACCAACTGGAACAACAACAGACCGACAGCCGCGAGGCCCACCAGACCCTGGTCGAAACCCTGCTCAACACCCTCACCCAAGCCGCTGATTTCGAAGCCACCCAACAAGCCTGGCAGCGCATCGCCGAACACTTCGACACCCTCTTCACCACCGAAGCATCCATCGACCAACTCAAACAAACCGTTCTTCAGCTTGCGGTCACGGGGAAACTGGTTTCTCAATCAGAATCCGAAAAACCAGCGGAAGATCTGTTAGATCAGATTGAAAGTGTCCAAAGGATACTGGTGGATGATGGCGCGCTGAAGAAGATCAAGAAGCTTGGTGATCCGACTGCTGAAGAGTGTGCTTTTTCGGCACCGAAGGGATGGCGCTGGGTGAAGTTCGGTAGTTTGGCGGAATTCATTAATGGGGACAGGAGCAAAAATTATCCAAACAAGAGTGAATATGTGACAGAGGGAGTGGCTTGGATAAACACGGGGCATATTGAGCCTGAAGGCTGTTTGACGGCCACCGAAATGAATTTCATCACAAGGGAGAAATTCGATTCGCTTAGGAGCGGGAAGATCAAGCCAGGAGACTTGGTGTACTGCCTCCGTGGGGCGACTTTTGGAAAGACGGCTTTCGTTGATCCTTATTCTGAAGGTGCTATCGCGTCGTCTCTGATGATAATCAGGCCATTCGTAACCGAGACGAATAGCTACATCTACAAATATTTGATTAGCCCGTTTGGGAAAGCCCAGTTATTCCGGTTCGACAATGGATCAGCACAGCCAAACTTGTCGGCGAACAGCGTTGGTCTCTATGTATTTCCATTGCCGCCACTTGAAGAACAACACCGCATCGTCGCCAAAGTCGACGAACTCATGGCCCTCTGCGACGCCCTCAAGGCCCGCCTCCAGGAAGCCCAGACCACCCAGGTCCATCTGGCCGACGCCGTGGTCGAACAGGCCGTGGCCTGAGGCCCGGGCACCCACTTGGCGTTTGGGTCGGTTTGCTACGCTCGGGCAGGGCTGATATGGGGGCCAACGAGGCTGTCGAATAACCCATCGCGCTCCTAAGCTGGTCTGAATGGGCGCCGGTCCTGAATCGGCTTGTTTTTCCGATCCGTCTCGTCAGATTGCCCGCAATGTTCCTCGAATGATCGAAAAAAACGCTCAACTCAGAACCCGCTCGCTACACCCGCTGGGTTATCCGACAGCCTCAACGCATTGGGTATACCCACCCTTAGAGACCATCCTCATGATCACTGTCAGGGGCTTTGGCTGTGAATGCTGATCGCTACGACACCACGGGTAAGGCCGAAGCGGAGTTTGAACCGGGCTCGAACGGAGCGGTGTTGCGGAACAAGTTGGCTATCCAGGATGCGGCGGAGATGGACGATGTGGAGTTGGATTTGTTGATCCAGCTCTATGACGAAATTCCTGAGCAGGTGGAGGTGGATCAGACCATAACGTCGGACGATCTCAAGGCTTGGCACCACCGCTGGTTGGGGAATGTGTACCCCTGGGCGGGAAAGTACCGGACGGTCAACATGGGGAAGGGCGCCTTCCAGTTCGCGGCGGCGGCTCAGGTCGAGCGGCTGATGGCGGCGTTGGATCGGGATTATCTCTCCCGCTACACCCCTTGCGACGGCATGGACGAGGAGGTGCTGGTCGAGGCCATAGCGGTCGTGCACATTGAGCTGATACTCGTGCATCCGTTTCGGGAGGGAAACGGACGGTTGGCTCGGCTGCTAGCCAATGTTATGGCCCTGCAGGCGGGGTGGCCGGAGCTGGATTTTTCGGCTTGGGATGCCGAGCGTTACCGGTATTTCGCGGCGATACAGGCAGGATTGGACGACTATGAGCCCATGAAGGCCTTGGTCAAGCTAGTTTTGTCCGGCGCTTCAAGGTCTGAAGATGCATGACCCGCTTTTCCACCGCCGCGACGGATTGGCCGGTTTCGATGGCCGTGGAGCTGGAGACACTGCGCGCACGTGAGATCCAGGCGTTTTCGCCGGAGAGGTGGCGATTGGTTCTGGTCAGGGCTTTCTTCTTCATGGCACTGATTTTATGTCAATTCTGAGCGCGTAGGTTGGGGTGAGCCTGCGAACCCCAACATTGTTCAGATGTGGTGATAACGTTGGGGTTCGCACCGCTCACCCCAACCTACGGTTATTCCCGTTTCTCACGCGATGACCATGATGCGCTGCGCTACGGTTTCGTCTCCGCCGGAGGGGGGCGTTGGGACAGCCGCACGCTGGAAACCCTGAACCCCGGCGCGCGGATCTTCCTCTGTATTCCCGGGACGGGTTACGTGGGCGTTGGCAAGGTGGTGGGCAGCGCCAGCCCGGTCACGGAGTTCCAGGTGCAGATCAATGGCCTCGATTGGCCGGTACTTGACGCGCCGCTGTATGCGAAGGGCATGGGGGAGAGAAAGGATGACCCGGAGGCCCGCGAACACCTGGTGCCGGTGGAATGGTTCGCCACGCACCCGATTGCCGAGGCCTGTTGGGAGAAGGGCATGTACGCCAACCAGAACACCGTCACCAAGCTACGCAACCGCTTCACCCTGGAGCGCCTGGTGCGGCACTTCGAGCTGGAGGATTGAGTGGCTGGGCCAACGACGGACGCGGATCAGCAGCTCATCGCCGACTTTATTCGCGTGGCGCGTACCGAGCGGGGGGAGTGGTGCATGGAGGTGGGCGTGCTGGACTGGCCCTCCGGGCACCAACCCGAGGTCTGCTGGAAATCATTCCGGACCTGGAAACGCGAGCCGGATGCCGAGCAAATCGAAAGGGCCAGCCACGAGGCCCTGGAGCAAGCGCGCTTCTTCGCCGTGTGTCAGTACTGCCAGCGGCGTTGTAACCGGGGGTATATGGAGTCCGCGAAGCTCTGCCAGGGCTGTGCCGCCGAGCGGTTTGGGGTGGTGTACTGATTCGTTGGCGTCCGTTACCGCGCCTCGTGGCGGCAAAGCCTTTCGTCAGGGCGGCGCTTCTTCGCCGAACAGCCGCCGGTAGTCTTTTGCGTAGTTCCGTGGCCGGTCGTCCTGATAGCTCCAGTACGCGGCGATGCGGCGGACCTCGCCCATGCCGATGTGGCCGCAATCGAGCATGCGCTTGACCAGTTGCAGGGTGCTGAGGGTGGCGATACCAAATGCGTCGGCCAATTCGCGCATGTCCTTGTCGTCGGTGACGACTTCGATGCCCAGTACGCTGGCGTAGCTAAGCACCGTGCAGTCCACGGGAGAGGGGCCGGGCAGTTCGTTTTGTACGTGGTCCCAGAGGAAGTCGTAGACGACCTTCCGTTCCCGGGCCTGTGGGCGGGACATGCCGGGCTTCTTGCGGCGGGGCTCGGCGAACTCCTCGTCCCCGGCCCAGGGAAACTTGCTTTGCAGTCGCGGCTGGCGACGCAGTTCAAGGTCCACCTCCGGCAGCACGTACAGGCAGTAGTTCTCGTCGCCGAATGGCTCGCCCAACAGCGGATGCACGCTCTTGGCCAGACGGAAGTAGCTGTTGGTGTCGAGCAGGATCTTGAGCTGTGCCACGGTCAGCCCCTCAGCCCATTTTCATGGATGGGTGCTGTGGTGGTGAGGGGGCGGCGGGTGCGGTCCTTTGCATGGGGGCCTCGGCGGCCTGGTCAGGTCAAGGCGGCGTGCAGGGCACGTGCATCCAACAGGGGTATCTGCAGGATGGATTGGACGTATCCCGGGCCTTTCTCCTCGGCCTTGAGGTACTCCTTCAGGGCCCGGAAAAACGGACTGTCGAATAGCTCTTCGGCGATCTGGATGTAGTGCTCTGGCGTGGGCGTGTCGCCGTCGAAAAGGTGCCCGCTGACGGTGTAGTAGCGGTTGGTGAGGTTCTGCGCGGCACCGTATATGGCTGGCTCCAGCGTCAGGGCCGGTTCGCCGTAGCGCCGGGCATAGCGGTTCGCTTCCATGTACACCGTGATGGGAGAGATGAGCTGGTCTTCGGCGATGGCTTTGATGGTGTTGATCCGGGCACCGTCATTGGCGGCGGAGCGGATGGCGGGGTAGGCCTCGGCGGCCAGGGGCTCGGGGAACAATACGCAGGCGGCGACGGCATCAGCGAATTCCTCCGCATCGTCGCCGCGCAGGGAAGGGGCCCAGACATGGGCCAGTTCGTGGGTCATCCAGAACTTGAAGTCGTGGATCTCGACATCGAGATTCAAGAACACCCAGGTGGTTTGGGAGTCCGGCAGGTGGATGTGTAGGGCGTTCTCGTGGTTCTTCTTCGTGCCCCACAGTACGGGGACCAAGGCGGCTTGCTGGTCGGCGAACAGGCGGATCAGATGATGAAAGTCTATTGTCTCCGTTTCGCCGAGATTGGCCGCCTTGCGGATTTCGCGGGCGACGTTTTGCAGATAGTCGTAGTCGGCGATGGGGATCTCGCCTTTGAGGGTGCGGGGGCCGCGTACCTGATCGAAGGGTAGGTGGGGCACCAGGGGGCGCAGTTGGCGGCCGATGGTGATGGCACGCTCGATGTGCTCGGTGGTGGTCTTGGCGGAGCGCTTTTTTCGGAAGGCGATCACCGGAGTGGTCTCGGGGCCTTCCGGAAGCAGCATGTCCTTCACGCCCAATTCCAGCGTGAGGGCGAGTTTCAGCCGCTTGTCCGGGCGGGGCACGGAGCGGCCCTTGAGCCACTGAGAGATTATTTGCCGGGAGACATCCAGGGCGCGCGCCAGATCGGCGGCGCTGAGTCCCTTGGATTCCATGGCGGACTCGATGGCGGAGATGTTGAGGCGGCGTTCCATGGCGGCGCGAATGGTGGTGCTTGTGTCAACTTTTGTCAACAAATTGCGCGCGGCTTGTCCACTGGGAACCGGTGTTCAATCAGGAGTTTCCGAGTCGCCGGTTCAGTGCACCAGAGCAAGTTTGGGGACGCCTAACTCTCCCTCCTATAAAGAAACCATGGGGGTGCAGCGCTCTCTGGAGCGCCCTCACACATCCAGCATCAGCTTCCGCGGCTTGCGCATGCCGGCGATCTTGCAGGCCTGTTGGCCGTAGCCGTAGGGGAACAGCTGGTACAGGTAGCGGCGTGTGGCGCGCTCCTTACCCCAGATTTCCGCCATGTGCTTGAGCAGGGTGCGGGCCTCGGGGACGGTGGCGTTGGACTCGAAGTAGTCGCGCACGTACTCGACGATGGCCAGTCGCTCCGGGGTCAGTTCCAGGCCTTCTTCTTCGGCCATGGGGGCCATGAGTTCGGGCGTCCAGTCGCGGGCGTCGAGCAGGAAGCCTTCCTCGTCACGCTCCATATCGTGCAGAAGCACCTGGGCCTGGGGGCTGGAGAGTGTGGCGTTGGATGTGTGGGCGGCCGGCATGACGGGCTCCGGTGTGTGGGCTCGCGCTGACATTAACGTCCGCTGATATGTTGGTATAGCGATATTTATTGCCCATCTATATCGAATATTTCGATATAAAGAGCGGCGTGGACATCGAACAGGCACGCACCTTCCTCGCCATCGCGGCCCATGGCTCCTTCCTGGAGGCGGCGGGCCGCTTGCACGTGACCCAGTCCACGGTCAGCGCGCGTATCCGGGCCCTGGAGACGGAGCTGGGCGCTGTGCTGTTCGTGCGCAATCGTTCCGGGGCGCATCTGACCGCCGCCGGGCGGCGCTTTGTGAACCATGCCCAGACCCTGGTCACCACCCTGGAGCAGGCGCGCCACGACGTGGGCCTGCCCGACCGCTTCACCGGCAGCCTGCGTATCGGTGGGCGTATCGCGTTGTGGGAGGGGTTTCTGCCGCGTTTCGTGCGTTGGTCGCGCGCGGCGATGCCCGATGTGTCGGTGCGCGCGGACATCGGCTTCGAGCAGGACCTGATGCGCCGCATGGTGGAGGGCACCTTGGATATCGCCTGCATGTACACCCCGACCCACGCGCCGCACCTGGAGGTGGAGCACCTGTTCGACGAGCAGCTGGTGCTGGTTAGCACCGAACCGGGCAGCCGCTGGCCGGGCGAGGATTACATCCACGTGGACTGGGGGCCGTCCTTTCATGCCCGCCAGCGCGAGGCGTTCCCTGATCAGCCTTCACCCTCGCGGGTGGTCAATATCGGTTGGATGGCGGTACAGATGATGTTCGAGGACGGCGGTTCGGCCTACCTGCCGAGGCGTATGGCCGAACCGCTGTGGGCCGCCGGACGCCTGCACCGGGTTGAGGAGGCGCCGTCCTTTCCTCACCCGGCCTATATGGTCTTCGCCCGTTCGGCAGTGGCTGATCACACCCGTGAGGCCCTGCGGGGGCTGAGGGAGTTGGCCGCGGGTGAGGGGGGCGGTGCGTAGTTGATACGAGCGTGGAATCGCGCTGCAACCGGTTCAGGGCATCACGTCGATGGATGGTGTGTCAGGGAGCGACGGTGTTGGGATATCCGCCGCGCAGGCTCCCGCGCCAAACGCCAGGCGGGCAAACCAGGCGGCGCGCTCGATGTCCTCAATGCGGGTTTGGGTAGTGTCTTTGCGGGCGTCGTTCATGGCGTGGGCTCCGATGCGGACCTGGATGATGGCTCTATCCTGCCCATGGCCAGGTGGGGGGTGAATTCGTTTGTGCGGTTCATCGTCATAGGCGCCGCCAATGACAGCGCTGCATCCGCTGGCCTGTCCGGAGCGTAAGCAGGGGTAAGCCCATCGCTGGAGGACGAAATGTCCCTGTTCCCTGAAACGGCCCGCCTGCGCGCCATAGCCCTGTTCATCGCCGCGACTCTGTTGTCCCATCCGGTTGCGGCATCGACGTCGAATAGCACATCGTCGGATAACGGGTCCGCCATCGAATGGCAGTCCTTCGGCCCCGCCGCCTTCGAGCAGGCACGCCGCGAGAACAAGCTGGTCCTGCTCGACCTGGTGGCCGTGTGGTGTCACTGGTGCCATGTCATGGAGGCCAAGACCTATAGCGACCCGGATGTGGTTGCCTATATCGAAGAGCACTTTGTGCCTGTACAGGCCGACCACGATGCCCGCCCCGACCTGGCCGAGCGTTATCGGAAATGGGGCTGGCCCGCGACCGTGGTGCTCGATGCCTCGGGCACCGATGTGGTCAAGCGTGCCGGGTATATCGCGCCGGAGCCCATGTTGCGCCTGATGGCCGCCGTGCGTGCCGACCCGAG
>JBMYTL010000095.1:0-9606 GCA_049604295.1 Gammaproteobacteria bacterium
CCATGGTTCTTCCCTGAATTTCGTCGGAATCATTCGGCCTCAGGTGAATAGATCGCCTTGGCCTTCTTTGCTGCCTTTCCTTGGGGGCTGTCCCAGCGGCCGGCCTGTTCCCAGCGTTCCCGGATCAGGGCAAGCACTTCGGCTTTGTCGTCCCCGTCTTCCATGGCCTGCCACTTCTCGGCCAGCAGGCGACCGAACAAGATGGTGTCTTCGGGGGTGTGGTGTTGCGCAGAGAGGGACTGGAGGTTTTGTTCCAGCCAACGGTGCGCGCTGGCGGAGCCACCCGAAGCGCCGGTGTCGCTGCGCCAGCCGATGTCACGATCCCTGCGACCGGTAAAGGGGCTGTACTCGGGCAGTACCTGATGACGTTTCTTGGCGTCGAGGAAATCGTTGCGTCCGATTTCCAGCCGGGGGTGTCGTAGCGCATTGGGATCGTCGGGGGCGCGGCGGGGGTCGGCCATGGCGAGCAGCTGGGTCAGTTGCTCGGATTCGAGCCAGCCGGTGGTTTCCTGGTCCAGTTGGTGCTCCCGTACGATCTGGTCCATGTGGTCCGCGAACTTGTCCGCGTACTCCTGCCAGCTTTTTTCCTTGTCTCCCCGTTTGTTGGTCAGGATGTGCGCGCCAGTGATGGCGATGCTGATCTGGCCGAGTCCGAAGGGTTTTCCCAGGCCGATGCCATGGCGCAGTTCGTGGTTGTCGCCCCAGGTCAGGGCCCAGGCCAGGGCCCCCAGTTCGATGGGGTTGATGTTATGGAAACGAAGCTTGCCCGCGAACTCGACACCGCTTTCAAGGGGCTGTAAGCGCACCTGCACCTTTTTGTTCTCTTTCTGTTTGCCTTCCAGGGTGGGAAACAGGCGTAGCGGATCGACCGGGCGGGCGGGGTAGCGTTTCCAGCCGCGAATCTCGGGGCTGGCGCCGTCGTAGGTGCGGTAGTCGCGGCCCTTGAGTTGGCCACCTTCCGCGTCCTGGACGACGTAGTTGGGGTAGTAGGTGGGTTTGGGGCTGTTGAGGATGGTGGCCTTGGGGGGCAGTTGCTTTGGCGCGGCCTCGGTACAGACGGCGGCGGAGAAGTTGGCCCGGCCACGCAAGCTCAAGCGCGGGTTCTCGGAGTGGGCGGTGCCGAAGAGCAGGTCGGCCAAGTCCCAGGTTTCCTCGTCGCCGTGGACGGGGGAAGAGTGGTCGATCATGTCGCCTACGGAGTGTTGGTAGGCGAGCTTGAACATCTGGGCCAGGCCCAGGGCGTGGACGCGTTCACCCGGCGTCCCGCCGGCTCCGGGTTGTTGCAGGTAGAAAACGGGGATTCCATCTTTGAATTGCTCGCGCCATTGATTGGTGCGGGCGGGATTGCGGGTCTTGTCCGGGTGGGCCCAGGCGAGCCACTCGTCGCTTTCCTCGTGGATGCCCATGAAGTCGCGAACGATGGTGTCCGGCAGTTCGATGGGCTTCGGCTTGTCTTCGTCGAAGAAGATGAACTCCATGTGTTTGTTCGGCCCGGGTTGGCCGGTGAACACCAGCATTCCAGTCTTGGAGCCCGTGCCCAGTTTTTCGGCCTTGCGGTAGTAAAGCTTCTTGCCGTTGTGGGGGTGGTTCTCGGCAGGACCGCAATCGAATTTGATCTCCAGCTCGGCACCGCCTCGGGTCCAGTGCTCGTACTTGAATGCCGCGCTGGGACGTTTTCTCACATCGCCCGGCCAGTCGGTCTTGCGGTAGGCGCGCAGCTCGTGCTGTTCGACGCGGGCGTGGGCGCAGGGCGTGAGTTGCCACTTGCCTTCCTTGAGGGTCAGCCAGCCGCTCTTGCTCAGGGCCTCGTAGGTCTGGTTGCCCCGGTCTCGGGTGAGGTACTGGCGGTAGAACGGGACCGCGCCATTGGTCAGGTCGCGGACGCCCAAGCGGCCGTTGTCGCGATGCCGGAGCTTGCCGAAGGCGGCGATCTCGATGACGTTGCGGATCATGCCGCGCAGGCTGGAGCCGGGGATGGCGAAATTACCGTCCGGCAGTTGGTGGAAGGTGATGGGCTGTTCTCGGTCCTGCTCCCGACCTACCAGGATGGGGCTGTGGGCATGGATGCGGATGTCCAGGTGTCCGCGAAGTCCGTCTTCCAGAGGAATGTCGTGAGAGACGGTGTCTTTCCAATCGGGTTGGTAAACCCAGCGGGACAGGGGCACGAAGTTGTAGGCGGCGTGCAGGCCGCCCGTGTTATTGCCGCGTCCGCCCTGATGGTCGCGGAAGCCGCCGCGTCGGTTGTCGTGGTATCCCATGGCTCAGGTCGTCCCTTGGCGTGCGCTGCGGTTGCAGGGGTTGCAGGGGTTGCGGGTATGTTTGGGGTCCTTCGTGATTCCGAGGAAGCGGGATGCGCTGGCGCGCCAGCCGAAGGGCTCCTCGTGGGTCCAGAACACGCGGTAGTGCAGCCAGCCCTCCACACGCTGGTCGCCGATCAGGCAGCTGGTGTGGGCCAGGCCTTCGGTGGCCGCCGGGTCGTTGGCATCGCCTTCACTGATCTCGGTGATGATCCAGTCACCGTGGCCGTTTTGCCGCACGTGCAGGCTGCGACTGTTGGCCTTGCTGACCAGTTCGGCGGAAAGGAGGGCTCCACCCTGAGTCGACGCCGGGCGCTGGTTGGGCGCTTGGAATACGTCGATGGTGGACTGTCGGCAGATCCAGCCCTGATCGGCGGGGAAGTCCTTGATCGCGGTTTCCGCCTCATCGAGGGAAGCACGGCGGGACTGTTGCGAGTACCACGCGGGCTCCATGGCGTGGATGTCCATGGCGGGGGTCTTCCAATCGCGCTTCGATCGGTCGGCACGGCTGATTTCTCGGCGGATGGCTTCGAAGGCCGCCAGGGTTTGTTTGGCTTGAGGATTCATCGTGCTCATCGGATATCTCCAATCCAGGTGCCACCGTCGGACCATTCCACGGAGCCTTGGCAGTAGCCGTGGCCCTTACCCGATCCGCCGCCGATGGCGAGTCGTCCTTCGGTCAGGTCCGTCAGGGCAAGATGCAGTGCCTCCTTCATGGTTTCGCTGTGTTCCGGGTTGGCTTGTTCGGCGCGCGGGTCGATGCGTAGGGTGAGGTTCAAGGTGTTGCGCCAGACCAGTTCTTCCCCGTAGAGGACGTGGTTGCGCACGCCACCGGTGAAACGGTCGATGGCGTTGTGCCACTGGCGGTGGACGTCGCGGCGGTCGTCCAGCGTCTGGTCCAGCCAGGCATCGTCCAGAAAGAGCCAGCCCGCGCGGCCGCGATCACGTTGTTCTTCGGCGCTGGTCGAGGTGTCCTCTTCCTCTTTGTTGTCCTTGTCCTTGGCGTAGCCCAACAGGGCTGCGACGACAGGGTGGGGGGGCGGTAGTCCTTTCCTCTGTGACCCCAGAGCACACCGATCCTGGCTCGCCCAGTCCCCGCCGATGCAGTCGGCGTGGAAGGCTACCCGGTGAGCCAAGGCACCCTTCACCCCGCTGGCGGGGATCAGGACCCTGGGCTGCTCGTCCAGGTAGGCGAGTTTCTTATCCCAGCGCACGCAGGCCTCGGTGACGGGCAGAAGGTCGGGGTCCTTTTGTTGTTCGTTTTTCTCTATGTCTTGAGTCAGTGACCGATCCCCCTGGCCGAAGCGCCAGCCCTCCTCGGGGGTCAGGGTCAGCTTGCATTGCAACCAAGGGTTCTGGGCTTTGGGGATGACCGGCGCCAGCCCCGTGGTGTCGGCCAGGGCGTTGGAAAGCTTCGCGTGGCGGGCGAAGTCATCCCCGTTCGTCAGGTCGAATCGTCCCTGATGGGCGCGCACCAGCTTGACTGCTCCCAGCCCACGCCGGGTGTGGCCGCCCAGGCGGAAGCCGGGGTGGTTGAACAGGCCCAGCAATGTGTCCCAGATCTCGTCGTCGTAGGTGGCTCGGGGGCTGTCCGGGCCCTCGGACCAGAGCGAGATCTCCATGCTGAAGCGATGCCCCCGGTGCAGGGCCGTGCGGTCGAATTTGCCCTGGTGGTCGCCTGCGCCCCGATGGTGGAGGCGGACATGGTCGCGCAGGACGGGGGAGCTCGTAGCGGCGGTGGAGAGGATGGGGTCTTTGCGCAAGCGTTCTTCGGCATTTCCCATATGCAGACCTTCCACCGGCCGGTCCGTGGCATCGTGTATCGCTCCCCAGGAGACGTGAACCCGTGAGGGCATGCCATCCTCCCCCTCGGCAAAACCGAACACCGTCTCGCAGTCGGGCTTGAGTGGTTCCTGAGCGAACAGGGTGCGCAACACACCCGCCACACTGCTGCCGGGGATCGCGGGTAGGCCATTGGCATCGCGTACCAGCAACGTGTCAAAGGCGGCGTCGCGGTTGCCGCTGCTGATGGACAAGGGCGTGGTGGTCTCCAGCACCAGCCGGGCCAGATAGAGGACGGAATGATCGGGGCTCATGCTCGGTTCTCCTTGGTCTCCGCTTTCTCCCGGGAATGGTCACGTTTGCGATGGTCGTCGCTCATGACCGTCTTGGCGGCTCGGGCGAGGGAGTGGATGCGCGTCACCGGATCGAGTTCGCCCCGTTGGAGCTCGTATTCAAGCCATTGGGCGAAGCTCGTGCGTCCGAGCTCGTCGGTTGGTGGGCCGTCCGAATCCGCCTCGGGGTGTTTGAGTTGGGTCTTGACCTCCCAGGTTGCGCCGCTCTTGTTTCGGCAGATGCCATTCCGTTCGGCGAACAAACGATCCATCAGTTGCTTAGGTTGGTCGCGTAGCGCGGTTGCCGCCTGGGTCAGGTTGCCCCATTGGCTGGGCCCAGGGCCGACGCAGACCTCGTCCGGCGCGCCCGCGATTCGACAGGCCGCTTGGTACAGGGCTGCCAGGGTTTCGCGGTCCTCGGCGGGCGTGGGCATGGTGGTGTTTGTCGCTTGTCGGTACTGGTTTTGAAGCCAGTTCACCAGCTCATGCTTTGGCGCGGGGTGGTTCGTTGTGGTTGTAGGACGGATCTCCGTGGGCCATGTCAGGGAGTTGTCCGTCAGCAGAGCGGGGTTGACCATCACCGCGCCCAGGCCTGCTTCCCGATATGCGCCGAGGCCGCTTTCCAGGAGCTGGCGTTGGGCTGGTGTCAGGGGGTGCTCCAAGTCGAAGCTGAGGACGCTGCCCTGTTCAATGACCTGCCGTTCCAGGTCGTGGGCTCGGCGGAAACCGTTGTAGGGGCTGTACCGCCGGGTGGTGACGAAACACTTCGAGGGAGCGAGGGGGGCATGGGGCAGATCCGGCGCCAGGTCGCTCAGGTCCGGCGTAAGGGTCGGCTGACCGTGACTATCCAGTGCGGCGAGGTCGGAGATCAGCCACAGGATGAGTTTGCCGGTGTCCGTGCTTGTGGAGGCGATGGGGTCTGGCGCGTTCCCGACCCGGCATCGTGCCCGGCCGTACTGGGCCGAGCGGGAGCGGCCCAAACGCAGGGTGGCTTGGTCGAACCGGTCGCGGACGCGATCGAACAGGGTCTGATCCAGATTGTCATCGGCGCTGAGCAGGGCGCGGAATCGCTGTCCGGCCTTGAGCGATTCATAGCCGAACAGTTGGCCTGTCGCGGCGCGCCCGGTATCGGGGTTGATGGCGGTGCGCATGCGCAGGGTCCGGCTCGGTTTGAGCCACTCCCCTGTAGTCGGGACCACGAACCCGTCGCGCAGGGTTCGGTCCCGCGGGTCGCGCTCGAGGACGAGTGCATTGTTGATAACCCCATCCAGGCGCTTGCGCGCCGAGTGTTCCCAGCGCGCGTCAACGGGGGATTGATCCTTGGGGATGGACCAACAGCGCGGGACCGGCAAGGCCATGGCGCCGTGATCGTCCAGTGGGAGCGCGTTGCCGAAGCGCAGGCGGCCGGAGTGGAAGGCTTCGAAGGCGAGGCCTTCGGAATTGAGCGCGGCGTAGAGCTGGCTGGCGGCCCAGCCAAGCAGAGTCGCTCCCGGGATGTAGTCCAGGGTTTCGTGGCCGCCGAAGCTCGCGGATCGGGCGCTGAGCACCACGTCGTCGAGCAGTTCGAGGTGTAGCGTGGCCTGTTTCATGAACGTCCCTCCCAGGAAAGACTGAGGCTGGCACGGCCCAGGCCCCGGCCCCGTTGGGCGCCGACGGCACGAATCAGCGGTAGGCAACGGTCCAAGACCTCCTGCCATTGTTGGGCGATCCGGTCTCGCTCGCGCTGGTGAGCGACCTCGTCCGGCCCGGTGGGGCCGACCTGCGGGGGTAAAGCGGCCTCAATCGAGGCGGACAGTGTCAGCGGGACGTTGACCTGAATGCCGCGTAAAGAGCGGCTGCGTGCGACGCCGGTGAGCCCATCGATGGCGGTGCTCGAAAGGTCGCGGTGCAAGTGGCTGGCATAGCGCCGGTGTTCGTGCTCCTGGGCCAGCCATTGGCGGATTTCCCGGGGGAGTTGGGCATTTGCGATACGCAGGGTGCCGACGGTGGTCTCGTCCCGGGGGATGCGCGATTCGGGTTCGTTACGCTTTCCGAACAGGACATCGGTGATAGTGATGGCGGGGTCGGTGGCTTCCGTCAGAAAGCCATCCAATTGTCTCCAGCGTTCAGCTTTGTAAACCGCGTCGCGCAGCAGGCCCTTGATGTGTCGACCGGAGAGGTAGGGCAGGCCGTCGTGGCCGGTATCGACGATGGCATCCAGGTGGCTCCCGCTGCCACGGCCCGTGCCGTTGTGCCAATAGCCGTGGATGTCGATGGTCAGGGTGGCTTGGTCAATCATCGTCGTTGGCCTCCATGGAGCCGTCCACCGCCAGCCAGGCGAGAGCATCGCCCAGAGGGGTGTCGGGAATGTTGCGTTTTCGGTAGGGCAGGGGCGCGTCGCGGTCTACCCCGAGGGTCTCCAGCGCGTTCTGAAACTCATCCAGCCGTTGGGTCTCGGAGGTGCGATCCGCATCTTTGAGGTTGTGCTTCCAGCGTTCATAGGCACGCTGTGCGTCGTCGGGGTCGTGGTGTAACAGGCCCAATAGGCGCCTTGCGGGCCCGCGCGACATCCCGGGCTTGGCGAGCAGCTTCTTGAGGGTCCTCAATCCCGTGAAAGGCGGCAGGTCGGTGAGGTTTTCGCGGCCTATGGCGTAGGCCCCCAGGGTCATGCGATGGGTGATCTCGTTTCCGTCGCGCAGGCTTAATTCCGCGTCGAGCAGGTCCTCGTAACGGGGAATGAAACTGGTGGTCACCCGGGCGAAGGCGAGTGCTGGATGCTTGGTCCCCTTCTCATCCCGGGATGTCTTCTTTGCATGGTCGCAAAGGCCTTCCGCCAACTCGTAGGCGAGGTAGAAGGGTTGCGTTGATTTGATGAAGGCGATGCCCGCACAGGCCGTCATGCCTGATTCGGGCAGGGGAGAGAAAGCCTCTGCGAGGGGGCCGGACTTCAATTTGGCAAAGGCAGTCCGGCTGTGCTCTTCGAATGCCTGGATGAAGCTCTCGGCGTAGTCCAGGGCGCAGTCCGCGCGCACGATGATGGTTAGGTCATCGCCTCCGAGTACCAGTGGGCGGGCTGGATAGATTTCGGGGCGGGCTTTGTCTCCGTCGCGACCTTCCTGTTCCAGGGCGGCGCTCAGAACCGCCCCGGCTTCCTGCGCCGCGGCCTGGGTTGCGTGGGCAACGGCCCCGGAGAACTCGTTGAAGACCGTTTGATAGGTATTGCCCTCGTGGGATTCGCAATTTTTCTCCAGGGTGGCAAGCAGTTTGCCGAGGTCGTTGCCGTCCGCGTGGAGGACACCGACATAGCGGTTGTCTGGGAGAAAGGGAAAGGCATCGTGTGTGATCTTGGGGTCGTTCGCGTCGGCGGGGTCCAGGAGGGTCGGCCAGCGCAAACCCTCATGACTGCCGAAGCGCGCCGCTAAGGCCCGTGACTTCCGAAAGCGACCAGCCGATTTCATGTGCGAGGCGCGGTCAACCCATTCGCGAACGGCCCCCGGTTCGCCGGTATCGTCGAAATCAGTGCCCGTGTCGGTGGCGGGAAGGCCGGTACGAGGAGATCGTCGGGTGACCGGGCTGGCCGGTGGATGCGCCGCCAGGGCTTGGTGTCGTTGCTCAGCGAGAGTTTTGCGCCCACGCGTGATCGCGCGGATCTGGGTTTCATCGGAAACCACTGCATGGGAAAAGCCGAGCCCAGGCGCGTACTGCTGGATGAGCAAACCCCAAAGGTCGCGGAGTTTGGAGGCCTCCTCGTGGCTCTTGAAAAAGGCGGTAAAGGCCCCACCAGCACGGCGTGAGAATGTTGGTTGCTCGAGCGCAAGCTTCTCCAAGGCTTGGTCCAGCAGACCACCTTTCGTGGTCAGGGATTCGACCAGTTCACTGGCTCCGATCATGTCCCCCAGCTTGCCGCTGTCGAGGATGTAGCGCTGGATGGAATGCGCTTCAAATAGGTAGGCGTGGTGTTGGTCCATGAGTTCAGATCTCGTTTGTGTCCCTGGTCACTGGCAAGTTGGCGGATGGTGCTTCAACGGGTTCCCCACCAATCCGATACGCCCCCAACCCAAACGTCGCGCCCTTGCCCACATGGGTGTATTGCCCCCACCAGAGCAGAGGCCAGAGCTCGGGAAAGTGGTTGGCGGGGGCGGGCAGGGTGAAGGCGCCGATGACGCCGCTGTGGTCCTGGTGCTGGTGCTTTTCGATGGAGTAGCGGCGCCAGGTGTGCCAGCTCAGTCGGGGGTTGATGAGTGGGGTTTCGGCGGTTTCGGCGATCAGGCGGTCGCGGTCGTAGCGGCCGCTCGGTGCCAGGAACGGCACGCGGCGGATGAGGGCCTGGGCGATGGCCGCGAGGGTCAGTTGTGCGGGGCGGAGGACGTGCTTGCGCCGATTCGCCTTGATCCTCAGAGGGGTTTCGATAAGCACCTGGACGGTCTCGTCCGGTGCTGGCGGTTGCTCCGGTAGGGGGATGGGGGTGGCGTCGACGAGTTGGAGGATTCCCTTGCCTTGATTTCTGTCGGCGCCCACGCGATGCCGGGCTCCGGCCTCGGTGAAGGCCTCGATAACGGATGGGCCGTGCGCGCTCGCGGGCCCGAAGAGGCTGATGTCCAGGCTGTGGGCTTCGCCCGCGGCGATGTGCTGGGTGTGATCCCAGGCGAAGTCGATGACGAAGGGACGGATGGGGTCGGTGAAATGGTTGACCCGGTCGGGGTGGCCTGGGGGAAGCAGGGACGGGTCGAAGATGGTCGCGTAGCGGCAGTCGACGCTGTGCTCGCAGCCGTTGCAGTGGTCCGCGCCGGTCAGGCAGGAGAGGGAGCGCAGTGCGCGACCGAAGGCGCCACGCCAGGTGGAGCCGGGGTAGTCGGGCAGGTGGACTTCCGTGCGCGCCTCGAACCGGAGGCGCCAGCGGATGATCCGGGTGGAGGGGGTGGGGGCGGGTGCGTCCCGAAGCATGCTCCCTGCTGACCTTGGTCGGTGTCCGTGGGGTGAGCGGGTGGTGATAACACCGGATCGGGGGGCAGGGCTATAGGGGCATTTCTCGGTCGCTCGGACAGTGGAGCGTGGCGCGGGCGGTCAGATCGAGATTTGTGTCCGCCGCGCGGACGGTTGGCTGATCGCATCGGGCTGTGCGCTGTAGGAGCGGTCTTGCCCGCGAACAGGCCGGTGGCTGACCCGCACCCTCATCGCGGCGGGACGCCGCTCCCACAGGTGGCATGGATTCGATC
>JBMYTL010000096.1:0-9256 GCA_049604295.1 Gammaproteobacteria bacterium
CGGGCACCATGGGCGTGGTGGCGGCCGGCACGGGGCTGGGCGAGGCCTACCTGCACTGGGTGAACGGGGCCCATCACCCCATGGCCACGGAGGGCGGGCACACGGAGTTCGGGCCGCGCAATGAGCTGGAAGATGAGCTATTGGCCTTCCTGCGCCGCGACACGGGGGGGCATGTGAGCTACGAACGCATCCTGTCCGGGCCGGGGGTCTGGAACCTGTACCGTTTCCTGCGCCAACGCGGCGAGCTGCCAGAGTCGGCGGCCGTGGCGGAGGCAATGCTGGATTCGGATCCGGCCGCGGTCATCGGCGCCCATGCCATGGAGCAGGGTGACCCGCTGTGTGTGCGCACCCTGGAGCTGTTCTGCGAGATCTACGGAGCCGAGGCAGGCAACCTGGCCCTCAAGGGGCTGACCACCGGTGGGATCTTCGTCGGCGGTGGGATCGCGCCCAAGATCCGGCCGTTCATGGAGGGAGGCGCGTTCATGCGCGGCTTTTTGGACAAGGGGCGGTTCCGGGACACCCTGGCCGCCATGCCCGTGGTGCTGTCACTGAATGCGCGGGCACCCCTGCTGGGGGCGGCCTATTACGGGGCGCGACTTTGCGCGGGGTGAAGGTGGGACCGCGGCGATTGCAGTGAGCGGGTAGCGCCCCGTTCGCGGACAAGCCTGACCCGCATTGCGTACATCGGTGTCTCAAGAGGGCCGTTGCGCCACCAGCAGGGCGAGGTCACGGATGCCCTGACGGGTGTCGCCCAGTGCCCCTTCCTCGCGGTAGGCACGCACGATAAGCCCCGGGAACAGGGTCAGCAGTTCGTTGGGCGCGAGGCGGAAGGCGGGGTTCGAGGGGCCGCGATCGGTTGCCCGGTCTTGGGAGAAGGTCTGGTAGTACAGCAGCCCGCCCGGGCGCAGGGCGGCGGCGAGGGCCGGGGCGCTGGGGCGGTGCAGAAAGTGACTGACGACGATCACATCGAAGCTGGACGGCTGAGGTGGCTCCGCTTCGACGTCGCGTGCCAGGGTCCGCGGGGCTAAGCCTTCCGCTTCGGCGCTGGCGGCCAGTTGCTCCAGAACCACGGGGCTGATGTCCCACGCATGGGTGTCGAGACCGTGTCGGGCCAGGAACAGTGCCGCGCCGCCACGACCGCAGGCCAGGTCCAGGGCTGAACCGTTGCGGGGCAGCAGGTGGGCGAAATCCGCCAGCACCTGGGGCGGCCTGGGGCTGGTCGCATCGGCCCCCCGGTAGCGTTCATCCCATTTTTCGCGCGCGTCCATGGCGGGGGATCTTACGCCGCAAGCATGCAGTCCGGGGCGGAATCCATGCCCGTCGCCGGATCGTGGGTGGGTTCAGGGATGCGTCAGGAAACCCGCGCCTGGATGGCGGAGATTTCCTTCACCTCGGGGCGGCTCCAGGGGTCGAAGGTTGGGATGCGGTACAGGGTGCTTTCGGCGTCGCTGCGCTTGCCGAAGGTGCCATAGACCAGCACATAGCGGGTCGTGCCGTTTTCCACCTGCTCGTAGTAGGCAAAGGTCTCATCCATGCGGTAGCCGAAGCGCTGGGCCGAGCGATACAGCTCGGCCTTGCTGTTGGTGGTGATGAGCCGGATCACGTAGTGGTTGGGGTCCTGGCGGTCCAGCCAGGCGGGGCCGTGCACGATGCTGTCACTGCCGAAGGTGTCCAGGGGTTTGGCGGCGCTGAGTCGCTCGTTGGCGCTGGTGGCGGTGTCCCCGACGGTTTGGACTTTTTCGTCCAGGGCGGCGATGCGGGCCTCGTGTTGCTCGACGGTTTCGGTCAGCTTGCGATTCTGTTCGCGCAGTTCACGGGTCTCGGTGGTGAGGGTTTCGTGGGCCGCGTCGTTACCGCTTTGCAGGGTGGTGAGCGTTTCGTTGAGGGCGACCTGCTGGGCCCCCATCTGCTCGTTGATGCCCTGGACGATAAGGGCGTTGTTGTCCTGCTCGGCCAGGGTGTTGAAGTGCTGGTGGGCGAGGAGGGCGCCCAGGGCCACGCCGATGAGGAGCAGGGCCGCGATCCCCCAACGGGTCTGGCGGCCGGTGGTCCCGGTGAGGGCGACAATACGGTCTTCGTGGTCGTCGATGCGCTCTTCGCTGAGGGTGGCACGCTCCTCAAGTGTGGTGGTGCGCACGTCCATGACGGCGATGAGACTCTGCATCTCGTTGGTGCGTGTATTGAGAATGTCGGTGGTGGTTTCGAGGGCGGAACAGCGCTGGGCGAGGCGGGCCTCGGAGGCGCGCAGGCTCTCGATCCGTGCCTCGGCGCCAGCGACGCGTTCGTCCTGACCATCCAGGCGGCCGCGGTGAAGCTCGAGGGTGGTTTCGGCGTCCATCAGGGCTTGGCGCAGGGCGTCATGGGCGCCACGGAAGCGGTCGTCCAGGGAGTGGATCTCGGCACCACGGTTCTGATCCAGCTGGCGCATCTCCTTGTCCAGGGCCTGGGCGCTGGCAACGATCTCGTCGGAGCGGGCGGACAGCTGTTCGTAGTGCTCTTCCGACTCGGCGACGGCGGCCTGCAGATATTCGATAAGACGCGACTCGACGGCCTCGATGGTGCTGTTGAGCACCTTGTTGCGCGATTCGAGTTCGCTGGCCAGTTTCTCGGCGCGGGTCTCCATGTTCTTGGTGCGCTCGGCGAGGGCGCGTTGGTTGCTGCCCAGGTCCCGGCCCATGGTTGCCGCTTCCTTGGCGATGGCTTCGGCGCGACCACTGAGGGTGACGTAGGTTTCGCGCAGGGTGTGCAGCTCGTCCTGTACCGAATCGAGCTGGTCATTGATGCTGCCGTCACGGGCGGCGGCCTTGGCGCTGGTCTCGCGGAAACCGCCGTCGACCACGTTGAGTCGCGCATCGACTTCGCTGAGGGCGATTTCCAGGTCGCCGATACGTGCGTTGATGTCCTGTGGCCGGGTGTTGGCCTTGCCGGTCTCCAGGTGGACCAGGTTGTCCTTGCTCGTGTCGTCGCTTTCGCGCTGGGGGGCGTCGGGCTTGTCGTTGGTCATGGTCAGGATCTCGGGATGCTGGGGCGTCACCCTGGAAGCAGGGAAGGAACTTTCGGGACGCGAATCAAATAAGCATATCCTAATATAGTTATTATTGCATCCCCCAATGTTCACGATGAAGAGGGGGTTTCACCCAGATGTTTGTCCGGAGGACGGCTGGGTTCAGCCCTGGCCGGTGATTTCGCCGAGTGTGCGTACGGCCTGCTCGGGGGAAACCGGGTTGATGAGCACCGCCGCCAGCGGAAGGATTTCCTCAAGTTTGTCAACGTATTCACGTTCGGCCTTGTCGACCATCACCACCACCCGCGCCTGAGGGGCGTAGCGCTGCAGGCTGTAGAGGAAAACATCGAGGTTGGAGATGTTCACCCCCGCGTAGTTGTTTCCCCAACCGTAGAAGAACTCGGCGAACACCACGTCCGGCGGTTTTTTCTTGATGGCGGCAATCGCCTTGCGTTGAGAGGCGACGGTCTCGAGCTCGTGCCCGAGGGGCGCGAGTACCGTGTCCAGGCGGGGGTGAGCGGGGGATTCAACAATGGAAAGGATGTGCATGAATGCGTTCGGGGGGGCGACGAAGTGGGGCGGGTGCAGTCTAATGCGTGGGATGACAGCCAAGGCCCTTCTGTTGTTGCCCCTGCTGTGGCTGACGGCCGCGGCCGCCGGTGTTCCACCCTACAGCCAGGGCTATGACCCGGGCCGTGACCCCTATGCCGATGCCCGCGATGCCATAGAGCGGGCGGGGCGCTCAGGCCGCCACGTGCTGATCGTCGTCGGCGGCGACTGGTGCACCTGGTGTCATGAACTTGATCGCGTGATCAAAGCGGACCCGTTGTCGCGCGAGGCTCTGGCGACGGGCTACGTGCTGCTCAAGGTCAACGTCAGTGACGCCAATCCGAACAGTGCATTCATGGCGTCCATGCCCCGGCTTGATGGTTATCCGCAACTGTTCGTCTCCGATGGGCACGGGCAGCTGTTGCATGCCCAGGACCCGTCCGCGTTTCTCGCGGATGGGGCTTATGACAGCGTGCGGGTGCGCACCTTTCTGCTCCGTTGGGCGCCACGCTCGCCCTGATCGGCTTCGCGGTCCGGCGGCCTATACTTCGTGGTCCGGCCATACGGCCCACCGATCAGACCGCCGGAGCAGGCGCACACGGTCGCCGCGGCCCTCCGATCCAAGGAGCAAACTACTGATGGACATACAGGGCGTCATCCTCTTTCTGCTTGTCCTGATGCTTGCCGCCCTGGTGGTTGAGCCCATCGCGCGGGATGTGCGGCTGCCATTCAGCGCGGCACTGGTCCTGGTTGGCTTTCTGGGTTCGGAGCTGGTGGTGCTGTTTGGCGCGGACACCGGTATCCGCTGGGACAACTTCAGCGACATCATCTTCTACGTACTGCTGCCGGTTCTGGTGTTTGAAAGCGCCTTCAACATGGATGCGGGCCGACTCCTGCGCAATCTGTTTCCCATCCTGTTTCTTGCCATCCCCGTCATGGTGTTGACCGCCGGCATGATCGCCGTGCCCCTGTACTACGGTATCGATCACCCGGGCTTTCCCTGGATCGCCGCCCTGCTCACGGGGGCGCTGTTGTCCGCCACCGATCCGGTGGCCTGCCTGGCCCTTTTCAAGCGGGTCGGTGCACCCAAGCGCCTGATCGTTCTGATGGAGGGGGAGAGCCTGTTCAACGATGCCACCGCCATCGTTTTGTTCGCCATCCTGCTTGGCGTCGCGCGAATGCCCGGCGACGGGCCCAGCACGCTTACGGCCGTTTATGCCTTCCTTATCGTGTTTTTCGGGGGTGCCTTTCTGGGCGTGATGGTCGCCGCGTTGGCCGCCGTGATCGCACGTTTTCTGGCGGGAACGGTGCAGCGCGGGGTGCTCAGCCTGGTATGCGCGTATTCGGCGTTTCTCGGCGCCGAGCATCTGCATGTCTCCGGGGTGATGGCGGTGCTCATGGCCGGGCTGGTGATGGGAGCCGTGCTGCGCGCTGATCGTGCCGAGGAGCCCCTGTTGTCGGGCCTGTGGACCTTCAATGCCTACGTGGCTGACAGCGCCCTGTTCCTGATCACCGGGGTGACGGTGACGCTGAGCATGTTCTCCAGTCAGTGGCTGGCGATCCTGATCGGTATCGGCGCGGTGCTGATGTCCCGGGCCGTGGGGATCTTCGGCATCGTGCCCCTGCTCGGTCGCCTACCCGGCGTCGAGCCCATCGACCGACGCTACCAAAGCGTCATGGTCTGGGGCGGACTGCGCGGGGCGGTGACCCTGGCGCTGGCTCTGTCCATACCCGCGGAGCTCGATTACTGGTACACCATTCAATCGGTGGCCTATGGAGTGGTGCTCTGGACCCTGTTTGTTCAGGCACCGACCATGGGGCTGCTATTGCGTCGCCTGGCCATCCGGGGTGATGACGCGACGGGCGGCGGCAGCGGATAAGGGATTGGTGGGACGGGGAGCTCGGTGTTCCCTGCGCGACGGCGTCGCCAATGGGCCGCGCAGCTGTGATTCAGGAGGCGATGGTGTCCTCGCCCAACGGGCAGGGGCTGAGGTTGTCGAGGAACTGGCGGGTGCAGGCCTCCCAGGAATAGCCCTCGGCAAAGGTCCTGCATGAGGCGCGATCGACCTCCAGCGCCTTGAGGGCGGCGGCGCGCAGGTCCTCATCGAGGTAGCCGTTGACGCCGTTCTGGACCACGTCCTTCGGTCCGGCGACGGGGAAGGCGGCCACCGGGGCCCCAGTGGCCATGGCCTCCAGCATGACCAGGCCGAAGGTATCGGTGAGGCTGGGAAAGACCATTACATCGGCGGAGCCCACGTGTCGGGCCAGTTCGCCGTTTTCCTTGTAGCCGGTGAACACCACGTCCGGATAGGCCGCCCTGAGTTTATCCAGGGCGGGGCCGCCACCGACCACGTACTTCCTGCCCGGAAGGTCGATTTTGAGAAAGGCCTCGATGTTTTTCTCCACGGCGACGCGCCCGATGTACATGAAAACCGGCTCGTCGCATTCGATGATCTTTTCGTCTTCGGCCAGCGGCCTGAAGCGCTCGATATCCACGCCCCGTGACCATTTCACGATGTGCTTGAAGTTCCAGGCCTCCAGTTCCTCACGCATGGAGTCGGTGGCGACCATGGTGCGGACAGCAGGGTCGTGGAAACGATGCATGAAGGCATAGCTCCAGGTGAGCGGGATGGGCGCGCGCAGGCGGACATACTCGGGGAAACGGGTGTGGTACGCGGTGGTGTAATCGAGCTTGCGCTTGAGGCAGTAGGAGCGCGCGGCCCAGCCCAGGGTGCCCTCGGTGGCGATGTGGTAGGCGTCGGCTCCGAAGTTATCGAGCAGGGTGCGCAGCTTGCGCCCCGGGGCGATGGGCAGGCGGATATCGGGGTAGGTGGGCAGGGGAAAGGTCTTGAAGGTCGAGGGATTGACGCAAAGTACCTCGTGGCCCCAACCCTCCAGGATCTCGGTGGTCTTCTTGAGCGTGCGGACGACGCCGTTCACCTGGGGATACCAGGCGTCGGTGATCAGGGCGATTTTCATGAAGGATTCGTTCAACCGGCAGAGGGATGAAGGGGGGGGGTCAGCCGGGGCTGACCTCGGGCCTGTAATCGGGTCCCTGGTCGGCCCCTTGGTCGGCCCCCTGGTCGGCCCCCTGGTCGGCTCTGGGAACAGAGACGGTGCGGGGGGATGCGTCGTGGGCCGGGTCGGCGAGCAGCATGAAACTCTCATCGGCCCAGTGGATGATGCGCAGGCGGCCCTGTTCGTCCTCGGCCACGGCGGTGCAGCTTTCAACCCAGTCGCCGCAGTTCACGTAGGTGATGCCATCGAAGTCGGTCAGGGCGGCGTGGTGGATGTGGCCGCAGATGACGCCGTCCATGCCTTCCTCGCGCGCCTTGCGCACCACGGCTTCCTCGTAGTTGCCGATGTATTGCACGGCTTCCTTGACCTTGTTCTTGAGGAAGGCGGAGAGGGACCAGTAACGCAGACCAAGCTTGCGCCGTGCCACGTTGAACCAGCGGTTCATCCAGAGCAGAACGTCATAGGCCTCGCTGCCCACGTAGGCCAGCCACTTGTTGTGCATGACCACGCAGTCGAACTCGTCGCCGTGGATGACCAGGAAGCGCCGCCCGTCGGCGGTCTCGTGAATGGCTTCCTGCTGGACCTCGATGCCGCCGAAGAACATTTCCACGTAGTCGCGGAAGATCTCGTCGTGATTGCCGGGCACGTACACCACCCGCGTACCCCGGCGCGCCATGGCCATGATGGCGCGCACGATCTCGTTATTGATCTGTGGCCAATACAGCCCGGAGCGCATCTTCCAGAGGTCGATGATGTCGCCCGCGAGGTAGAGGGTTTCGCACTCCAGGTGCTTGAGGAAATCCAGGAGGAATTCCGTGCGCGCCTCTTTCAGCCCGAGATGGGTATCAGAGATCCAGACGCTGCGGTAACGAACCTTGGACATGGTGAGGCTCCCCGGCTTGGATGGCGCGCACCCTATCGGCGAGCCGTGACCTTTCCATGACCGGAAAACGAAACATTTGCGACCGCCCGGGTAAGGGCGAGTCACCTACCCTGAGGGGCGGGTTGGACCGGCGGGGGCGGAGCGGATAGGGTCGCGTCTTTCTCGCTGAGCCGTCCTGTCGGGCGCCACGACAGCGGCGCCGCCCGATGCCCGCCGCCTGATGAACACGGTCCCCCGCAATGCCCAGAGCCCAATCAGATGAATGACCCGTCGTACAAACCCGAGGAGTTCGCCCCGGCGCGTGGACTGCGCCGTTTGGTTAATGCCTTGCGTTGGTCAAGCCAGGGGTTCGCCGCCACCTTCCGGCATGAGGAGGCGTTCAGGCAGGAGCTCTTTCTGTGCCTGTTCCTGGCGCCGATCGGCTGGTGGCTGGGCGATACAGGGGTCGAGCGGGCGCTGCTCATCGGCAGCCTTTTGGTCGTGCTCATCGTTGAGATTCTCAACACGGCGGTGGAGTCGGTGGTGGATCGCATCGGGTCGGAACCGCATCCACTCTCCGGGCGTGCAAAGGACCAGGGTTCGGCGGCGGTCTTCGTGGCCCTATTGCTGGTCGTGGTGACCTGGGGATTGATCATCGCCGACAAGTTGTAGCCGCGGGGCCGCGCCATACGCGTAGCGGGAAAGGGCACTCAGCGTGCGCGCCCCATCGCGAATGCGGCCCGGGTACGGCGGAGCGCTTCACGGCCGGATGGGAATTGATCCGGGTCAGACAGCGCGTGCGCGGATTCGACCCCATCGAATGTTCTACTGCCGGGGTTCCGCCACGGTGTGCTAATTTGCCCCGTATTACAGGGTCAGTACCAGGGTGGGGCCGCAGGCTCACCGGCGTCTCGGCCCGTATCTAGGGCAGCGAAGAGGTCAGGCTGATAGCCATGAGCGGGTCACAAGCGGGTAACCCGGGCGGCGGTATCGACGCGCGTCTGGAACTGGTCAAGGGTGCGGACGGTGTTGAATGTCCACCACTCATTCCCATCCCCGATGGCGATGGTCTGGTCATAGGCCGCCAGGTGCATGATGGGTTGCAGATTCCCCATCCCTCCATCTCCCGTCGCCACATCCGCGTTTATATCAAGGATGGTCAGGCTTTCGTCGAGGACCTGGGCAGTACCAATGGCAGTTTGATCAACGGGGCCTTGTTGAAGGCGCCCACGGCCCTGAAAACCGGTGACGAGATCGAATTCGGTCATCTGGTTTTCAAGGCTGTTGTGTCGGCGATTGCCGAAGACCCCGACAAGACACGGCTGGACATGGGCGCGGCGGCGGCCATGGCACAGGCCCCGGTATCCCCCGCACCTGTCCCTCCCACGCCGAAACCGGCCAAGCCAGCATCGCCCGGAAAGACACCCGTGGCCGCTTCCGTCGGAGTGCCTGCCAATGGATCGAAATCCGGTGGTGGAGCGGGATTGTGGGTCGCGCTTGCCGCGGTGATCGTGTTGGGCGGTGCCGGGGCGGGCGTCTACTTCAGCGGTGCCCTGGATGGGGCGGGTGGTGACGGATCGGCAGGTGCGGGTCAGGTCGTGCCCGATGACGTGTACGCCACCGATCAGCGGGACTCAGCGGCCGAAGCAAAGGCCAAGACTGAAGCCGAGGAGCAGGCCCGCCTCGCTGCCGAGGCGGATGCCAAGGCCGAAGCGGAGGAGCAGGCCCGCCTCGCCGCCGAGGCGGATGCCAAGGCCGAAGCGGAAGAAAAAGCCCGTCTCGCCGCCGAGGCGGATACCAAGGCCGAAGCCGAGGAGCAGGCC
>JBMYTL010000097.1:0-9221 GCA_049604295.1 Gammaproteobacteria bacterium
CCTTCTCGCGTTTTCCCACCTTCCCCCAGGTGTTCATCAAGGGTGAGCTGATCGGTGGCAGCGACGTGGTCGAGGAGCTGACCGCCAGCGGCGAGCTGATGGAGATGCTCAAGGACATCGCGGCATGAACGAGCAGGAGATCATCGACCGCATCAAGGGCCTGTACCCGGACGCCGACATCGAACTGGCCGGGGAGGACTGTTCCTTCGAGGTCTACGTGCTCAGCCCCGCCTTCGAGGGCATGAAGACCCTGGAACGGCAGCGCTCCGTGCTCGACCTGTTCGGTGACGAAATCACCACCGGCAAGATCCACGCCCTGACCGTGAAGGCACGCACGCCCCAGGAGATGCAGGGCGGCGGCGGCGCGGGTCTGGTCCAGCTCAGCCTCTGATTCGCTGGCCGCCCCCGGTCTTGGCGGAGGCAGGTGCACAACGCGTGACGACCACCGGCGCGCCGCGCCGGATCGATGACTGCCGAGATGCGGCAAAACCCCAGTCCTCTTAGGCCGACGGGTGCTATTCATCACGCATGATCCCCGGCATGATCGGAAGACACAGGGTTCATCCGGGATCGCGCTAACCGCGGCGCCATGGATCAACCGGACCATCGAACACGGGGGCACACCATGTTGCAGTTCTATTCAGCCAGTACCCGTATGGTCAATTCACGGCGGGCCATGGCTGAGTGCATGGAGGCAGCCCTGGGTGAGGCGGATACCGATTGCGACCTGGTGATGATCAACGCATCCATCGGTCACGACTACCAGGCACTGGCCGACGAGGCCCGCCGCCTGGCCCCCGGTGCCCGCGTGCTGGGCAGCTCCTGCTGCGGCATCGTCGGCCGCGAGGGGGTCAGCGAATCCATGAAGGACGTGGCCATCATGGCCGTGCGCGGCGCCGACGAACTGGCGGTGGCCCACGTGGACGGTATCTACGGCCATAACTCCTTCGAGAAGGCCGCCGAACTGGCCCGCGCACTGAAAGAGGCCAACCCGGCGGTGAACATGGTCTACCTGCTCGCTTCCGGGATCGATATCGCCGATGACCGCTGCATAGCGGGCATCGAATCGGTGCTTGGTGAGGACGTCACCCTCTTCGGCGCCACCTCCGCCGACAACATGCGCGGCATTGCCAGCTTCCAGGTGGTGGACGACACGGTGTACGAACACGCGGCCTTCGCGGTCGGATTCGCCGATCCCGGCCTGGACGTGGTCACCCAGGCAACCCACGGTTTCGTGGCCGCTGGCGAACCCATGGTGGTCACACGGTCCGAGGGCAACCGCATCATCGAGTTGGACGGGCGTCCGGCGTGGGATGTCTACACCGAACACCTGGGCCTGACCCCGGAGGCGACCTGTGGCGACACCATACCCATCGGTGCCCTCGCCGAGGCCCTGCCCGCCGATGAGGCTGAGGAATACGGCAATGCGCACATCCTGCGCGTGGTCACCAAGCGCGACCCGGACGGGGCCATGCACTACGCCACCACCTGCCCCGAAGGCACCCGGCTGTGGCTGACCGTGCGTGACGAGGAGCGCATCTTCAACGACATGGACCGCATGATGGAGAACATGGTGAGCCAGGGCGCCGGACGCGAACTGGTGGCCGTGTTCCATGCCGATTGCCTGGCGCGCGGCCGCTTCCTGTTCAACCGGGTCATGAAAGAGGAACTGGTCGGACGCATGCAGTACCCGCTGTCGCGCGACGGTGAGGTTCCGCCCTGGCTGGGCATGTATGGCTTTGGTGAGTTCGCCCGGCTGGGCGGGCGCAACCAGTACCACAACTACACGACGGCGATTTACGCCATCTATCGCAACGCCTGAGCGGCCCCGTATCCACGGCCACTACCGATCATGAGCGCCGATGACCCCAAGGACCTGCGCGCCCAGTGCGATGAATTGCGTGGTCATCTGACCCGATTCACCGCGGTCCAGCAGCAGCTCATCACCACCCGTGACCGTCTCGATCGTGAGCTCCATCGCTTCTCGGCCATTCACCAGTACAACACCCAGGCCATCACCAGCCGCGGATGGCACGCGTTCGCGGAACTGACCGCCGAGTCCGTTGTGGACGTGTTCGAACTGGAGTTCGGCGTGCTCTGGCTGTCGCCCGCCGATGTGCTGCCGGACACCCATCCCGCCGTGGCCGTGGGTATCGACGCTTCCGCGTTTTCCCCGAATCAGCTGCATGACTGGTTGGAGGAGCTCAGCGCCAAGCACGGCAACCTCAGCCTGCGCCGCGCCGGTGAGGACGGCGACGACATCAGCGCCCTCGGGCTCGAACAATTGGTCATCGCACGTTGCGCGGGCCCGGATGGTACGGATCTTGGTTTGCTCCTCGGGGGTGTCACCCGGGCGCAATCGGATTTCTACGACGGCATCACCGAGGAACACCTGGAGTCCTTCGGCGTGTTCTCACAACAGGTGGGGGCGCTGTTACAAAGCCGCCTGGACCAGGCCCTGATCCGCAATCAGCTGGCCCAACTGCGCCTGTCCGAGGAGCGCCTGGCCCTGGCCCTTGAGGGCGGCGGCGTGGGCCTTTGGGACTGGAACCTGGAGGATGACAGCGTCTATTTCTCGCCCCGCTGGCAAACCATGTTGGGCTTCGAACCCGATGAGTTACCGCGGGCGCTTTCCACCTGGCGTGACCGTGTTCACCCGGACGACCTCGAGCACTCCCGTGAGCTGGTCCGCGCACACCTGGCCGGCGAGACGGCCCAGTACATCGACGAACACCGCCTGCGCTGCAAGGACGGCAGTTATCTGTGGATTCAGGCCCGCGCGAAGGCCTTACGTGACCCGAACGGCAAACCCACGCGCATGGTCGGCATGCATGCGGACATCAGCGAGCGTAAGGCGGCCGAGGAACTGCTACGACACGCCGAGGAGGAGCAGCGCCGGGCGCGCCAGGATGCCGAGGCCGCCAGCCGCGCCAAGAGTGAGTTCCTCGCCACCATGAGCCACGAGATACGCACCCCGATGAACGGCGTGCTGGGCATGCTGCAGCTGTTGGAGGTCTCGGACCTGAACAGCGAGCAGCGCGAGTTCACCGACCTGGCTCATCAGTCCGCCCTCTCCCTGCTGGCTATCCTCGATGACATTCTCGACCTGTCCAAGGTGGAGGCAGGCAAGCTGGAACTTGAGCGGGTGCCCTACGGACCCGCCAGCGTGCTCAACGGCACCGTACGGCTGTTCGAGGAAAAGGCGCGCGAGAAAGGCCTGAGCCTGACCCTGCGTACGATCGGCACGTTACCGGACCGGGTACTGGGTGACCCGGGGCGCCTGCGCCAGATTCTCAACAACCTGCTGAGCAACGCGATCAAGTTCACCGCTTGGGGCGGCATCGTGATCGAAGCGGTGTTCAAGCAGTCCGGGGGCGAGACGCCCATCCTGCGCATCGGTGTGCGGGATACGGGCATGGGTATCGAGCCAGAGGTCCAACGGCGCCTGTTCACGCCTTTCACCCAGGCGGACGCCTCCACCACCCGTCGTTTCGGCGGGACCGGGCTGGGACTTGCCATCTGTAGGCGGCTTGTCGAGCTTATGGGCGGTGACATCCGGCTCAGCAGCGAGCCGGGCAAGGGCTCCGAGTTCCAGATCAGCATTCCGAGTCCCATCGCCCCGCGGGCGAACACCGCCAATGACACGCCAGCCCATGACGGCGCGGATTCCGCCGACGGCCATCGCGTTCTGCTGGTGGAGGACAATCCCGTCAACCGCAAGGTGGCCCAAGCCCTGCTCAAGCGCCTCAACCTGAATGTGGTCAACGCGGAGAACGGGCACGAAGCACTCGAATGCCTGCGGCAATCGCGGTTCGACCTGGTGCTCATGGATGTACAGATGCCCGAAATGGATGGCCTCGAGGCGACCCGGCGCCTACGCGCACGGGAAAGTGAACTGGATCTCCCCCACACCCCGGTCGTGGCCCTGACCGCCAATGCCATGGCCACGGACCGGAGCGACTGCAGGGACGTGGGCATGGACGACTTCATCGCAAAACCCATCAAGCGCGACATCCTGGAGCGGGTCCTGAGCCGCTGGTTGCCCGGGACGGTCAACGGCAACCACGGCGGCGATTAACCCACCGCACCACAACGGCGCCCGATCCCGCTACCCTTGTTGCAAGGGGCAAGCGGTCGGTCCGAAGGCACCGCGATCCACCACGAACGGATCCAGGCACACACAGGGACGGCTTTTCGGGAGAAATACCATGCGTCTCTGGCGCCTTGTCGTCCTCGTGAGTGCATTGCTCACGTTTCCCGGCGTCCACGCACCCGCGTGGGCCGACGATCACCCGTTCCGCATCCTCCACGTCATGAGCTATCACCAGGACTGGATCTGGAACCGTGACCAGTTCGAGGGCTTCAAGGCCGCGCTCAAGGGTGTCGATGCCGAGTACCGGGTGATCGAACTGGACACCAAGCGCAACAGCGATGAAACCAACATCCTGCGTAAAGCGGATCAGGCACGGGCGCTGATCGATAGCTGGAAGCCCGACCTGCTCTACGTCAACGACGACAATGCCCAGAAGTATGTCGGCCAGCACTACGTCGGCAGCCCGATGCCCATCGTGTTCAGTGCGGTCAACAGGGACCCATCCGAGTACGACTATGTGGGCGCGGCCAACGTCACCGGCGTGCTCGAACACGAACATTTCATCCCCACCGTTCGCCTGCTCCGGCGCCTCGCGCCGGAGGTGCGTGACATCGCGGTGATCGTGGACGCGGACCCGACCTGGAAGGGTGTCATGTCGCGCATGCGGTCCCGGGCGCGGGATATGCCGGAGATAACGCTTTCACGCTGGGCGCTGGTGCACACCTTCGAGGAGTTCAAGACCGAGGTCACCGCTCTGCAATCCTCCGCCGATGCCATCGCCATGCTCGGTATCTTCAACCTCAAGGACGCCTCGGGAGCCGACGTGGACTACGAGACGGTATTGCGTTGGACGGAGGAACACAGCGGTCTGCCGGACTTTTCGTTCTGGCGCTCGCGCATCGAGCGCGGAACGCTGTGCGCGGTGACCGTGTCCGGGCTGCAGCAGGGCCGTGCCGCGGGTGAGATGGCCCGGCGCATCCTCACCGAAGGGGTGACGCCGGCGTCCATACCCATGGTGCCGACCCAAACCGGTGAGCCCATGATCAACCTCGCCCGCGCCCGCGCCCTGGACCTGATGCCCCCGGTGGACCTGCTGCTCGACACCACTGTCATAAAGGACTCGACCTTGAACCGCTGATGTTCACCTCCATCCGGTCCAAGGTGCTTCTCGTCGTCGCGGGCGGGCTGGTGCTGATCACCGCGCTGATCCTGGTGTTCACGGCACGGCAGGTCTACGAGTACGAACGAGGGGTGTTCATGGAACGGGGGCGGTTGGCCGCGCTCGAACTGGGCCGCCGCGCCCAGGTGCTGTTCGACCTCGGCCTGCGCATAGACGAGTTTCGCGGCTTCGAGGCCCAATGCGCCGAGATCGTCAACGGCACTCCGGGGGTCATCCACGCCGCGCTCTCGGACGATAGCGGCACCATGTACCAATCCGATGGCATCGACGCGTGGAGCACAGCGGGCAGTGACCCGGGCACGCCACCGCTCACCCCGACGACGGCGGCAAGCGGGGAAGGCCCCATCTGGGTCCATGCCCGGGTGGCAGGCACCCGGATCAGCAGCGCCCGGGCCATGGTCGCCATCGACCCCGACGCCATCGATGCTGCCGTCCGTAGCCTGCTGCTCAAGATTCTGCTTGGCAGCCTGGTGATCAAGGTGGCGGGAATTCTGGCCTTGATGGCTCTGCTCGGACGAATGCTGGGCACCCCCGCACGCCAACTCATCGCCCACATCGAGTCCATCGGGCCCGATCACATGGATGTCCCAGGCACCGCGCTTCATAGCCGCCGCGACGAGATCGGGGTTATCGCCCAATCCTTTCAGAAACTCGTCGCGCGACTTGCCCGCACCCAGACCGAGTTGCGCGAGGCGAACCGTGCCTTGTCCGACCAGGCACTGCACCTGGAGCAACTGGTCGCGCAACGCACCCGCGAACTGCAATCAGCCAACCAGGAACTTGAGGTCCTGGCACATACCGACCCCCTCACCCGCCTGCCCAACCGTTTGCACTTCAAGAACGATCTACAGGCGCGCATTGAGCGCCTGCGCGAGGCAGTGGACCGGCCCGGGCACCTGGCCGTGTTGATGATGGATCTCGATGGTTTCAAGGACGTCAACGACCGCTTCGGCCACGACATGGGCGATTACGCCCTCAAGGTCATCGCCCGCCGGGTTGACCGTTCCCTGCGCGACTCCGACCGCTTCTATCGGCTCGGCGGCGACGAGTTCGTGCTCATCGCCGAAGACTTCCAACGGGACGAGGACCTGGGCCTGATCGCCAACCGTCTGAGCGCGCTCATCGCTCAACCGTTCCGCCGCGACGGTCCCGAACTGCGCGTTGGCGTCAGCATCGGCATAGCTGTGCTCGATGCCGCCGCGACGATATCGGCGGATGAATTGGTCAAAGCCGCCGACGAAGCCATGTACAGCGCCAAACGCGGCGACCTGCTGTTTGCCTTTGCCCCCGGTCTGGAATCCGCCCCCCCAAGGGAAGACACGTAAACGCAGGCGGCCCGCGCTCAACATCACCGCCCACGGGCCATACCCCACCCATTGTCGTGTTCACGACAGAACAAGGCGTTGCGCTTTTCTCCCAGGCTATTGATTTAACGGATATTTCCCGCACCCGCCTGTGCGGTACAAAGCTTGCTGTGCCCTTCGGAAACCTTCCCCAACCGGAGAGCCTCGATGTCCCTCACTCAATACAAAGACGCCGGACTGCTGTTCAACACCAACTTCATGTCCGAGACCAGCACCCCCGGCCTGTTCGGTTTCCGCGGAGAACTGGTCCTGATCCAGGGCGAGATCGCCGACGACAAGGGCCACCACAAACCGCCGGTGGACCTGATGCTGGGTGCGGTCATGCTCGCCGACGAGAAGATCAAGCTGCTCATCGGCCAGCTTGAGGACATCGCTTCCCTGCCCAACCTGGTGGAGAAATACAGCAGCGACTTCGCCGAGGACATGATCGCCCTGATCTACGTGGTCAACCTGAGCAGCGAATTCCAGGTGGAGATCGGCGGCATCACATTCGTGCTCATCCCCCTGGTCCAGGGTGTTCCGTGGAACGAGGTCATCGACGAACTCGGCCTGGAAAAGAGCGACTTCAAGGGCCAGTCCGCCGCCGACAAGATCGTCACCTTGTACGACGAAATGAAGTCCTACAAACCCAGGTATCCGGCGGGCACCCTTGAAGATGTCCTGGCAGCGGTTACCGAAGCCAAGCGTGAGGGGTGGGGCGCTGTGTGACGGCCTGAACACCGACACCGGTAACGCCGACACAGCGAACGCCATCCCATGAAGCCCATTCTGGACTGGTCCACCTACCGGGACGCCGGCCTGGGCGATGCCTATGCCGACATCCCCAGGGCCGGGGGCGACTTCGCCCGCGCCGTGGCGGTGTGCATCAACAGCCGCCAGTGCGAGACGGACCGCAAGGGCGTCATGTGCCCCAGCTACCGGGTGACCGGTGAACCCGCCCTGTCCACGGGCGGACGGGTACGGTTGCTCAAAGCCGCGCTGAACAGTGACGACCCGGATGCCGCCCTGGACGCGGCCGAACTCGACCGCCTGATGGCCCTGTGTGTCGGCTGCAAGGGCTGCAAACGCGAATGCGAGAACGCCGTGGACCTGGCCATGATCAAGGTCGAGTACTTGGCCCGACGCAACGCGCGAAAGCGGCCCCCGCTACGCACCCGCCTGCTCGCCAACCTGTCGCTCAACCTGTTCCGCTATCCCTTCCTGCGCCCGCTGCTGGAATGGCGCAACGCGAGCAGCACGCTCGCCCGCCTCGGTGAACGCCTGCTCGGCATCAGTGCCCGGCGCAAGGTCCCGGTGCCCGTCGCCAGACCCTTCCACGACATCACCCCCCAATCCGTCGTCAAGGCCGAGCCACTGGGTGAGGTGGTCCTGCTCATCGACACCTTCACCGACCAGTTCGCACCGGAGAATGCGCACGCCGCCATCCGCGTCCTGTCGCGCGCGGGCTACAGCGTCCACATCGCCCACCCCGTGACCGGCCCCGCCGAGCCCGACCGACCGCTCTGCTGCGGCCGCACCCACATCGCCCATGGTCTGGTGGACGACGCCCGCGCCGAGGCGCGGCGCATGCTCGATGCCCTCGAACCCCACGTGGCCGTCGGCCGCAAGGTGCTGGGCCTGGAGCCCGCCTGCCTGCTCGCCATCCGCGACGACTACCGTTTCCTGGGGCTCGGTGAGCGTGCCGACAAGGTTGCCAACGCCGCCCTGCTGTTCGAGGAATTCATCGCCAGGGAGATTCAGGCGAAACGCTTCAAACCCAAGCTCAGGCCCGTGGACACCGGCGGCCAACCCCTGTTGGTTCACGGCCATTGCCACCAAAAGGCCGTGGGCGCCATGAAGGCCATGCGCAAAGTGCTCAAGGCCATCCCCGCCCTGGAGTTCGAACTGATCGAATCCAGTTGCTGCGGCGGCGCGGGCAGCTTCGGCATAGAGAAGGAGAACGCCACCATGAGCCTGGAAATGGCCGAACTGTCCCTGTTCCCCGCGCTGCGCGCCCAGCGGGAGGCTCCGGTTCTGGCGAACGGATTCTCCTGCCGTCAGCAGATCCGCGAAGGCGTCCGGCGCGACGCCCTGCACATCGCCAGCCTGCTGGACCGATCCATGACCTGAGGTATGGCCCGATGTACCTCTGCGTCTGCAACGCCATCAGTGACCGCCAGGTCAAACAGGCCCTCGCCGAAGGCTTGGCATCGGTGCGCGAGTTGCGTCGTCACTTCGACTATCCCGAGCGCAGCTGCGGTAAATGTCACGGCTGCCTGCGCGAGATGATCAACGCGCAGCATTCGAAACCGAATCCCGGATAGGCGAGGCAATAGCGGGGCCGTCGGCAACAGCCCACACTCACATACTCACTGCCCCCCATACTTCGCTGTGGGGAGGGGTTAGATACCGCCCCTTACCCGATTAGGACTTTTTACCTACACTGTACGGCAACACCGTACGCTATGGGGCGCCCACCAATGGACAGCACGACCGTAAACAAATTCAGAGATGGCTTAAAAAGCTATGTGGAACAGGTAATTAGCCACCACACACCGCTTCGTGTAACGCGCCGCACCGGCTCAGATTTCGTGGTGATGAGCGC
>JBMYTL010000098.1:0-9077 GCA_049604295.1 Gammaproteobacteria bacterium
GGGGCGGCATTGGGCTGGCTGTCGATGTCCCTGTCCAGTACTGACCAACGTAAACGGTAAAGCGTGCCGTCCCTTAGGGCATAAGCCACCCGTGCCAAGGCCGGACGGCGAAAGCCCGGCAAGGGGGCCATCCCTCCGCGCGTGCACGCCACGAGCCATTCCGAGCCCGATTCCCCGCCGGACAGGGCGGGCGACGATTCATCGTAGGCGCCGCGCACCGGGCGAGTCAGAGCCTGTTGCATGTCCTGACGTATGAGTAACCAGGCCAGTTGAATCTCGGCGAGGCGCTCCGACACGCGGTCATTGCCCTGTTTGAGCGTGATCATTCCGGTCAATCCGGAATACGCCATCAGGGACACCATCGCGAACAACATGATTGCGACCATCAATTCGAGCAAGGTGAACCCTTCATTGGCGCGCATGTGCTTCTCGCCAGCGGTAACCGATAACCTGCGCGACTTCTGGACCGTCTCCCTCGAGCCGGACGGAAACAACGATCCGTTCGACGGCGGGGTCAGGCGTGCTCTCGACCTGATAACTCCAGGCCCAGCGGGCGCCCGCCATATCCTCGGAACCGTCGCCTCCCCCCCCGTTCTCGGGAAACAGGCGTGCTTCGGCCAGGGCATTGAGCCCTACCCACTGGGCGAAGGTGCGCTGCTGAATGTGAGTAGCCGCGGCGGTTTGAGTCCCAGTCGCGCTCAGCAGCGCGGCGAGCGCCAGAGCCACGATACTCAAGGCCACCAGTACTTCCAGCAGCGTGAACCCCCCCTGCCGGTGGCCGGGAAAACTGGCGCGCCTACAAAGCATGAGTGGGCATCTGAACCCGGATACGACCTGCCCCGTATCCCTCGATTACGGCGCGCTCACCCGTTTGCGCCTGAAACACCTCCAGTTCGAACGGCGTGTACTCACCGCTTGAACGAAGCAGGAGCTCGGGTAAGTCCGTCGCCCCGACCGATTCGCCACCGACAGAATCCGTTCGGAGCGACAAGACCATTCCATTGGCGATTTCGTGGGTTCGCAGGGGGCCCTCTTTGGGCGCGAGCGCCACCCAACCGTCACCATTGAGCTCATAAAAGCGGTAGCCGTTCTCAGTCACGGCGAACCCAAGCTCCGCCGAGCTGATGATCGCGGTTTGTGACGCAAGTTCGAGAACCGCACGTAGGCGCTCGACCTCGTCATCCAGACGCGTGTCACGCCGATGTACATTCATGGCGATGGCCACACCCATGACGCCGATGATCAGAATCACTACCATCAGCTCCAGAAGGGTGAAGCCTGCCTGCTGGCGGAATATCCCCAAGGGTGTGTTATCCCCCGGTCGACTCGCCCCAATTACCCACATCCTGATCCGCACCCTCGCCTCCCGGCTGCCCGTCCGCGCCCAGCGACATGATATCGATGGACCCCTTCACACCCGGGTTGAGGTATTGGTAATCGTTCCCCCAAGGATCCTTGGGCAGACGATCCATATACCCGCCTTCTTTCCAGCGCTTCGGTTCTGGCGCACCAGATGGCTTTTCAACCAATGCCTGCAGGCCCTGATCTGTCGAGGGGTAACGGAAGTTATCCAATTTGTAGAGTTGTAACGCCGCCTCAAGCGCCCGCACGTCCTGTTTCGCGCGGGTAACCCGTGCCTCATCGGGGCGATCCATAATCTTGGGAACGACGATCGCCGCGAGGATCCCCAGGATCACCACCACGACCATGACCTCGATCAGGGTGAAACCGCCATAATCCTTGCCTCTTGGTTTATGCGGGGGGGACAAAAATTCTCGAAAACGTCGGCGGTTCGTGCGCATGGCGTGTCCACAACATCCTTAGCTGAATATCCGGGTCCTGGGCGGGTCCGATCGGCCACGCAAGGCCGACGGCGCCGGAACAAGTGGACTGCATGGTACCCAGAACTTTTCATAAGCAGGAAGACTTCCTCGAACCGTCACCCAGGAATGGGACCGTTGCGGAGCGCTTGTCCAGTTGTTCCAGATCCTCGAATCACGTTATACAAGGGTCAGCGAATAGTACGAACTTCGTGCCAACCCCACCGCCTGAGCAAACCCCAAACGCACCAGGACCGCACGGCATAAGCGGAAATCCTTCCTCTGACCCTTGTATAACAAGTCTGCCACGAACCCCTCAGATCCACGATGCCCGAGAATCATGCCCCAGCCGAAATGCGGAACCTGATGGCCCGAATTTCCGTCGCCAACGAACAACTGATATCCGTACTACACCAACACGCCCAAGTTCACAGCGCGACGGTCTTCATCATGCCGGTCCGGCAAGCGCACGAGCGCTCCCCCGCGCGCCTCGAGCCCCAACCAACGCAGGGTGCCGATGCACTTCGGATAGGTAGCTGGGCCATACGCCTCATGGAGTACGCCGATGAAGTACCTTGGGCGCTTTCAAACGAGAGCCCGACCCACACCACGACCATCCATCAACATCCAAAAACCTCGATTCGGTGCCCGGGTGTCATCCCCATCGACGGTACCGCCCTACCCCACGGCATCGAGCTATTGAAGCTACGCCGCGATGAGTTTGCACGCTTGTATGCCGAACTTGGCGCCTCGGACTGGGCCAGACGCCGGGTCATGTCACGGGTCAGCCCACGCTTCTGTTATGCGCACATCACCCGCGCGCCGACCCTGCTACCCGCGCCCCCCCGAAGGATTGCCTTCACCTGGGCGCGCGGAACAACCGGGACCCGGCGGGTGACACGCGCGAAGCTGATCGCCCGCCTGGAACTTCACCTTGAACATGGCCCCCTACCGTCGGACTACGGCGACTGGCGCTCACGAGTGAAGCAACAACTCCACGCCCTTGAACGGTTTCCCACGAGCCATGAGTTCGTGATTCGTGCCGGTCTACCCGCGCATCCCCGGGCAAACATCAGCTACTGGGACGGTACGAGTGCCATGCGCACGGCAACCCTGCCGTTCCTCGTACCGTTCTCCGACCAGCATCCCGCCCCGGTTATCCGCCCCCTCCCCGCGCTAACCGAATCAAACGACACGCAACGTAAAGGCCGTCCCAACATCGTTCGTTCAGAGCCCATCATCCCAGAGCTCGACCTATATGAGCACTGAACCGTTCGCGGATCGGTTATTCCCCGGAACCACCGATAAGGCGCGAGCCATCCTGTGGATAACTCCTGTGGATAACCGGATTGTCTCTCCAGTCCTCCGGAATCTCCGACCCCACGATCGGAATCTCAAACCCAAGGGAAGTTTTCTCACAGCTCACGCACGGAATCTCAATGCCAAAAACCGGAATCTCCCACCACGAAAAGACATATAAGTTCATGAAAAATAAAGGGAAGAAACCACTTAACGTACTTATAAGTAACTCTTTTTTACAAACTTGACGCTTATTACACAGTGGATAACGGGGATAAAACGGCACATCCCAAACTCGCCCCCGGCGTGACTCATTGACCCCACCCAACGCCCCGAATTCAGCACGGAGAATCCGAGCTGTAAGAAAAGGTCATCATGGAATACGTGATCATTGTTCGAGTACTGAGAATCCGGGATGTGAGAATTCAATTCTCCTTGAGAAAACACTTTCGGAACAATAGGTTACACACCACGCACCCAAGGTCTATCAACGCGGTAGGTCAAGAGATTCCGTACGGTATCGGCTGCCCTTATACACCTGAGCCAATCCAGCGTAGGTTAGAGATTCCGATTTGTGAGAATCGATGTAATCCAAGCTAAGCTATTGATTTATTGGAAGAGAACAAGGGAAAAAGACCCTTCGCACGGGCTCACGCACACCCATGAATCCATCAGCGGGGAACATGGCGGATCAAGATATCGGGACAGAGAATCCGAGCTTTAAGAACACTGACCGGAAGTCTTAACTTACGGGCCAGCGTCACCTACAAGCGAAGTGAACTGTGAGAAAAACGGTCGGGAGATTCCGATCAATCCTCGAACAGCGAAGCCGTCTCCCCCATGCCTTCGCGATCCCCATCCTCCAGTTCCTTCAGCCGCTGGCGGTGGCTGTAGTAACTGTTCTCTCCCAACAAAACGTCATCCTTGAGTGCTCTGAACGACCATTCCCTATCACCCGTCCGACACATCTCATACCCGCCACACAGGATCATCGCATTGCGGACCTGACGCTCACGAAAGACACGATTGATCAGCTTGTTCACTTCGCCTGGTGATTTGTGGGGCCACAGGGCTTTCTGGATCAGATCTACCGAACGACTCATCCAATCCTTGCGGTGATGAACGGTTTTCCTGCACCAGAGGTAGAGCGCCAGCACGGTCGGGCTGTCTTCCGACATGATCTCCGGATGAACCGTCAACATACGATTGCTGTTCGGATCGGCAACGTACTCGTACACTGCGGGATACAAGGCCAGACGGACCGCGATCGGGTCAACCAAACCGTTGCTTCGATCTTCAATCCACGACAACGGCGGTACGATCAAACGGATCTTTTCCTTGATCGCGAAGTCACCGATTCGCTCCTTCAACCGAGTCGTCACCTGTTCAATGGTAAAGGCCGTTGTCTCAAAGCGTTTGATAGCACCAATCACCTGCGACCGACGGCCACCGTCATTCGACCACTTCATGACCGAAATGACCTCAGGGATATGAATCTCAATCTTGCCGTTCTCGGCAAGGGTCCCAAGCGCCGCTCTGGACCGACATATGGACAAAATCGCGAAATAGACACGTAGATCCAGTATCGCCATGGGATCAGTGCCGAACTCCGTCGCGACCTCCACATCCATATAGTCCCTGCCGAACGCCAAGCGACGTCGATACCGCCCGCCCGTTTTTTCATGGCGTGTACGCAGAGCACCTACAAAGTAAAGCCCCGTAACCAGCTCTGCCTTCTTGGGCGCCATGGCGGATGCCTCGTAGTCATCACCCACCAAGTCTGAAACGGAGTCCGACAGGATCAAACCGCCATCGGGCCCTTTCTCCCTGACTGCTTCCACGTCCTCTGAAGAACCCGCGGGGTCTATCACGCAATACAAGGTTGACCGTCGTTTTGACCCCACCCGGAAGGAACCGCGCCGGATGATCCCGAGCTCCTCACCTGCCTCCATGGAATAAACGATCTGCGCTCGGGTGAGATTCAACGCCTCCGTCATTTGAGACATGTATACCCGGGTTGGGCTGGCCGCCCAGAACGTGAAGATCATACGTATGACCTCCTCCGTTCTTGCCTTTCGCGACTCGGAAAGTCCGCTGGCACGCAACGGTTTGAGCCAGACGTCCGCTTGGGCTGGATCGTCGAGGTGGACTTCGAACCCCGCACCTGAACCCGTATGACTCACCGCACTCCCCGCTTCGCTGTGTTTTGAGGACGTTAGCCGCGAAAGCACTTGCGAAGCAATCCCGGCGAACGTCTAATAGCCTACATTAGGCTATTTTAAATAGCTTACACAGCCTTTTATCAGATAACCAACCTGGAGATCAGCACGTGAAGGTATTGGTTGTAGCGCAGAACAAAGGCGGGGTCGGAAAGACGACCACCTGTCGCCTCATGGCTGAATACTGCGGCTTGCGCCATGGTCGCGACAGCGATCGACCCCTGCGTGCCCTGGTCATCGATCTCGATTCGCAATGTAACCTCAGCCAACGCTTCCTCCCCATGGAGATCGGCAGCGAGTTCGGCGGGCGCGTACCACCGATTCATCCCGATTACGAAGGGGAGGACGACTGGGACGGGCGCAGTGACAGTGCGGAATTATTCTTCTCCGGGGCTTTCGCGCCCTACCCCACCCTGGGTGCATTCGGAGAACCCCGATTCGAGAACGTCGACATTCTTCCAGGCTCGGAAACCCGGCTCCTCGATGTCGAGAAAGACCGCCCCGCCGCCTTGCAGGCCAGTGTTTATGATCGCCTGAACGAGGTGCTCAGCCAGGCGGACGTCCGCGACGCCTACGACCTGGTAATCATCGATACATCGCCAAGCAAGGGGCCGCTCGCGATCAGTGCGTTCCGCGCGGCCACTCACTTGTTGATTCCGTTTCAGCCTGAGCCACAGTGCCAAGAGGGGCTTGAGGGCATGTTGCGCATGCGCCGGGATCAGAACAGCTACCGACGCACGCCGCTGGAGATCATCGGCATCCTGCCCAACCGAGTGCGTTCCAATGTCATCCTGCATCAAGACACGCTTAAAGAGCTTGAACAGGATTCCAAACTGGGCGGGCTCCTCATGCGCACGCAGCTCAAGGACCGAATCGCCTTCGCCGAATCCGACCACCCGGGGATGGTCCCGCGCTCCGTCTTCGAGTTGGGTGCGACGGACAAGGCCAGGCTCGAAGCGGAGTCGGTCTGCGCTTCGGTTATCCACCATATGTACGGAGATCAACCATGAGTGGGAAGAAACGTTTTTTCGGCCGCGGGGTAACGCCCGTCACGGCCGCCGCGTCAGAGGCGGTCGCCGCCGGTGACGAAGCGATTGGTGCCTTGGACTACCGGGAGCTTCCCGTACGCGGCATCTCTATCGATGACGACCAGGCACGGGTCTTGGGCATATGCCTCGATCGGGGCGACCAGTACCTCAAACCCATAGACGACAGCGATGCCACCCATGAAAAATTCCAGGCACTGCTTGAGCTGGCGGAGTCCGTGAAAACTCAGGGTTTGATTCAGCCGATCAAGGTCTATCCGGTGGATCCGGACCGATCGGATCGATACCGGGTAGCCGCGGGTAATCGACGTTTCGTGGCCCATCTCCTGGCGGGCAAGTCGACTATCAATGCTCATGTGGCGCTGGCGCGCCCCGCGAACCTGCGGCAGGTACAGTTCATCGAGAACGATGCGCGATCCGACTACACCCCCTGGGAACGTGTGCGCGCGGTGCGAATGCTTCTTGAGGAGGCGGAGCGCAATGGGGCGCCCATCAGCAAGGGCGAGGCCTTACGCGATGCGATCCATACCAGTCGAAGCGTTGCGTTCGATCTCTGGACCCTGGCAACCCGAAACGCGCCGGAGGTCCTGGAGGCTATGCGCGAAGGACTGCTGAACAACATCAAGGAAGCAGCGGCGATCGCGCGGTTGTCGAAATCGGAACGCGACCGCACGCTGAAAGTCTTGCGTGGCGCGGCCAGAATGGGCGCGGCGACCAAACGCGCTACGACACGGAAAGGGGAGGGCGGTAAGTCGCTGCGCGTTTCCCTGGGTAAGGCGTCACGTCCTCAGGTTCTGCGCGCTCTTGTTCAACGGGTTTACCCGGATTGGTCCTTCGAAGGCAAGGATCTCGAGGACCCCAAGGTCGCGAAGGCGCTACTCGAGGAGATGCTCGACCGGTTCGCCTCCGATATGGAATGAAGCCGCAAGTCCGACTGTCGGATTTTCTCTATAACTCTTTGAAAATAAAGAATAAGTAACCGGTTATGGGGTCGACGAAATTCAGAACCGATCAAGCCATGGTCAAGGCACTGAAGACCGCGGTTCGTGAGGACGGCTATGGAGGCAAGGGGAAAAGCCGATGGGTCCGTGAAGCCTTGATTCGGTTGCGTGACGAAGATCCACAGCTGTCGTTCGTCGGCCTGGGTGAAGCGCTCATCGAGATGACCGAACTCGATTCGGTAACCCTGGATGAACCCACCATCAACGCACTGGAGACGATGATGCGTCAGCTTCATTCTGAAAGCGTTCGCGTTGTGGGCGCCCAATCCCAGGTGATCAGGGCAGCCATCCGCTACCGCCTGTCGACCCGCTGATACATGGGACTGAGCGTGCGTCCCACTTCGATGCACGCGCAACCCCGCTGTTGCGGCCAGCGTTGATCGAGCGTGATTGAGCAATTCATACACGTGCCCATTGATCTGGTGCACACGGGCCGGTACCAGCCGCGCACGGTGTTTCCCGAGAACTCGCTGGCCGAACCCGCCCAAACGGTCAAAGAGCAGGGCATTTCAAACTGATTGCCGACGAGCGTCGCTGGCGGGCCGCCCAGCCGGCCCTGGCCGACGCGGACGCCAATCCACGGACGCGAGCTGACCGGGAGACCCCCGACCCCGACATGCGCAACTATGCCAACGCGCTGGGTGACCGCATCGGCTTTCCGGTCACCTTGGAAAAACGGGGCGAGAACTACTCGCTCACCGTACGCAATGATGTCTGGTCGATGCGGATTGAGGCCTCGGGATTGGATGCGCTTGACAATGTCATGGAACGCTTCCTCAACGGATCGTGATGATCGTCGCCCAAGGAAACGGTGTTACACGTGTAACGCCGCGCGGGTGCACCAATACCGCGCCACTTCGGGGCGTAGGGGGGTGGGTGACACGGTCCACCGCCGATGCATCCAATCCAGCAAACCGCCGTATTCCGAAGCGCCTGTTCTGGCGCGAAATGTGCTAGATAATGGCCGATCATCACGGGCGATTTGACCCGCCCGATCTTGATTCTAAGGGGGTGCAAGGCAGTGGCCATGGCCTCCACGCCTCGGCGCGGGCCCGTCAGCGCGGGGCGCCCACCCTTACAAGAACACCGCGAACAGGATGTCCATGAGCCGTATTACCGCCCCAAGCATGTTCAGCCAACGACTGACCGGGAGGGCTGATCTGTTAAATATCCTGACAGTCGGGTACCGTTCTCCATGGGTTTCGGGGTACTGAGGAACTGATCCCGTGTCGAGCATGAAAATGGATTTTCTCCACCCCTGGCGCTTCATCGTCACCCTGGTCTGCATTGCGTTAAGCGCGTCGGTGCACGGCTACGGTCTCGAGCTGCGCACCGTCTCCGGCACGGTTGGCGCGCGGGGTCTGGTGTTGGGCGAGAACGATCAGCCGATCTTCGCCGAGTTCAATGACAGCTCCGAGGTCATCCGGATCATTGGCGAGGCGGTCGATGGGCTCGAAGACGCCCGGGTGCTCCCGGCGGCGCGGGTGCATGAGCGTTGGCTGGCGTATCGCGCCATGCGCGAAGCGAACGAGGGGAGGGCGGAGTATCAGGGCGCCACGCTGATCAGCGTCGATGAATACAAGGCACGCGTCGAGGCGGGGCAATGGCTTAGCGTTGATGGTCGACCGGTCCGCGCCCATCCTGATCAGTTTGCCGGCGACACCCGCGTGGTGCTGGTGCGTGATCAGGCGC
>JBMYTL010000099.1:0-8934 GCA_049604295.1 Gammaproteobacteria bacterium
CTCAAGGCCCGGAGCGGGAACCGGGCACCGGCCCTGCTACGTGTTTGGAGTACAGATCTCGATCTGTCCCGCGCGTAGCGCGTTCTTTAGGGGTGGAGACCGGCGGCGCCGGGCGCATCGAGATGCGTACTCCACTCTTTGTTCAAGGCCTGGAGCGGGAACCGGGCGCCAACCCTGCCACGTGTTTGGAGTACAGACCTCGGTCTGACCTAAGCTCGGGACGGCGCATGGAATCATTCGCCGCCCGCCCCGCCCCGACAACACGCGTTCCGTTGCGAACAATCAAGCAGGTGCTTCAGCGCCCAATGCCAGCGCGGAATGTGTCAATGAGCATAAGAGCTGGACGGAAAAATCAATCTGTCCCGGTTCGCACACAGTCTCAATTCGCACTCAGGGTGCGAGGTCACGGCATCCCTGCAAACCAATCACCCGTGCATGAAGACAAAGGCAAAAAGAACAAAGAAAAAAGGGTCAAGGTGTCCTGGCGAGACGAAAACCCACGCGGCCGAACGCAGCACCGCGCGCGAGCCCGAGGCGGTTGGCCGACCGGAGGTCCTCCGGTAAGAGGTACCAGCCACCGCCGCGCAACACGCGACGGGTGCAATCCCCATCGCCAGCATCCAACCAAGCGCTGGCGTCCACCGGCGCGCCCGAGTAGCTGTCGTGCCAGCAATCCGCCGTCCACTCCAAGGCATTGCCCAACATGTCGGCCAAGCCGAAGTCATTGGCCCGATAACGGCCCACCGGGGCCGTGAAGACATGGCCATCGCTGCATTGGTGGACGATCGCTCCTGGAAAACGCTCCAGCGCGCTGAGGTCCGCTCCATTGGCGTAATCGCAGGCCGAGTCTGGGTCGTCGCCCCACCAACGCGATCGGATACTGCCCCCGCGCGCCGCATACGCCCACTCCGCCTCGGTGGGCAGGCGATAGGCTTGGCCGGTGCGCACCCCCAGCCACGCCGCGTAGGCCCTCGCGTCGTTCCAGGTCACACAGACCACCGGGTGGTCGTCACCCTGTTCGAATCCGGGCCGGTCCCAGTAGGCATCGGCGACGTAGCCAAAATCATTCCCGCCCTTCAGCGTGTTACAGCCCTTGCCACGCTCAGCATCGGTGCGATAGCCGGTTTCCGCCACGAAGGCACGAAACTGCCCCACCGTGACCTCGCAACGCATGAGGGCAAAGGCCCTGACCACAGTCACCTGATGCACCGGCTGCTCATCTGAGCGCTCCGACGAGCCCATGGCGAAGGTGCCCGGCGGTATCAGCACCATCTCCGGTGCCTGACCAGGGCTATCGGCGCAGGCTCCCGGCGGCAGGGCAATGCCTGCCAGCTCCGATTGCGCCATCGCGCCAGCGAAGGGGAACGTCAACATGAGCGTCAGAAGAAGAAAAAAATGTGCCCGGGGCCACAGCCCGCCCACGCGTTTCATGCGGGCCGCCCCGCACCCTTCCGCCATCCGCCGATTTGTCGGCCCAAGCCGAGGAATTGGCTGGCGCCCTGCTGGTAGGCGCGCTTCTGTACCGCGTCGAGCGTGTGAGCGAGGCGCCAGAGGTGGCGTACCACGTCGAGGTCCTGATTGGCGCGGGCCAAGTGTTCGGCCCTTCGCCGGTTGTAGGCAGCGGCCACTAGGCACTCCAACACCGACAGCAGTCGCGTTTCGATGCGTTCGCCGAGGGTGTAGCGGCGCACCCGGGGAAAGCCGTCTAGCCTGGATTTCTCACCACCGTTCGTAGCGAGGGCGTTCAAGGGTGCGTCATGGCTGGCGTTCGCGACCAAGGGCCGCGCAGGCATAGTTGACACTACGTTGAGCGGACCGACCGAGCGAACGCCAGTCAGGGCGTGCCATTGGGCGGCCGCAGTAGAAAGGTGGTGAGAAATGCAGGCGCGCTTTGGGATAATCCAGGCGAGCAGATCATGGCAATCCTCCACCGCCTTGGGCATGGCGGCTTGGCGTCGGTCGTTCATGGGCTCACCTCATCAAGAGAAAAAGGGAAAAAGAACAAAGAAAAAAGGGTCAAGGTGTCCTGGCGAGACGTAAACCCCCGTAGCTGAACGCAGCATCGCGCGCGAGCCAGTAGCGGTTGGCCGACCGGAGGTTCTCCGGTTGGTCGTTCCAGCCACCGCCGCGCAACACGCGACGGGTGCAATCCCCATCGTTGGCGTCTAACCAAGCGCCAGAGTCAACGGGCGCGTCCGAGTAGTTTTCGTGCCAGCAATCGGCGGTCCATTCCCAGACATTGCCCGCCATGTGACGCAGACCGAAGGCGTTCGCGGCGTCCAGCTCGTCCACCGACACCGTGCGCCTGTGGGGGCCCCCCGTCATGGCAACGCAGTCATTGAAGTCATAGTTGCCCAGGTAGTTGGCCCGGTCGGTATGGATGCAGTCACCGCTCCAGAACGGCGTCTTGGTACCCGCGCGGGCGGCGTATTCCCACTCGGCCTCGGTGGGCAGGCGGTAGGTCTTACCGGTCCGGTCTGATAACCAACGGGCATAGGCCTGGGCGTCGTCCCAGGAGACGTCGATCACCGGTCGGCGCCCCCGACCCCAGCCCCTGTCATCGGGCAGTTCACGGTTCTCGGCACGGGCAAACAGGTCGTACGCCTCGAAGGTGACCTCGTTCACGGCCATGGCGAAGGGGGCGACGACGACCGCGTGGACGGGCTTCTCGTTGCTCCGGCAGCGCACGCCGCTGACGCAGCCCATCTCGAAGCGGCCGCCGGGCAGGTCGATCATGTCGGGCTCGATGTAGGGAATTTCTTCGGTGTCCCCCAAGCCCGTGGAAATCTGCTCCTCGGGGGCTTTTTGACGCGGGCTGGAGCCCGTCAGTGTCCGCACGGTATCGATCAACTTCCCGATGGTCCGCTGACGCGCTCTCCTTTCCTCTTCGTTCCCGGTCGAAAAGCCACCCGCCGCATCTTTTACCGTGTACTCATCCCAAGCCGTCAGGAAGGCCGTGATGGTCTCGCGTTGGGACAGGTCGCCGCTGTTTTCGAACACCCGCAGCAGGGCGATCAAGTCCTCGATAGCCGCGTCCGATTCGCTGGCATTGCCATTGACCAGCTCGTCCACCAGGGCCTTCAGGCGCTGGGTGCTACCTTCACCGCCCAGGTCCAAGGGCAGGTTCATGGGGTCGCGAAAGCCTGTGCCCTCACCCGGCCCGGCACTGGCGCGGATCTCGATGCGCATCTGGCCCGCGGGCAGCTCGGAATCAGGCATCAAGGTGTACGACGCGCCATAGGCAAGGGTGCGGAAGCGTTCGCCCAGGAAACGGGCCACATCCAGTTCATCGCTGGAGTGATGGACAAGCGCCTCGGCAAAGCGGGCCTCGGGGACCTGCTGGGGGCTCAGGTCGGGGCTGGCGGCGACCTCCGGGGGGCTGGAGATGCCAAACCCGTCCTCCGTGGCGATACGCCAGAGGGCCTGGAGCCAGCGCTCGGCGATGGGGGCGCCTTCTATACGCAGCTCAGTGTCGGAAAACAGGCCCCGCTGTTGGGCGAACAGGGCCTCATCCAACCACTGCGCCCCGCGCCATTGCCAGAACCCGGCGACCAGCACCACGACGGACACGGTGAACAGCAGGGGCCGCATCAGCCCCAGGGCGCGGCGATGACTGGCGCGGTCGAACAAGCCCAGCAACAAACGGCCCGCCCCGGGGGGGAGCAGAAAGCTGAGCCGCCCGGTGAAGCCGCCGGTGACGAGGCGGGCGAAGATCTGATCGCTTGCGGCGCTGTCGCGGGGCGCCTTGTCGAACCACGCCTTCAGGGTGCTCAGCCAACCCCAGGGTTCGCGCTGGCGTCGGCGCTTGAGACGCACATCCAGGGGGATCGCGCGTCGGTCCGCCCCGGCGGTTTCGGCTTCATCCGGGGGCAGGAACAGGGTGCGCAGGATGGCCGCCACCTCACGGTACTCGCCGCGCTTGAGCCCACTGAGCAATTGCCAACGCAGCCAGAGGGGCATCCAACCCTCTCTCGCCCAGGGCAGGCGCGCCATGCGCAGCAAGCGGGCCTCACGGCGCTCGTCCGGGCATTGCGGGTCGAGGACGATATCCAAGGCGCGGAGCAGGCCCCAATGGAATTGGGGATAGGCGGCAATGGCGCGCAACACCCGCAGGCCGTCGGCATCCAGGTAGCGCCCCAGGGCCTCAACCAGGGTGCGGCGCTCGTCGCGGCGGGGCCAATCGAGGCCTTGCCAGCGGTGGGCATCGCGAAGCTTAGGCGGCAGGGGCCGTGCGGCGAGGTCCGCAACGGCCCGTTGACCGCGCAGGTGTGCCCCCATGGCCTCCAGGCCCGAGCTGCTGAGGGGCGCGAGCAACAGGCCGGATTCCTCCAGGGGCCGTGTCGGGTGGCGGGCGTCTTGCGTGCCAAGCTCCTGTAGCGAGGACAACGGACCGCCGAGGCCCGATGAGAAGCCGGGCTCGGCATCGACACTGAAGAGATAGCCCTGTTGCCAGGCATCCATGGCCTTGAGCCAGGGCGCGGGGGCCCCGTCGATGCGGTTGATGTAGGTCTCGCGGCGGCCGATGACCAGGACCCGCGCCCCCGGATAACGGGCAGCGACGGACTCGAAGGGCACACCGCGTTCTTCCCCCACCTGCCGCAGCCAGCGCGGCTCGCCGAGGAAGCGATAGTGGGCGAGGTGGAGGTCGGTCTCGCGCAGGCGTACGGCAAGGCTTTCGCTGAGGCGCAGCAGGGGGTCGTCATCGTGCTGGGCATCCACCAGCAACAACACCTCGGGCACCTGGGCGCGCTCGCGGTAGACCGGGGTGAACAGGCCCGCCGCGCGCAGGGTCTGCTCGACCGTCTGGGCGCTGTGCAGTCGCCGGGTAGGCTGGGCCACCGTGGCATGGAGCCGACGCAGGGCATCGCGCACCGTGGGGCCATCGAACAGCGGGGCCTCGGCATGGTGGGCCTCGAGTTGGGCGAAGGGGGCATCCAGATCGTCGGGGCGTTGTTCCAAGGCCACGCGACGGGCGCGCCACGCGTACAACAGGTAGGCAAGCGCGAACGGCCCGAGCACCAGGCTCAACACCAGGGGGACCAGCTGCCTCCACTGGGCGAAGCGCTCCATGAGGGCCGGTGGCGCATCAGCACTAGGGCGTGCGGGCAGCGGCTGATCGCTGAGTTTCAGCTCTTGTGCCGGTGGAATGGGGTCCGGGCAGTCGCTACGCGCAGTGCAATCGGACACTGTCTGCTTGGGCGGGACCGGCACGGTCGCCAGACAGGCCTCGCAGGGTGCCGGCAGGCGGTTGAGGACCTCCCCCAGGAGCAGCACGGTGGCGACGACACAGGCCATGAGCAACCAGGGCCATAGCCGCGCGTGGCGGATGCCACTGCCGCCAGCTCTCGCGTCGCCCGTTCCATTTTGTTCCGCTTCCTTGGCGGCCCCGCCGGCCTCGTCACCCGATGTCCACCAGACATCAAACACCTCGGTGAACAAGCGCTGCTCCGCAGCGTCGCGGCAGAACAGCGGCGCGAGGACACGGCACAGGCCAACGCCGTCGGACGGCAGGGCATCCCGCTCCCCGAGGCGGTGGAGCAAGGTGTGCGCGCGCAACCATCGGTCCGGCCCATGGGGCAGACCCGCCGCGCGCAAGGCGGCGTCCAAGGCGTGGAGCCGGTCCTGCCAGGGCATGGAGGGATTCGTCACGGGTGCGTGGCCGGTATCAGGCCTTGGCGGGCTCCTGGGCTTTCAGCCACCCCTTCAGGAGTTCATCCACGTTGAGCTGATCGCGCTCCTTCTTCAGCAGCGTCAGGGTGACGCTGGTGCGCAGGCGAGCCGGATCCATGTCCGCCAAGCGCGGCAATGAGGCCGCGCCCATGCGGCCATCGGGGAGCAGGAACTGTAACCAGTTGAGCAATTCCGCCAGGGAGGGGATTCGCTCCAAGGGCTGTTCACGAAGGTAGGCGAACAAGTCAATCGCCTCGGCGACCATGGCCTCGCCTTGCCCCTTGTAGCGTGCGCCCAGGCGTGCCTCGACGATGGCCTCCACGCTGACGTCACCGTGATGCCCTAGGCCGCCGCCATGGCCACTATCGCCATCTCGTGACTGCGCTTTGTTCGCTGCCCGGTAGGGCGGCATGCGGATGTGGTGGTAGACGCAGCGGCGCAGGAAGGGGTCGGGCAGGGCCTTTTCGGAGTTACTGGTGATCACCACGATGGGGCGCAGGTGGTCGACCTTGTCATCATCGGGGACGGCGAACAGGTCACTGCCCACATCCGGGTGCGCGGAGATCTCCGGGATGCGGAACTGCATGCGGTCGATCTGGGTGAGGATGTCGTTGGGCACATCGCGCGGTGCCTTGTCGATCTCGTCGATGAGCACGACGGAACGGGTCGGCCTGCCCGGGTGGGCCAGCGCCTCCCAGGCCGGGCCGAGGCGATGCTGGATGTGCTCCGGCGCCATGGCGTGGAGGATGGCGCGCCCGAGGCCGTTGAATTCCAGAAAGCGACGCGGGTCGGCGGCGTCGTGGGGTCTGCCGTCCTTGCCCGGGGCCGCGCTGGCGGCGTGAAAACGGCCGACGGTGTCGAAGTGATAGAACAGGTCGGTGTACTGGGTGTCGGACTTGACGACGAATTCCAGCGGCTCGGCGTCGAACAGCTCCAGGGCCAAGCTGCCAGCAAGGACGGATTTTCCCAGGCCGGGCTCGCCGGTGAGCAGCAGGGGCATGCCCAGGGTCAGCGCAACCTCGACGGCCGCCTTGAGATCTTCACTGGCGAGGTAGCCCTCTGGGGAGTCCATCTCGCCGGGCCGGATGGGCGGCAGTTGGGCGGCGGCCTCCTCGCGATGACAGCGCGCGGATTGGTAGAGGCGGGACTGGCTCATGGGGTACTCCGGGACCTCAGATCTGGTGCTCGATGAGGGCTTTCTTGATGGGTGTGACCAAGCGGGCATAACGCCGCGTGGCTTGGCCGGAGAGGATCTTGCTGAAGGCCTCGCGTAGCCCGGCGGTGTTGAACTTGCGTTCCAGGTCATGAGGCAGCTCGCCGACCCAGTCGGACAAATCATGACCGCACACCGGGGGCAGGGGTTTCAGGGAAACAACGCCATCGATGTGCATGGCCGAGGGCGGCTTGGTGGGCAGCCAACGTAGCCAGGGCCGGGTATAGGCGCATGCGGCCAGGAGCAGGAAGCGCCCACCACCGGCGGGCTGGGGCAATGCCGCCAATTGAGCCCCCAGGTCGCTCAGCAATTCCCCCACCTGTGAAGAACGATGGACGTGACAGAACAGGACGTAGTCCCCCGAGTTGTGCCGTAACCAGTGGGAGACATCGCCAAACTTCTTGCGCAAGGCCTGCTCCAGGTTGAAGCCATCGCCATAGAGATCCCTGAGCAGGTGAAAGCGGGTCATGGGGTCGCCCTGGGGCGGCGTTTCCGAAGCATCAAGATGCGGCATCAGCAACACATGCTTGCCCAGGTTGGGCGGCAGGTCCGCGGAACGGCCATAGAAGGCGTAACAGCGGTGCTTGCCGGGGTTCTCCTTCAGGTCGTCAACAATTGCCCCACATTGGTCAACACGATCAACGGTCATGGACAACCACTCGGCCAGGTCTTCGTTGTGCGTGGCGTTGCCGCCGTCCACCCGAATATCCGCGCAGTGATCGGCCATGAATCGTGCGGGGATCAGGTAGGCCGCCTTTCCCCGGGTACGACGCGCCACCAACATGCCGATGAAACGCCAATCGCTGCCGTCAGACCGGGAGGACCAGACCGGTCCACCACTGTGACCATCGAGTACGTCGCCCACATCGGGCGTCAATTGAATCCAGCCCCGGGTCGTGCCGCGCTGACATGAGCCTTCGACGGTTAAGCCTTGGGATTCTCCATACCCGAAGGCCTCGAACGGACGCCTGCCATATTCATCGGCATCCCATGCGGCCCAACGGGGCGCCGGCACGCTCAAGGGAAGCGGTTGTTGGAGTCGTAAAACCGCCATGTCCTCCAAGCGCCTCTTGGAAGCCCGGCGACGCTCGGGAAACCAGGAGCCCGGGTCGACAACGGCCTCAAAACACCGATCGGGAGCGCCGTCCGTCATGGGAAAACTGAGGGATACGGTCCCCTTCGGTGCTTCGCTCAGGCTTGAATCGATCCCCAGCGCGGTGCCGACCACGTGGGCACAGGTCAGGACGGTCCGATCGTCGAGCAAGATTCCACTGCCGACACAGCGGGGCGCGTCCGCCGGGCCACGGGAATCCAGGATGCTGACGGCGTATTGGGTAGGCGTCCTATCCACGCTCGCCTCCCTCAAGCGCCGTTGGTGCGCGGCCCCGGTTCGGTATCCGGCGGGGGCGGGTTCACCCACTTCACCTTGATCTTGAAGTTCGCCTCGCTGTCCGCCGAGGCAAAGATCACCCCACCGCTGACCCCGAACTTGATCCCAAACTCCAGTTCGATCTCCTGGGGTGTATTGATCTCCTTGAGGGCGTCGATCACCACCTCAGCCGCGGGCCGGATACTGCTGGCAAGCTCCTTGAACTTCTTACCCGTAGCCACGACGCCCTCGGAATTACGCGACACGCGCACAAAGTCGCCCTGCACCTCAGGCTGCGTGACCTCAAAGACGACACCCTCGCCATCCTCACCCAGCTCGAATTCGACCAGATGCTTTTCGTCTGACATGAACCTGCCTTCCCCTATTCGTTCTTGTCGCGTCGCTGTCCGTAAATCCAGCGCGGGAGGTTACCCCCTTGTCTGTGGATTGTCCGCAATGCCCGGTACGAAGCCAAACTGCCTTGAATTCAACCTTCTCGAGCCCCTCGAGGTTCACGCTCTGGCGCGCACGTCCGTGCTCATTGTTGTCCTGGAGCGCGAACTCGCTGTCGTGGGCCGTTTGAACACCCGGAGCGGCGGGGCGCCGCCCACAGGGGACAACCGGCTGCGCCGGGCGCATCGAGATGCGTACTCCACTCTTTGTTCAAGGCCCGGAGCGGGAA
>JBMYTL010000100.1:0-8851 GCA_049604295.1 Gammaproteobacteria bacterium
CGGATACGCTCCGCGGACGTGGTCGCCGACAACGAGGTGACCCTGTTGCAGTTTCAGCCCGCGCGCCTGGAGGAGAGCGACGACCCCCTTGCCATGCAGGTGCGGCTGAAGATGTTCCGCAATCTCTCCGAGATCAATATGGAACGGCTCAAGCAGAGCAACGGCGAGATCCGCATGCTGACGCGTTGACGCGTCGGCCCGGCCCGGGCCGACCGGGCTGTCGATGAGTGTCGGCCTCAGGCGAGGCGGTTGTCCGCCACGTGGTAGACCGGGTCTTCCTTGACGTTGATCTCCACCAGGTCACCGGCCTTGTCCAGCAGTTCCTTGCATTCGGGGCTCAGGTGCACCAGGTGCAGGGTCTTGCCCGCCTTCTGGTAACGCTCGGCGACCGAGTCGATGGCCTCGATGCCACTGTGGTCCGCCACCCGGGACTCGTAAAAGTCGATGATGACTTCGTCGGGGTCCTCGCGCGGGGTGAACAGGTCGGCGAAGGCCTGCACCGAGCCGAAGAACAGCGGGCCGCGCAGTTCGTAGACCTTGACCCCGTCCTGGTTGATATAGGCCTTGGCGCCCATCTGCTTGGCGTGTTCCCAGGCGAACACCAGGGCCGAGGCGATGACCCCGGCGATGACCGCGATGGCCAGGTCGGCGTAGACGGTGATGACCATCACCATGATGCCCACCAGGGTGTCGGGCAGCGGGATCTTGCCCACCAGACGCAGGCTGGCCCATTCGAAGGTGCCCAGCACCACCATGAACATGACGCCCACCAGGGCGGCCACCGGGATCATCTCGATGAGCTGGGAGCCCACCAGGATGAAGCCGAGCAGGAACAGGGCGGCGGAGATGCCCGAGAGCCGACCCTTGCCGCCTGAGTTCACGTTGATCATGGACTGGCCGATCATGGCGCAACCGCCCATGCCGCCGAACAGGCCGTTCACCGTGTTGGCGACGCCCTGACCCACGCACTCCTTGTTGCCCCGGCCACGCGTCTCGGTGATCTCGTCGATGAGGGTGAGCGTGAGCAGGGACTCGATCAGGCCCACGCCGGCCAGGATCAGGCTGTAGGGCAGGATGATCTCCAGGGTTTCCCAGGTCAGCGGTACGGCGGGGATGCTGAAGCTGGGCAGGCCGCCGGCAATGGTGGCGTTGAGGTCGCCGGTCATATCGCGCAACACGTCCTGCACATTGCGCGCGTCCAGGCCCAGGCCGATAGCGAGGACGGTCACGGTGACGATGGCGGCCAGGGAGGCGGGCACCGCCGAGGTCAGCTTGGGCAGGAAGTGGATGATGGCCATGGTCAGGGCGATCAGGCCGAGCATGGTGTACAGCGGGGTGCCCGCCAGCCACTCCAGCTCGCCGCCCTCGCCGATGACCTGGAACTGCTTGAGCTGGGCCAGGAAGATGACGATGGCGAGGCCGTTGACGAAGCCCAGCATCACCGGGTGCGGCACCAGACGGATGAACTTGCCCAGGCGTAGGGCTCCCGCGCTGATCTGCAACACCCCGGTCAGGATCACCGCGGCGAACAGGTATTCCACGCCGTGGGTGGCGACCAGGGACACCATGACCACCGCCATGGCGCCGGTGGCCCCGGAGATCATGCCCGGCCGACCGCCGATCAGCGCGGTGATCAGGCCCATCATGAAGGCGCCGTACAGACCCACCAGCGGCTCCACGCCCGCCACGAAGGCAAAAGCCACCGCCTCGGGGACCAGGGCGAGGGCGACGGTCAGGCCAGCGAGCACATCATTACGGACGCACTGCTTGCCGGGGCAGGTGAGTTGGAACATGGGAGGCTCGGGGCGGACGCGGGCGGAAAACGCGTCAGAATATCAGAAAATCAACGTTTTCTTATGGATTGATTTTGGCACTTCCATCGTCGCCCCGAGCGGAGGTGGTGCTACCGTCCCGCCCCGGGCCCGCAACCGGTACGGCCCGAAGATTCCCAGGAAGCCCTGCACGTGATCATCCGCGAAGCCAACAACGCCGACTTCGATCGCATCTGGCCGATCTTCCACGCCATCGTGGCGCGGGGAGATACCTATGCGTACCCCACCGACGTCAGCTGGGAGGAGGGCGAGCGCCTGTGGATGCAGGTGCCGCGAAAGACCTTCGTCGCGGAGGAGGGCGGCGCGATCCTGGGTACCTACTACATCAAGACCAACCAGGCCGGGCCTGGAGCCCATGTCTGTAATTGCGGCTACATGGTAGCGGAGGCCGCCCGGGGCCGGGGCATCGCCACGGCCCTGTGCGAACACTCCCAGGCGGTCGCCCGCGAGCTGGGCTACCAAGCCATGCAGTTCAACTTCGTGGCGGCGAGCAACACCGGCGCGGTGCGCCTCTGGCGGCATCTGGGCTTCGAGGTGGTCGGCCGCTTGCCCGGGGCGTTCAGGCATCCGCGCCGTGGAAACGTTGATGCGCTGCTTATGTTCAAGACCCTGGAGATCGCCGAGGGTGACGCTGACTCCCGGATCAAGCCCGCGGCCCTGCTGGTGATCGATGTACAACTGGGTTTCAACGAGCCGGGATGGGGGACACGCAACAACCCCCATGCGGAGGCGAACATCGCCTGCCTTATAGCCGCCTGGCGGGAGCGGGGCGGGGCGGTCATCCACGTCCGGCATTGCTCCGAAGAGCCGGATTCACCCCTGCGCCCGGACCGGCCCGGCAACGGCTTCAAGCCGGAGGCACGGCCATGGGACGGGGAGAAGATCATCAGTAAGACGGTCAACAGCGCCTTCATCGGCACGGACCTGGAGGCCCACCTGCGTGACCAGGGCATCACCGACCTGGTCATCGTGGGGCTGACCACGGACCACTGCGTGTCCACGACCACGCGCATGGCGGGCAACCTGGGGTTCAGCACCGTCCTGGTGTCTGATGCCACCGCTACCTTCTCGCGGCCGGGGCCCGATGGCCTGGATTACACGGCCGAAGAGATACACCGGGTCCACCTGGCCAGCCTGCATGGCGAATTCTGCACGGTCCGGACTACTGAAGCCGTACTGGAGGCTGTACAGGCGGAGTCGGGTTGGTAGTGTTGCCCGCTGGGCACCTCGTGGTGCGCCGCGACAGGCACATGGGGAGAGAGGCCGCGTGATCCGGTTCATTCACACATCCGATTGGCAGTTGGGCATGCGCCGCTACTACCTCAGCGACGAGACCCAGGCGCGTTTCGCGCAGGAGCGCATCGACGCCATCCGGCGCCTGGGGGAGCTGGCGCGGGTGCACGATGCCGCCTTCATGGTGGTGGCCGGTGATGTGTACGAATCCAACCAGGTCTCGGAGCAGACCATACGGCGCTCCCTGGCGGCCCTGGGTGATGTGGGTGTGCCCGTGTTTCTGCTGCCCGGCAACCACGACCCGCTCGACCCGGGCAGCGTTTTTCGTGGGCGGGTTTTCACTGAGGGCTGTCCGGCCCACGTTCATGTCTTGGAAGACAGCACGCCGCTACCCGTTCCCGGTGTGGCTGGCGTTGAGGTCATGGGCGCGCCCTGGTTCAGCAAGCGCCCGCTGTCGGACCTGCTTCAGGATGCCCTGGGTCTGAACGATGCCCCAGGCGAAACGGTGCGTATTGCCGTTGCCCACGGCGCGGTCGATGTGCTCAGCCCCGATGAACACAACCCGGCGCTGATCGGCTTGCGCGCCGCCGAGGCGGCGTTCGCCGGGGGGCGCGTCCATTACGTCGCCCTGGGCGACAAGCATTCCACGTTGAGCGTCGGCGATTCCGGACGGCTCTGGTACAGCGGCGCCCCGGTGGCCACCGACTTCCGCGAGCCCAAGCCCAACCAGGCCCTGCTGGTCGGGATCGATGGCACCTCGCCCCCCAGGGTTACCGAGCTGCCCACCAGCGACTGGCGCTTCATGGCCGAGACGGTGGTGCTCAACAGCGCTGACGATGTGGACGCCTTCGAACACCGCCTCGATGCCCTGGACAAGCCCGAACGCACCATCCTGCGCTTGAGCCTGGAAGGGACGCTCAACGTGGCCCAGAAGGCGCGTGTGGACGCGCTGCTGGCGCGGGCCCGGGATCTGTTTGCCTGCGTGGATGTGCCCGGCGACAAGCAGGACCTGGCGGTCATGCCCGATGCCACCGATGCCGAAACCGCGGGCTTGAGCGGATACGCCCGCGACACCTGGAATGCGCTCGCCGCGCGTGCGGCTGAGGGCGGTGAGGATGCCCGGGTGGCCAGTGATGCCGTGGCACTGCTCTATCGGCTCAGCGAAAGGGAGGGCTGACCCATGCGTATCCACCGCATGCTGCTGGAGAACTACAAGGGCATCGAGCGCAAGGAGGTCCGTTTCGAGGCCGGGGTGACCCTGGTGCAGGGCCCGAACGAGACGGGAAAGTCCTCCTTCATGGAGGCCATGGGCGTGTTGTTCCGCGAAAAGGACTCCTCCAAGAAGCGCCAGATCAAGAGCCTGGTGAACACCCGTAGCGGTGCGGCCCCCCGTATCGAGATGGAGTTGGAGACCGGCCCCTATCGCCTCACCTATGCCAAGCAGTTCATGAAGGGCCACGCCACGAGCCTGACCCTGCATGCCCCACGCAAGGAGGCCCTGACCGGGGACGACGCCCACAACCGCATGAAGGCGATCCTGGACGAGACCCTGGACCAGGACCTGTTCGAGGCCCTGCAGGTGCAGCAGCTCGCCGCCCTGGAACAACCGGAGCTGGCCAGCCGACCATCCCTGACCGCGGCCCTGGACCGGGCGGCGGGTGGCGCCTCGCCCGTGGAGGATTCCTCGGCCCTGCTGGCCGCCATCGAGGGGGAGTTCGGCCGCTATTACACCTCAGGTCGCGGCAGTGAAACCGGAGAACTTGCGGACGCCCGCGCCCGGGCCACCCGGGCAGGCGAACGCAAGGAGGGGCTGGAAGCCGAGTTGACCGAACTGTCCGACGCCATCGACACGGTGCAACGGCTGCGGACCGGGATCGAGCGTTTGCAGGGGCTCAAGAGCGAGCAGGAGCGTGATGCCAGGGACGCCGCCGAGGAACTGAAGGCACTCGACCAGCTGAAACAACGCATGGAAGGCGCGCGCACGGATCGGGCCGAGGCCGAGACCACGTGGCTGCGGGCGGATGCGGCGTACCAGGAGCGTCAAAAACGGATCGAGGATGAATCCCGCCAAAGCCAGACCCTGGAAACCCTTCGCTCGTCCCACTACGAGGCCGAGCGTGCGCACGAAGAGCTCAAGGCACGTCATGATGAGTTGACCGATGGCGTGCGCCGGGCCGAAGGCCAGCTCAAGGCCGCGCGCACCCAGGCGGAGCAGGCCGCCGCGGCCGTGAAACTGCTGGAGTGTCAGCAGGCGCGCGAGGGCCTGCGCAAGCGGATCGAAGCCATCGAGGTCGCCGCGCGTGCGGCCGACGAGGCGAAAGCCGATCTGGCTGCCCTGACGGTGACCGATGAGGTCATGCGCGAGATCGACCGTGCCCACCAGGACCGGGAAGTCGCACGCGCCAGCCTGCGCAACGCGGCCCCTGAACTGATCGTGGATGCCCGGGTGGCCCTGGATGTGGATGCCGATGGCCAACGCCTGGCCGTGGGCCCCGGTGAGTCGCGTTCGGTGTCGGTGACGGAGTCGGCACATATCGTCATTCCCGAAATCGCCGACCTGCGGATTCGCCCGGGGGCGAGCCTGGCGACCCTTCAGAATGATGAGCAGCGCGCCGAGGATGTGCTTGCGGCGCTGCTTGATCGGCACGGATCGGCCAGCGTGGCCGAGGCGCGCGCGATCAATGCCCGACGCAATGCCGCGCAATCGAGCTATGAACGGGCCAGGGAAAAGCGCGACACCCTGCGTGGCGAGGACAGCCTGGAAGCTTTGCGCGAGCAATCCGCCCGACTGGGGGCCGAGCACGGACGCCTCGAAATGCAGCTTGGGGGGCATGCGCTGCCGACAAACCTGGACGAGGCCCGGTCCGTCAGCGACAAACGCCAGGCGTTGCTTGATCAGGCCGACGGTGCGTTGGAGCAGGCCAAGCAGAGCCTTGTCCCCGTCCATGATCAGTGGGTCGCGGCGGAGGCGGCGTTGACCTCCGGGCGGGCGCGCGTCGATGAGGCGGTCAAGGCCCATGAGACGGCGCTCGCGCATCTGAAGGCGGCACGGGAGGCGGTCTCGGACGAAAGCCTGGAAACCGCCCGACGCGAGGCCGATGGGCGCCGGGACGACATCGCGAAATCGGCCGATGAGCTCGAGCGGAGCTATGCCTCGGCCGGGCCGGAGGTGCTGGAGGCGCGTGATGAGAACGCCCGCTCGGTCCTGGGGCGCACCAACGGGGAACTTCAGGAGCTGAGGCTGGAACTCGCCGGCGTGGAAAGCCGTGTGGATCTGGCCAGTGGCAAGGGCCTGTTCGAAAACCTGGAAGAGGCGAGGACCGAGGAGGCCGCCGCGCTGGCCGTCCTGGAGTCGGTGCAGCGCCGGGCCCATGCGGCGCGTCTGTTGCGGGAGACCTTCACCCAGCACCGCGACGCGGCCCACAGGGCCTACGTGGAACCCTTTCGCGAGCGTATCGAACAGCTGGCGCGCATCGTCTTCGGCCCCGGGCTCGAGATTGGTCTCGACGACGACCTGTCCATCGCCACGCGGGTGCTGGATGGCGTAACGGTACCGTTCGACAACCTGTCCGGCGGGGCGAAGGAACAGCTCACCCTGGCCTCGCGCCTGGCCGCCGCGCAACTGGTGTCCGGGGACGCGGGCATCCCCGTCATCCTCGACGATACCCTGGGCCACTCGGACCCCGAACGCCTCAAGCACATCGGCGCCATGCTCTCCGTGGCCGCCCGGGACCTTCAGATCATCATCTTCAGTTGCCAGCCCGAGCGCTTCCAGAATGTCGGCTCCGCCAGCCGGGTGACCCTGTAGGACCGGCTGCGCCGGGCGCATCGAGATGCGTACTCCACCCACCGATCAGGGCCGGTGCCAAGCTCCTGGCATGGCTTCGAAACGAGAGTGGAGTACAGACCTCGGTCTGACCGCGCGCAGCGCGTTATTACAGCGGGGCCATCGCGGCGGGACGCCGCTCCCATTATCGATCAGGGCCGGTGCCAGTTCACCGGCACGGCTTCGAACAGAGATTGGAGTACAGACCTCGGTCTGACCGCGCGCAGCGCGTTCTTTCACCTGGGCTAAACGCGGCGGGACGCCGCCTACCCGAGCTCAGCTCCCGGCCGTCGCCGGTGGCTTGCGCCGCCGCGGGCGGCGCTTGCGCGGGGGCCTGGATTCACCGTCGGCGCGGGACTGGCCCTGACCCGGGTTCTGGCCCCGGCCCGGGTTGCCCCCATCGTTGCGTCCCTGGCCCTGACCTTGGCCCTGATTCTTGCCCTGGCCCCGGCGCCCCGGCTTGTGCCCCGGCCGACCGCGTGGGCGGTCATCGGCGGGCTCGGGGCCGTCGTCCCCGCTGGGTTCGAAACCGGGGATGATCTTCTGATCCAGCTTGCGCTTGAGCAGGCGTTCGATGTCCTTGAGCAGCTTGGCCTCGTCGCCGCTGACCAGGGAGTGGGCCATGCCCTCTTCACCGGCCCGGCCGGTGCGGCCGATGCGGTGTACGTAGTCCTCCGAGACGTTGGGCAGCTCGTAGTTGACCACGTGGGGCAGGCGGTCGATGTCCAGGCCACGGGCGGCGATGTCGGTGGCGATGAGGGCCTGGACGGAGCCGTCCTTGAATCCGGCCAGGGCCTTGGTACGCGCGCCCTGGCTCTTGTTGCCGTGGATGGCGGCGGTGGTGATGCCGTCCTTCTCCAGCTGCTGCGCCAGGCGGTTGGCGCCGTGCTTGGTGCGGGTGAACACCAGTACCTGGTGCCAGTTGCCCTCTTTTATGAGGTGTGCGAGCAGTTCGCGCTTGCGCTTGCGGTCCACCCGGTGGACCACCTGGGCCACGGTCTCGGCGGCGGTGTTGCGACGTGCCACCTCGATCAGGGCCGGGTTGTGCAGCAGGGAGTCGGCCAGGCGCTTGATGTCGTCGGAGTAGGTGGCCGAGAACAACAGGTTCTGCCGTCGGTCCGGCAACAGGGCGAGCACCTTGCGGATGTCGTGGATGAAGCCCATGTCGAGCATGCGGTCGGCCTCGTCGAGCACCAGGATCTCCACCTTCGACAGGTTCACCGCGCGTTGCCCGGCCAGGTCGAGCAGGCGGCCCGGGGTCGCGACCAGGATGTCCACACCGCGGCGCAGCCGGTCGATCTGCGGATTGATGCCCACGCCGCCGAACACCACCGTGTGGCGCAGCTTCAGGTGCTCGCCATAGGTGGCGACACTCTCGGCCACCTGGGCGGCCAGTTCGCGCGTGGGGGTGAGGATCAGTGCGCGTGGGTGGCGCAGGCCGGTGCGGCCATCGTCCAGGTTCTGCAACAGGGGCAGGGTGAAAGCGGCGGTCTTGCCGGTGCCGGTCTGCGCGCCGGCCAGCACATCGCGGCCCTCCAGGACGACCGGTATGGCCTGGGCCTGGATAGGGGTGGGGGTGTCGTATCCCTGGGCCTTGACGGCGCTCAGGAGGTCGGCTTTGAGGCCGAGGGAATCAAAAGACATGGGGGAGGGGCTACCGATGGCGGAGATGGGCCGCCTGCACTGCGGAAAGGGGCGCGATCATGAGGCTTCGGCGGGCATGTCGCCAGCCCCGCACGCAAGGTTCTACGACATGGCACGTGGCGGTAAGTTGCCGAACCGCGCCTTGTTTCTTCCGGCGGTGTCCGCTTGCAGGCCCATTCGCGGCCCCCGCTTGTCGTGCGGGACGGTATAGGATTCCACCCCGCCCATGGTCTCCACCCGATCCAAACGTCTTGCCGCGCGCGTGGCGACAGCCCTCCTGTTGCTGCTGTCACTGACACTGGCATTCGCCTTGGCC
>JBMYTL010000101.1:0-8823 GCA_049604295.1 Gammaproteobacteria bacterium
TGAATTGTTCGGCAACGGCACGTTGATGGGTGTGGAGATCATGACCACCGTGAAGAACGGTGGTTGGTACGAGCCCAACGGCCTGATGCTGCTGGCCCCCGGGGCCTTCTTCATCATCGGCCTGATGATCTGGGGCATCCGCGCCTGGAAGCCCAAGCAGAACGAGGCCCCTGACTTCCAGATCAAGTCCCTGCAACACGGGGAGCACGCCTGATGGAGCATTACCTCTCTCTGCTGATCAAGGCCATCTTCGTCGAGAATCTGGCCCTGTCCTTCTTCCTGGGGATGTGCACCTTCCTTGCCGTGTCCAAGAAGGTCAGCACGGCCTTCGGCCTGGGCGTGGCCGTGGTGGTGGTGCAGGCCATCACCGTGCCGGTGAACCAGCTGGTCACCCAGTTCATCCTGGAGCCCGGTGCCCTGTCCTGGATCGGCCTGGCCGACGTGGACCTGAGCTTCCTGGGGCTGATCACCTACATCGGCGTCATCGCCGCCCTGGTTCAGATACTGGAGATGGTGCTGGACCGCTACTTTCCGGCCCTGCACCAGACCCTGGGCATCTTCCTGCCGCTGATCACCGTCAACTGCGCCATCCTCGGTGGCTCGCTGTTCATGGTGGAGCGCGATTACAACTTCGGTGAGGCGGTGGTCTACGGCGTTGGGTCCGGTGTGGGCTGGCTGCTGGCCATCGTGGCCCTGGCCGGGGTGCGCGAGAAACTCAAGTACTCCGACGTGCCCGCGGGCCTACAGGGCCTGGGCATCACCTTCATCAGCGCCGGGCTCATGGCCCTGGCCTTCATGTCGTTTTCGGGGATTCAGTTGTGAGGGCCGGGGGTATGAACCGCGGCGGCGCCAAGGTCGCCAAGCTTTCCTGGGGGAGGACGTGCCATGTTTGAGATTTCCATTGGCGTCTTCGTCTTCACGGCGATTGTTCTGTCCCTGGTGGGCGTCATCCTCTATGCCCGCTCCCATCTGGTGCCCAGCGGTCATGTGACCATCAAGGTCAACGGCGAGATGGACATCGACACCCAGGTGGGCCCGAAGCTGCTCGGTGCCCTGGCCGATGCCAACCTGTTCGTGTCATCGGCCTGTGGCGGTGGTGGCACCTGCGGCCAGTGCAAGGTCAAGGTGCTGGAGGGGGGCGGTGAACTGCTGCCTACCGAATCCTCGCTGGTGTCCAAGCGCGAGGCCGCCGAGGGCGTGCGCCTGTCGTGCCAGGTGGGCATCAAGCAGGACATGAAGGTGGAGGTGGAACCCGAGGTCTTCGGGGTCAAGAAATGGGAGTGCACCGTGCGCTCCAACGACAACGTCTCCACCTTCATCAAGGAACTGGTCCTCGAACTGCCCGAGGGCGAGGTGGTCGACTTCCGCGCCGGCGGTTACATCCAGATCGAGGCCCCGCCCTACACCGCGAACTACAAGGACTACGATATCCCCGAACGCTTCCGGGACGACTGGGACCGATTCGACATGTGGCGTTATGTCTCGAAGGTGGACGAGCCGGTGGTCCGCGCCTACTCCATGGCCAACTACCCGGGCGAGAAGGGCATCATCATGCTCAACGTGCGCATCGCCTCACCGCCCCCGGGCCACGACGAGCTCCCCCCGGGCCAGATGTCCTCCTACATCTTCAACCTCAAGCCCGGTGACAAGGCCACCATCTCCGGTCCCTTCGGCGAGTTCTTCGCCAAGGACACAAAGAACGAGATGGTTTTCGTGGGCGGTGGTGCCGGTATGGCGCCCATGCGCTCACACATCCTCGATCAGTTGCTGCGCCTCAAGACCGACCGCAAGATGAGCTTCTGGTACGGCGCGCGCAGCAAGCGCGAGATCTTCTACCAGGACGATTTCGACCGCCTGGCCGCCGCCAACGACAACTTCCAGTGGCACGTGGCCTTGTCCGAGCCCCTTCCCGAGGACAACTGGACGGGCTACACCGGATTCATTCACCAGGTGCTGCTGGAGGAATACCTCAGCAAGCACCCGGCGCCCGAAGACTGCGAGTACTACTTGTGCGGCCCGCCCATCATGAACAGTTCGGTGGTGGCCATGCTTGAGAACCTCGGTGTCGAGAAGGATCATATTCTGCTGGATGATTTCGGCTGACTCCGCGTGGGCGCGGCCGCGGGCCGCAAATCGCTCCCCATACGTTTCCCCCGATCAATCAATCCGTACAGCCGTGGCCAGTCCGTCCTCCGCACACAGTGGCCCGAAGGGCCTGTTGATCAAGCTTTCCGCACTGCTGCTCGCGGCCGTCCTGCTCAGCGCCTGTGGTCCGGCTCCGGCCCCGCACACGGTAACCGAGCTCAGCGGCGCCACCATGGGGACCACCTACAGCGTCAAGGTGGTGGACCTGCCCGGGAGTGTTGATGTCGATTCCCTTCGCAGCGACGTGGACGGCGTGCTGCGTGATATCAACGCCATGATGTCCACCTACGATCCCGCGTCCGAATTGTCCCGCTTCAACACCCATGCGGGTAATGACTGGTTCGCCGTGTCGCCTGAGGTGGTCGAGGTGATCATGGAGGCCCGACGGGTGAGCGAACTCAGCGGCGGCCGTTTCGACGTCACCGTGGGCCCGTTGGTTGAACTCTGGGGCTTTGGTGCGCCGGATACCGGCAACGCGGTTCCGTCTGACCAGGCTGTCCGCGATGCGCGTGCCCGCGTGGGTTTCGAAAAACTCGACGTACGCATGCAGCCGCCCGGGCTGCGCAAGACGGAGCCGGGGTTGCATGTGGATCTGTCCGCCATCGCCAAGGGGTACGCGGTTGATCGGGTGTCGGCCCTGCTGGCGTCGCGCGGACTCGCCCATCACCTGGTGGAGATCGGGGGGGAATTGCGCGGTCGGGGCATGAGTCACCGCGCGGTGCCGTGGCGTATCGGGGTGGAACGGCCCGATGCGACGGGGCGGAGTGTTTACGCCGCGGTCAATCTGGCTGATCGCGGCATGGCCACCTCCGGGGATTACCGTAATTTTTTCGAACGTGAGGGGCAGCGTTATTCCCACACCATGGACCCCCGCACGGGGCGTCCCGTGCGCAGTGGCCTGGCCTCGGTCACGGTGGTGGCCGACACCTGCATGAGCGCCGATGCCCTGGCGACGGCCCTGATGGCACTGGGCCCGGTTGATGCGTTCGCGCTGGCCGAGCAGGAAGGCATAGCGGCCTTTTTCATCGAGCGAACCGATACGGGTTTCAGGGATCGCGCAACGCGGGCGTATGCTCAGCTCACTCTTGGAGCGAAATCATCATGATTGAAGTACTGGCCAGCATCACCATCTTCGGCCTGGTCGTCGCGGGCATGGCGATCGGTGTGCTGCGCGGGCGTGCGGCCATCCAGGGCAGTTGTGGTGGACTTAACGCCATTCCCGGGATCGAGTCGGACTGTGGCGGCACCTGCCGTCGTCCCTGTCCCAACAAAGAGGCCAAGCGTGCCGCGGCCCGCGCCGCGACCACCGTGTCGGGCGTGGAAATCAAACGGGTCTCATTGGGCCTCGGTGGAGACAGCAAATGATCAAGGCACTGACCGCACGGGACTGTATGACCCCGCACCCCATAACCGTGCGCCCCGATCAGGAGGTGTTGGAGGCGGTTCAGTTGCTCACCGGCAAGCGCATCTCGGGTGCGCCGGTGCTCGATCAGGTGGGTAATCTCGTTGGCGTACTCACCGAGAAGGACTGTCTGCGTGTCGCCCTCGATGCGGGCTACCACGGGACCTACGGCGGCAAGGTCAGTGAGTACATGTCCCATGAGGTGGCGACCATCGATGTGGACACGCCCGTGGTGCAGGTTGCCGAGATGTTCATCGAGCGTCCTTTTCGCCGCTACCCCGTGACCGACGGGGGGCGCCTGGTCGGTGTGATCAGCCGCCGCAATATTCTCGAGGCCCTGGAGACCTGATACCGGCCGGTTGATCGCCTTCCGGTGAGGTCAGCTGCCGAAGCGCATATTTTCGGGTGTATGGAGGCCGGTGTGAATGCCGCCCCAGCGGAGGACCATCGGGGCCAACCTGATCGCAACCGGAGGTCGCTGGGCGCCACGCTCATCGGCGGTATCGTGGGCGGGGCGTCAGCGGCCCGGAAGTTCCAGGCGAAACAGAGTCGCTGATGCACCATGTACGGAGTCGTGGGCGCGGATTGCCACGACCCGAACCCCGGCGGGGATGGAGACCGGGCCCAGGGAGCGGGTGAAAGGCTGTTCGTTGACGTGGGGGTGATGAAGCGTGCGTTTACCGAACACCGTGACGCCATCGGGCGAAGTCACCTCCCAGCCATTGGCATAGTGATCCCATCCGGTGTCGGCGTGGCGCAGTGTCACGTGAATCCGGTAACGCCCATCGACGGGTTCGGCGCGTGCCGCGATCACTTCCGCCTCGCCCGCGCTTGCGGGCACCGTAGCCCCCAGGGTCAAGCACAAAACGGCCAGGCGGAGGCGCGGAGAGCCCCGGGAAGCGCGTGTCGGGTCTGGCCCACGGTCCGAATCCGTAGGCGATTGATGTGGGGCAGGATCGATGGCCGATGGTTCTATGGCATTCGCGCATTTCCAGGGCATAGTCTCCCTCCGCAGAGTCGCCGTCTCACCAGAGGCGGCATGATATGGCGGAAAACGCGACCCATGTTCCGTTCGGTACCCCGGCCTCCCGGGTGAGATGCCGGTCGGGAAACCGGGGCCGCTCGGAACAAGGATAGCGCCGGGGGTTACGAAGGTCGCGTCCAGATCACGAGCAGGCAGGAACGGTTTCATGTTCGGGCACAACCTATCCAGACGCCCATCGACGTCAAGGTACGCCGCATTCACGTGGGCGATCACGTGGGCCTTTTTGCTGGTGTTCCTGGCGGGTAGCGTGCAGGCGGCCCAACTGGTGCCCAGTGAGCGTTCCGCCCAGTCGTGGTTGGATGAATTCCGTGAGCAGGCCCGCACGGGGGGCGCGCAATGCACGCCCGTCGAACTGCCCTCGCTGGCGAGCGATGTGCCCGCACTGGCTTACCAGGTGCTCGATGCCCGGGACCTGCACGCCCAGGGTCGAAGGGTGGTCTACAGCCAGGACACCATCGCTGAGCATTTCATGGTGTTGTCCCGCTCCGCCACCGGCTGTGTTCATGCGGCGCTGTCCGGACGGCTGCATCCCTTCAACGCCCGGCATATTCTCAGCCCCCTCGCGAATGCCCGTCTGCCTGAGACCCTCACGGATAGCCCCGTCGTGGTCATCCTCCAGGATCACAAGACCATCAGGCCCTGGGTGCGTGTGGCCAGTGAGGAGGAATTCGACGCGCTGAACAATCGCCTCTGGGTGGGCCTGGGCGCCTATTCCGGCGTACTCATGGTCTTGCTGTTGGTGGGTATCGGGGTGTCGAGCTGGAATCGCAGCCGCCTCGCCCTGGCCTACGTGGTGTACGTGTTCACCCTGATGGTTTGGCAGTTGCAGGCCTTTGGAACCGGTATCGCCTGGTTGCCGTTCTGGCCGAGCCACGGGGCCTTCCCGGTGATGCAGGCGCTCAGCGTCGCGGGTGTCGTTGGTGGGATCGGGATCGCCGTGGTGGCCTTCCTGCGTCCGCGCCGTCATTTGCGCCGCTTCATCGTGGGCGGTGTCGTGCTCAGCATGGCGTTCTTCGTCAGCTCCATCTGGACCTTCAACGGGTACCGCGCCGGTGCCTTCATTCTCGCGCCCCTGGCCTTGGCGGTAATGGGGCTCCTGGTGGCGCGTCTGCGTGACAGCGAAACGTCGTCCATCCGTTGGTTCGCGGCCGGCCTGGTGGCGACCATGGTGGGTGGCACGGTGCAGGCATCGGCGGTGATCGGCAACGGTGCGGGAATGTCGGGGTTGGCCGCGGCCGCGTTCCCCCTGGGAAATCTCATCGAGTCGGCCCTCTGGTTGGCGGCCCTGGCGGCGCGCCTGCGCGAGGATCGTGCCTCCCTCGAGGCCCAGCTGCGGCACGATGCCAGTCATGATGCCCTGACCGGTCTTGGCAACCGGGCCCGCTTGCAGGCGCGGCTCGACCAGACCCTGGCGGATCTGCACGATGGGCGTGAGCATCCCCCGGTGGGCCTGTTGTTCATCGATCTCGATCGTTTCAAGCTCATCAATGACAGCCTCGGGCATGCCACCGGGGATCGGGTGTTGGTTCAGACGGCGAATGAGCTGCGTGCCCTCGGCCTGCCCGCGCAGTTGATCGCCCGCTTCGGTGGTGATGAGTTCGTCATCCTCATGAACGCGGATCTCCATTGGTCCCAGGTGCTCGGTGCGGCCACGTCGGTGGCGCGGCGGTTCGAGGAAGGAATGGATCTGGCGGGCAATCACGTCCAGGTCAGTGTGAGTGTCGGCGTGGTTCCCATCACCGCGCACTACCGTGACATGGACGAGGTGATCCGTGATGCGGACCTGGCCATGCATGCCGCCAAGCGGGCGGGGGGTGGACGCGACATGGAGTTCAAGGCCCAGTTACGCGAGGAGGGGCACGCGCTCACCCATGCGATCAATGAGTTGCAAGGCGCACTGGCGAATGACCGCCTGGAACTGGTCTTCGAGCCGGTGATTGGATTTGACCGCATGGAAGCGGTGGGCTTCGAGGTGGCGGTCCGCTGGGACAGGGCCAACCAAGCTGCGCTGAAGAGCGCCGAGATCATGCCTCTTGCCGAGCGCACCGGCCTGGCGGGCGAGATCGGCGCGTGGATGTTGCGTAAAACCGTTACCCAGATCGCCCAGTGGCAGCAGCAGGGGCGTTGGCAGACCGGTCGTTTCGTCGTGGTCCGGGCTTTCGGACAGCAACTGGTCGATGACCGCCTCATCAAGGAACTTGAGGAGCTGTTGTTCCGCTATCCGGTTGACCCCAGTTGCCTGCGCCTGTCCTTCACCGAACCGGACCTCATGCGCAATCGCTCCATGGCGCGGCGCGCTCTGCCCACCGTCCAGGGCATGGGCCTCATGGTCTGCCTGGACGGTTTCGGCGAAGGGGTTTCGTCGCTAGGCATGATCAGTGAGCTCGGTTTCGACGTGGTGAACCTGGCACCGTCGGTGACCGAGGGGCTGGCCCACCATGGGCGTTCCCAGAACCTGGCCCGGGCGGCGGTAACGCTGGGCATCGAGTTGGGCTGCATCACAGTGGCAAAAGGTGTCGATACGGATGCACAGTCCGCGACCGCGAAGGCCATGGGTTTCGCCTGCGGGCAGGGCGCCGAACTGGGCGGGACTGTGGAGTCGTCCGCGCTGGACGAGTGGTTGAATGCCTGGCGCGAAAGCCAGGTGACATCGGCGGTGGGTGGCGAGGGCAGACAACTGCACTGACCGCGCCCCGTATGCGGGCCACGCAGCGGCGGGGATGCGGGACGGCTGTGATCCGGTTGGGCTGGCAGAGTGGCTTGGGGACCAATGGCGAAGCGTGTGAACCCCGGGGATCGGGGCCGTGGTAAGCGCTGTGTGTGGCGATGGTTTCGCCAAGTGGAATATCCCGATGTTTTTCTTATATCCCTATTGAGATATACCTTCCTGCCGACCTAGTATTGCGCCGCACAAAAAAATGGCTCCATCGCTGTTGTGCTTCTCTCTCATAAGAAGAAAAACAAAGCGTTACAGAATTCTTTCAACTCTTTGGAGTCTTCGCTGTGCAACAAATCCTTATCGTGAGGAATAGAGACCGAAACGGAAACATGATCCGGCCGAGCAATTGGGCGGAACGTCTGGCGGGTAACGCCGCCTCTTTCAACAATGGCCGCATGACCTTCGATGCGCGTGTGGCGCCTTGCTCGGCCTGCGTCGGCAGCATCTGCCTGCGGGTTGACACCTCCATTCGCGCCGATCGCCCCGAGGTGATGGCGAACGTGGTGTCGTTCATGCGTATGTACGACCTGTCCGACTTCGCCCATGGTTGCCCCAAGGTGGAAAGTGGGGCCTACCTCGAACCGCTGGCCGCGCGTCGGGCCCAGGGTGCCACCCGTGCGCCGGGGGATGACGAGGGGGATGCCGCGGCCGCCTGATCGGCGGACATACGACGCCATGTGATCCAGGGACGGAAACGAAAAAGGGGCCTTTCGGCCCCTTTTTCGTGTTTGCTTCAGGTGGGAGCGATCAGAGCTCGAACCCGGGCAGTTTCTTCTCGACGCCATTGAGCTTCAGCGTCACGTACTTGGGCATGCCGTTGTCGTCGTACTCGGGGTAGGCCTCGCCCTTGATCAGCGGGTAGAGGTACTCCTTGCACTTGTCGGTGATGCCGTAGCCGTCTTCGGAGATGAAGTCCATGGGCATCATCTTCTCGACGTTGGCGACCTCGGAGAGGGGGGCCTCGCCAATGGACCACTTGTACGGGGCGGAAGACTCACGGACCACGGTGGGCATGATGGAGTTCTTGCCTTCCAGGGCCTTCTCCACGGCGGCCTGGCCCAGGGCGTAGGCCTGTTCGACGTCGGACTCGGAGGCCAGGTGGCGGGCGGCGCGCTGCAGGTAATCGGCCACGGCCCAGTGGAATTTGTAGCCGTGGGCCTCTTTGATCATGTTGGCGACCACGGGGGCGGCGCCACCCAACTGGGCGTGACCGAAGGAATCGCGGGTGCCCTGCTCAGCCAGGAAGGTGCCGTCGGGCCAGTGGCAGCCCTCGGAGACGACTATGGAACAGTAGCCATGCTCTTCCACCTTGGCCTTAACGGCGGCCAGGAACTTGTCCTTGTCGAACTCAACCTCGGGGAACAGGGTGACGACGGGAATGCCGTAGTCCTCGACCAGGGCGCCGGCGGCGGCGATCCAGCCGGCGTGGCGGCCCATGACCTCGATCACGAAGATCTTGGTGGAGGTGGCGGCCATGGAGCGCACGTCGTAGGAGGCCTCCAGGGTGGAGAC
>JBMYTL010000102.1:0-8547 GCA_049604295.1 Gammaproteobacteria bacterium
GCACACCGGCCGCTCACGCAACGACCAGGTCGCCACCGATGTGCGCCTCTGGCTACGTGACGAGATCGATGGCATCGACGCGGCCATTGGCCGTTTTCAGGCGGGTTTGCTCGACCTGGCGGAGCGCGAAGCCGACACCATCATGCCCGGGTTCACCCACCTGCAGGTGGCCCAACCCATCACCTTCGGTCACCACATGCTGGCCTGGTTCGAGATGCTCGTGCGCGACCGCGCCCGCCTCACCGACTGCCGCAGGCGCGTCAACCAGATGCCTTTGGGCTCCGCCGCCATGGCGGGCACCACATTCCCCATTGATCGGACCATCACCGCCGAACTGCTGGGCTTTGACGCCCCCACCGAGAACTCCCTGGACTCGGTCAGCGATCGCGACTTCGCCATCGAATTCACCGCCTTCGCCGCTCTGCTCATGACCCACCTGTCACGGATGGCGGAGGAGTTGATCATCTGGACATCAGCCCAGTTCGACTTCATCAATCTGCCCGACCGCTACTGCACCGGCTCATCCATCATGCCGCAGAAGAAGAACCCCGACGTGCCCGAGCTGGTGCGCGGCAAGGTGGCGCGGGTGAACGGCCACCTGGTGGCACTGCTCACCCTGATGAAGTCCCAGCCCCTGGCCTACAACAAGGACAACCAGGAGGACAAAGAACCCCTGTTCGACACCGTGGACACGGTGCGCGACAGCTTGCGCGCCTTTGCCGACATGGTTCCCAACCTGAACGTTAAGCGCGACAACACCCGCGACGCGGCGCTCAAGGGCTATGCCACGGCGACGGACCTGGCCGATTACCTGGTACGCAAGGGCCTGCCCTTCCGTGATGCCCACGAGGTGGTGGGACGCGCCGTGGCCCTGGGCGTGAAAACGGGACGCGACCTCAGTCAACTCGAACTCGGCGAGATGCAGGCTTTTTCCACCCGGATCGACGCGGATGTCTACGAGGTCCTGACGCTGGAGGGTTCGGTCGCGGCCCGCAACCACCTTGGCGGCACGGCACCGGAGCAGGTGCGCGCCGCTATCGCGCGGGCCCGCGGGCGCTGCTGAGCGGCGCGACGCCCTGGGTGATCGGGTGCCTGGGTGATCGGGTGCCCTCAGGCCCAGGCCACCCCCCTTCAGCCGCCGCCGATCACCCGTTCACGCCTGATGCGCCATCGCCCATCTTCGATCACCAGGTCGAGGATCTTGTCCTCGACATCCGAGTAACCGGGCGATGAATAGAGCTGCCTGAACACGGCGGTTGCCGTGCCCGGCCGGGAACCGGAGGCCACGCGGATGTCCTGGGCCTGAACGCTGATCCACTCCGGCGCGCGGATACGTTCCCGGCGCTCCGCGCGCCATTCCTCCAGGCTGATCCCGCCCACCGGCTCGAATGCGGAGGAGTAGCTCGCGAAGTAACCATCGAGCTCCTTGAACGACCAGGTGGCCGCCCACTCGCCGATGTGCTTGGGCACGTCGCTCAGCGCCGGGGGAGGTTCGGCGACCGGTGCCCGAGCGACGGCGGCCCGCGTATCGGATCGTGCCCCCGATGCGGTGCCTTCGCCCTTGGTCGACGGGGTAGCCTGGCGATCACGGGCGGGGCGACCCACAACGTCCCGATCCGGCCCCGGATCGAGCACGGGGATAGCGGAATTGGAGCTTGAGGGCGCGGACACGATCAGCGGCGGCCGATCAGCGGCCTGATCGTGCGATTCACTCACCGCCGCATCCGGCGTGCCGCCAAGCAGATGACCGAAACTGACATACAGGGCCAGCAGGGCGACGGCGCCAACCACCCCGGTCAACACGTGGTCGCGCTGTTTCCGCAGCTTGCGCCGCTGCCTGACCTGTTGGTGCCGCTCGTGCTTGGCGGCATTCAGCGCGGCGATCTCGTCCTCGGTCATGTAATCGATCTCACCGGAAGATCGTTTCACCGGGTACAGTTTGCGTTTGCCGCTACCTTTCGCGCGTTCGTCTCCCTCCGGCTCATTTCCGCCGGCGGGCCTGTCGTCGAGCTCGCCCATGATCCTTACCGCATCTCTCTCAAATGAAGCATCGGCCGAAAACACTTCGGCTTCGGTCCCATCCAAAGCCCACAGGCGCGTGATGGTACTGCAATCCCGGAACAAGAACCCATGACTGACTCTCCCTCCCCAGACTTCGCGGTGCTGCGCCTGAAGCGCAACGAGGACCGGCGCCTGCGCTCCGGACACGCCTGGATCTTCAGCAACGAGGTGGACATCGCCGCCACGCCCCTCAAGGGCCTCGAAGCGGGGCAACCGGTGCGTATCGAAGCACACTCAGGCAAGGCCATCGGCACCGGCTACGCCAACCCGTCGGCGCTGATCTGCGCGCGCATCCTCAGCCGCGACCCGGAACGTCCCTTCGGTCCTTCCATTCTCGTGCACCGCCTCAAGGTCGCGCTCGCCCTGCGCGAACGCCTGTTCGAGGTGCCCTGTTACCGCCTTGTCCATGGCGACGGGGATGGCCTGCCCGGCCTGGTTATCGACCGCCACGGCGACGTTGTCGTGATCCAGGTTTCCACCGCCGGCATGGAACGCATGATCCAAGCCATCGTCGATGCGGTGCAGAAGGTGATCAACCCCGTGGGGATCGTGCTGCGCAATGACGGGGGCTTCCGTGACCTGGAGGGCCTCGAGCACTACACCGAAGTCCTGGGCGAGGTGCCCGACTCCGTTTGGATCGAGGAGAACGGGGCACGCTTCGCCATCGACGTGGCCGGGGGGCAGAAGACCGGCTGGTTTTATGACCAGCGCGACAACCGCCGCCGCGCGGCGCGTCACAGTCGCGATGCCCGGGTCCTCGACGTGTTCAGCTTCGCCGGTGGGTTCGGCGTACTCGCCGCCGTCAACGGCGCCCGCGAGGCGGTATGCATCGATGCCTCCGAGAGTGCCCTGCACGCGGTGGAGACCAACGCGGACGCCAACGGCGTGAGCGACCGGGTGGCCGTCGCCCACGGCGACGCCTTCGAACTGCTCAAGGCCATGCGCGAGGCGGGTGAACGCTTCGACGTGGTCATGGTTGACCCGCCCGCCTTCATCAAACGCAAAAAGGACATGAAAGAGGGCCAGAATGCCTACCGTCGCATCAACCAGGCGGCCATGCAGTTGCTGGGGCGTGACGGCATCATCGTCAGTTCGTCCTGTTCCTACCATCTGCGTCGCGACACTTTGCAAACCACCCTGAACGGCGCCGCACGCCACCTGGACCGCAGCCTGCAGATCCTGGAACACGGCTACCAGGGGCCTGACCACCCGATCAATGCCGCCATTGCGGAAACCGAATACCTCAAGACCATCACCGGCCGCGTCCTCATCCCATGATTGCCTACCCCGAGATCGATCCGATCATCGTCAGCATCGGTCCGTTGCACCTGCGCTGGTACGGCCTGATGTACGTGGTCGGCTTCGCGGCGGCGTGGTGGCTCGGTGCTATCCGTACGCGACGGCCGGGCGCTCCCCTGAGCCGGGAGGAAATGGAAAACCTGATCTTCTGGTGCGCCCTCGGGGTCATCATCGGTGGCCGGGTCGGCTCCATGCTGTTCTATCACCCGACGCAGTTCATGGCCGAACCCTGGCGTATCTTCTTCATCTGGGAGGGCGGCATGGCCTTCCACGGCGGGGTGCTCGGCGTGGTCACCGCCCTGCTGCTGTTCGCCCGCCGCTACGGCAAATCACTGTTGGAGCTGGGCGACTTCACCGTGCCCCTGATCCCCATCGGGCTGGGTGCGGGACGCCTGGGGAATTTCATCAATGGTGAACTCTGGGGCCGACCGACGGACGTGCCCTGGGCCATGATCTTCCCGCGGGATCCACTGGCCACGCCACGTCACCCGTCCCAACTCTACGAGCTGGCCCTGGAAGGGATCGCCCTGTTCGTCATCCTGTGGTGGTTCTCTGCGCGGCCCCGTCCCGCAGGGGCCGTCAGTGGTCTGTTCCTGCTGGGCTACGGACTGTTCCGTTTCAGCGTGGAATTCCTGCGCGAGCCCGATGCCCACCTGGGCTTCGTGGCCCTGGACTGGATGAGCATGGGGCAGATCCTGTCGCTGCCCATGATCCTGGCCGGGGCGGGCCTGATGGCCTGGGCCTATCGCTCGAAAGCCACCTGACGCAGCATTCCAGGTCGGCCCGCATCGGTCGCGGCCATGCGCGCCCACATCCGGTCGAAACGCTCACCGCTGACCGGATGCACTTGCGCGGGGGCGATGTCGGCCAGCGGGCGCAGCACAAAGGCATATTTCTCAATCTCGTCGCGCGGCAGGCGCACCCGACCCCGGTCCTCCACGCGGTCGTCGAACAGCAGCAGGTCGATATCCAGGCTGCGTGGCGCGAAACGCGCACCGCCCCGCACACGGCCGTTCTCCGCCTCGATGCGGCGGAACTGCTCAACCAGCATCTCGGGCTCATCGGATGCCGAAAAACCCACGACGAGGTTGTAGAACGGCTCACCCTGGAAACCCACCGGTTCGGTCTCGTAGACGGGCGACACGAGTAATTGCCCGAACCGTGCCTCAAGACTTTCCAGGGCCGCACGCACATGGCGTTCCCGCTCCACGTTGGAGCCGATGCTTACATAAACACGCGCCATCAGTGCGACGAACCGGGAGCCGACCGCTCGATGATGATGCCCACGTCGCGCGCACCACGAACCGCACCCTGCTTGTTGAGGGTCAGACGAACCCAGGGCACGGGGAACTCCGTCAGGATCACCTCCGCGACTTTTTCCGCCAGGGTCTCCACCAATTCATAGGAACTCGATTCCACGAAGCCCTGCACCCGCTTGGCGACGGCCTTGTAGTTAAGCGTGTCATCAATGGAATCGCTGGCCGCCGCCTTGCGGATATCGGTACCCATTTCCAGGTCGAATACCAGCTCCTGTTTGATCCGGCGCTCCCAGCCGTAGATACCGATGGTGGCCTCGATGCGGAGGTCTTTGAGGAAGATGATGTCCATGGGGAGGGGGATTAAAGAGCCTCTGGGATGTTTGTCAAAGGGGCGCGGGGCACCGCGATCGGGAACATCGATCGCCTCCCGACTTCACGGTCAGCACACCTGTCCGCTCGACAATCCAGTGTAGTGCGCCGAAATAGATCAGACCTCAGAACGAGTCCCGTTTTTCGTCAGGCAAGCCGCGAGGCGGAGTCATGGTGGGACCATGGCGACACCGGGCAACGCGGCATGGCGGAAAATGAGGCCGTTATAAGCGCCCAATAGCTTGGCGCACCGCACTAGCCGCGAACGCCGTTGATGCTCTGGTTCATGTCCAGGGCGGGCTTGTCCACGACGCAACGCCCCACCACCTGGGCCGGCACGCCCACCACCGTGGTGTGCGGCGGCACATCCTCCAGCACCACGGACCCGGCCCCCACCTTGGCACCCATGCCCACCTCGACGTTACCCAGGATCTTGGCGCCCGCGCCGATCATGACGCCGGTACGGATCTTCGGATGGCGATCCCCGTGCTCCTTACCGGAGCCCCCGAGGGTGACTTCATGCAGGATCGAGACATCGTCCTCGATGACCGCCGTCTCACCTACCACGATGGACGTGGCGTGATCGAACATCACACCGCGACCGATGCGCGCTGCCGGGTGGATATCCATGTCGAAAGACACCGACATCTGGCTTTGCAGGTGGAACGCCAGGGCCTCGCGTCCCTGGTTCCAGAGCCAGTGGGCCACACGGTAGGACTGCAGACCGTGATAACCCTTCAGGTAGAGAAAGGGCGTGATGTTCAGATCGACTGCCGGGTCCCGTTCGCGCACCGCCTCGATATCCGCCAATGCGGCCTCGGCGAGATTCGCGTCCTGCTGCAGCGCCTCGTCGATCACTTCACGGATGAGGATCGCGGGCAGGGTGGGACTGTCCAGCTTGGAGGCAAGATGGAAGGACAGGGCCGTCTCGAAGCTGGTGTGCTTGAGGATGGTCGCGTGGAAGTAACTGGCGAGCATGGGTTCCTCGCCTGCTATGCGTTTGGCTTCCGTACGGATTGCCGCCCAGATGGGGGACTCGCTCATGGCTTTGACGTTGTGCGCTTTGATGGAAGTGAAGGTCCGCATAACGGGCGGACGCGTCGGTGCATGTCACGGGGCGATGCGGGACGCCCCATCAGGCCAGATAAGGATGTCGCTTTCCAGTGGGCCGGATCAGTGAACACCGCGGGTGACCGGCCCTTGGGGACGCACACGGCGGCATCCGTGCGGCTCCGCCGCATCGGGCGGCAGGCCGTAATCGCCGGGCGTGGGGTCGGTGAGCGTCCACCGGGCGCTCAGTGCGCCGATGATCCGCATCGGAGCGGTCGGTCCATCGATGTCGCCCGGGTCAGTCGTCACGCCACAGGGCGATACCACCCAGCAGGCCGAGGATATTGGGCACGATCCGCACATCATCCGGTAGTTCGAAGCTGATCTTTTTCGCCTCGCCGCCGCCAATGTGACACTGATCGAAGTTGAACAGCTCGCGCAGGGTCTCGATGGCCCGTTGCAGGCGCTTGTTCCAACGTTTCCTGCCGGTCGCCTCCAGGGCCGCACGACCCAACTCCTCCTCGTAGGTCCGGCCCTTGCGCAGGGGGTGATGGGCCATCTCCAGGTTGGGCACCAGGTGACCATTCACAAACAAGGCCGAACCAAAGCCGGTGCCCAGGGTGATCACCAGCTCCACACCTTTGCCGGTAATGGCTCCGTAGCCCTGCACGTCGGCGTCGTTGGCAACCTTCACCGGGCGCTCGAATGCCTCCCGCAAGGTGGATGCCAGGTCAAACCCCTCCCAATCCGCGTGCAGATTGGGCGCACTGATGGTCACGCCCTGGCGCACGACGCCGGGGAACGCCACCGATACGCGCTGAAACTCGCCCTGCTGCGCCACCAGTTCACGCAGCGCGCCGATCACCGCATCCGGCGTGGCCGGTCGCGGCGTGGGTACGCGGATTCGCTCGCCTACCGCCTCGCCGCGCCCATCAAGCACAATGGCCTTGGTGCCACTGCCACCGATGTCCACGGCCAGGGTAAGAATGTCCTCGGAGGGGGCGGCGCTAGCGTTCATGGAAATCCGGATGTGCTCAGTTCGAAACTCGTTTCCTGAGAATCCGCCAAGCCATCCGACTTGGCAACACACCCGGATCAAGGCTCTGACTGATGCGAGGGAAACGCCCCACATTGACACACGCCCCCACGGCTTCCGCCCCGGGGCCGCTAAAATAGCCCGTTACACAAGCAAGAAATGCAGATCGTATAACCGTGGACCCCGTAACCCTTCCCATCGCCGCCATACTGGCTTATTTCGTCGGCAGCCAGTGCTGGTCGCTCTATTGCGCACGAAGGGTAAAGGGCATGGAGCTGCAAGCCACCGACATGCCCCAGTGCGAAAAGGTCCTCAACCAGGGTCGGGCGATCATCTACTTCCACAGCCCGGGCTGCGTGTTCTGCAAGCCCATGACCCCGTTCATCCGCGAGCTGGCCGATGATCGCGACGACGTGCTGTGCGTGGACGCATCCCAGGACCCTGACCTTGCCAAACGCCTGGGCATACGTGGCACACCCTGTATCGTGGTGGTGGTCGATGGCAAGGTCGATCATGCGGTCACCGGTGGCCAGACCCGGAACCGCGTGATGGAGTTACTGGACGGCTGAGCGGGAGCGCCGCTACTCGCCACGCCCCTCCAGACCCCGGAGTTGCGCCATCACCATGAACGGACTTCTTGCCATCGCAGTGCCGATCGCCGCCATTCCTGTTTACGGTTATTTCGTCCACGCCGCGCGAGACCCTCAATATGTTGCGCTCGCGCTCGTCGCGGCCTGGCTCCTGACCTGGGTTTTTCTGATCGGCGGTTTCCTGGCGTCCCGGGACAACGGCATGACTCCCCGCCAAACCACCCAGGCCCGTCATCTATCCCTATACCTCCTGCTCATGGGCGGCATCGGCTATGGCGGCGTGGAAAATGCCTTTTACGAGCTGATCGCGGGGTGACCCTCATCCAGGGCAATCACCCAAGCCAATCCGCGAGGGCAATCCACGAGTGCAATCACGACTGCCCACCTGGAACGGCCCGTCAGAAAAACACGACAACGCCCCGGGCGCACTGCGTTCGCGGCCCCCCCCTCGCAACGGGCCAACCTTCCCGAAATCCCCACAAGACCCCACCCCAAAGCTGAGGTAGATTGCGCCGCTTCATCAGAGCCCTGACCGGAGCCCCGCCTTGCTGCCCCCGATCTCCCATCGCATAGCTACTGAACTCGCAGCCCGCCCCGCCCAGGTGGAGGCGGCGGTCGCCCTGCTGGACGAAGGCGCCACCGTGCCCTTCATCGCCCGCTACCGGAAAGAGGTCACCGGCGGCTTGGACGACACGCAACTGCGCCTGCTCGAGGAACGGCTGGGCTATCTGCGCGAGTTGGAGGAGCGGCGCGTGGCGGTGCTCAAGTCCATCGAGGAGCAGGACAAACTCACCCCGGCGCTGAAGGAGGACATACTCAACGCGGACACCAAGACGCGGCTGGAAGACCTTTACCTGCCCTACAAGAAGAAGCGTCGCACCAA
>JBMYTL010000103.1:0-8382 GCA_049604295.1 Gammaproteobacteria bacterium
TCAGAGCTTCCTGAACTCACGGGACACCCGCGACCATAGGGCAGCCCACCATTTTTTCCGTTGCGGATTCCCCCCGTTCCCTGATGAGCATCGACGAAACTGACTTCACCGGGGCACTCGCCCAACTGGACGCATGTATCGCGGAACGGGGTCTGGATATCTGGGTCGGTACCGAACCCACCTTCACCCTGGCGGCCAGCGAGTCGGCGGAGTGGCTGTCCGAACCTCTCGGGGGCGACAAGGAAGACCTCGCCCGCAGACTGCTGGAACGATTGCGGCGCCGCCACCCCGGTGCGCTTACCTTGCGCAGCGTGGGTCGGCAATATGCCGAAGAGAAGCGCCCGCGCTGGTCCTACGGCTTGTACGCGCCGCGCGATGGTTCAGCGATCTGGAACGGTCCCGCCGACCCCCTGAGCGAGCCCGGCGAGTTTGTCGCGGCGGATGCCGCGCGGGCATTGGTCCGCGCGCTGGCCGCGGAACTCGCGGCCCGGGGCTGGACGGCCCGCCAACTCGCCCCCCTTGATCCGACCGAGACCAACCCGGTATCGCGCCTCATCGCCCGCGCCCCATCAAGCGAGGCGGGGACGGACGACACGACACCCGACAGCTTGCCGACGGACGATCCCGCCCTGGAGCGGGATTCGGTCCACGAGTGCAAGACACCAGCCGATGGACTCCGTGATGATCTCGCCGAACGGGGGCTGGCTCTGTTCCTCGTCAAACGGCGGGACCTTCCCCTGGGCGGTGCCTGCCTGTCCGTGGAACTTCCCGCTTTGCCGAGCGTCGAGGCGTTTCTGACCGTCATCGCCGCACTGCAAACGGCCACCCATGGCTTGGGCACCGGGCAATTGATCATCCAGGGCTATCCGCCCCCGGTGGACGACTCCGTCAGCTGGACCACGGTGACGCCTGATCCGGCCGTCATCGAAATCAACAGCGCACCCGCAACGGATCTGGCTTCCTTCCACCGTTCCCTTGAGACCTTGTACACGGAAGCCGAATGTCTGGGCCTGCGCCCCTGGCGCGCCCATTACAACGGCCGCATCACCGACTCCGGGGGCGGAGGCCAGATCACCCTGGGTGGCCCCAGCCCCGAGACCAGCCCGTTTTTCCGCGCACCGGCTCTGCTCCCACGCCTGGTTCGCTACCTGAACCAACACCCCGCCCTGTCCTATCGGTTCGCCACGGACTATCTGGGTTCCGCCAGCCAGTCACCGCGCCCGGACGAGGCCGTCCGCGAGCGTTTTCTGGAGCTGGAGCTGGCCCTGGCCCGTCTCGAAGGCTCGGCAAGCCCGGAACCGGAATATCTCTGGGCGAGCCTCGCGCCGTTTCTCGCGGACAGCTCCGGGAACTCCCATCGCAGCGAACTGAACATTGAGAAACTCTGGAATCCCCATCTGCCCGGTCGGGGCCAGTTGGGCCTGGTGGAGTTTCGCGCGTTCCGCATGCCGCACTCGGCCCGGCGTGCGGCGGCCCTCGCCGCTTTGCTGCGTGCCATCACCGCCCTGTTGAGCGACTTTGATCCCCGCGGCGGGCTGACCGACTGGGGCGACGAACTCCATGACCGATTCGCCCTCCCCTGGTACCTGGAGCACGACCTGCGGGCGGTCTTCGCCGAACTCGAATCCCACGGACTCGGACTGGATCAAGCCCTGCGCGACGAACTGCTGATGGACCCACACGAGACGCGTTGGGTCGCGGAGCACGGGGGGCTACGACTGGAGATTCGCCGCGCCATCGAGTTCTGGCCCCTGGTAGGCGACACCGCGACCCAGGAAGGCAGCGGATCGCGACTGGTGGACTCGAGCACCGTGCGCCTGGAGCTGATCCTGCGCGCCACCGGCCCCGATGCGCCCGCCCCGGCCGACTGCGTGGTTCGCGTACTGGATCGGAACCTGCCCATGACCCCGGAAAGCGACGCGGAAGGTGCCCTGATGATCGCGGGGGTCCGTTATCGGGAATTCCAGCCCTGGCGCGGTTTGCACCCCGATGTCCCCCCCACCGACCCGGTGGTCATCACGCTCAGCCACCCGGACCTGGCCGAAACCCTTGAGGCCCGGCTGCATGGCTGGCAGCCGCAGGGCAAGCCCTATCCCGGTCTGCCGTCCGGAACACCAGAGGCCCGACAGAGGCTGAGCGAACGGCTGGTGGTGGAGACCAAGCCCCGGATTGATTCCGATATCCATGACCCGCGCCGACCCCGAAGCCAGGGCGGGAACGCGGGTTCGGGACTCACCCTGGACCTGCGCTGGCCCCGCTGAAGCGAACCCGGTCGCGGGTTCCGAAAAACCCGTCCCTGAGCGGGACGGGTTGGCGGAGCGTAGCGCCCGCCGCTGATCAGCCGTGGCTACCACCCGACGGTTCGGCGGCCTGACCGGAGCCCTGGCCGCCGGGCAATTCGTCCACCGCGAAGGTCTCCACGACCACCGAGTCGTCGATCGCCTTCAGGGCGAGATTCGCCTCGTAGTACTTGTGATCGGCGACCAACCTGGACGCCTGGGCCACGTGCTCCTGGGCGAACTCGATGGGTACCAGTCCCGTGGAAACGGCGACCTCGATCTCAGCGAGCTTGAGCTCCGCCACCGCCTGCTTCTGTTCACCGCGACGGACATGGCGATTGGCCTTGGCGATATGTCGTGCCTTCTTCTCGCTGGGCTCATAGGCCCCCATGATGGTCAGGCTGGCGTCGAAGGGAACGTAGTAGTCGTCAGACTTGGGCGCTTTGATATCCAGGGCGTATTCCCTGGCCTCGTTCACGGCCAGATCGATACGCGTTTTCGCCGCGTCCACGAAAATGCGCGCCCGCTCGGACTCGCCGTTGAAGATTGCCAGGCGCGCGCTGTGGACATCGCGCACGCCCAGCAGGGCGTCTTTCGAGACCTTGACCAACTCCTGGTCGGCATTGGGCACGTCTGGGGCCGCGGCGCTCTTGGCCGATGCGGCGCCGGGGGCTGGGGCCGATGCGGCGCCGGGGGCTGGGGCGGAGGTGGTTGACGGGGCGACATGCGCGCGCTCGTCGGCAAAGGCGGCACCGCCGCCCGATAGGGTGATGCCGGCGGAGAGTGTGGTCGCGATGATGCTGGCCAGAATGAGTTGCTTATTCATCGTCGTTCTCCTGTTTCATGCGGATTTCGCGTCAAGCCTCCGGTGACGGATCCAACCGCTTGGGGGCTGTCTCCGCCTCTGAGGCTGGGTGTGATGATGCGCCCTCGGGGCTAACGGGAACGTGGACGGTGCGTGACATATTCTTCATGTGGCGGACCACGCGGGTTGCCAAGCCGGCTTGTGTCACCGGTGCGAATGGGTACCCTCACCCTTCGAATGCACCCGCGCGTTTATTGGCGCCGGGTGCACAGCCCCCTACCCCATGCCATCGGCCGGGACCCGCCCATGTTTGACGACCTGCCCGCATCCGCGATCAGTCGATTCCACGACGAGCGTATCGCCAGCGATGTCTGGCCCCACGAGGAAACCGCGGACCATGCGGAGGGTGTGTGGGCCTGGATCGAGACCAACCACCGCAACAACGGCCTGCTCTGGGACCAGGAAGACGAGGCACGCCGTACCGACGTCTCGAACGATGTCATCGCCGCCAGCAAACGGGCCATCGACGGGTACAACCAGGCCCGTAACGACGCCATCGAAAAGATCGACGAGCACCTGCTGGAGCGCCTCGACGAAGTACGGATCGCGGACGATGCCTGGCTCAATTCGGAGACGGGCGGCTCCATCATCGACCGCCTGTCCATCGTGAGCCTGAAGATCCACCACATGGGGATTCAGGCGGCACGCCCGGACGTGGACCAGGCCCATCGCGACGCCTGCGCCGCGAAGCAGGATCGCCTGACGGTGCAGCGGGCTGATCTCCAGTACTGCCTGGACACGCTTCTGGACCAGGCCGCCCAGGGGCGGGCTTATTTCAAGATCTACCGGCAGTTCAAGATGTACAACGACCCACGTCTCAATCCCTACCTCTCGGGCATGCGCTGATACGCCCGAATCACCCGTGCGGCCGGACCACGCCCCGCCACGGGGACCGCGGTCCTCATCCAGGGCGTTCGCCCCGGCGGTCCCGGCCGTCCCGGGTTCCCGGCCACGGAGCATGGCACTCCGCAACCGCCTGAGCCATTCCCACACGGCAAGCCCCCGTGCAATTGCGACACGATCCGGGCCAATATGGTCCCGTCACATCGGCTGTGGCGGCACGGGTCAATGGTTAGAGGCAATGGCTTGTAGCGCCCGGCGATGATGCACAGGGCAGGAAATTCAGGCCGATAACGACTTCGGCAAACGGACAGGAAAAGGACGGGAAACAGGATGACGATGGGAGTACGGCCCGGGGACCGGGTACGGCGGCGGCCCAGGGTGATGATCATCAATTGCTACGGTCATCGGCACCGGCGCAGCGCGGGCAGCCCCCACTTCATTCCCCAATCCACCGCCGCCATCGCGCTGGCGGGCGTTCTCAACCGGCAAACCGCCGACGCGGTGGTGCACTGTGAATTCGCCTCGGGTCCATTACGGCACCTCGCCCCTCTCGAATCGGCGGATATGCTGGTGCTCACCGGGCTCAACACCGCCTACGACCGCATGCGGCAGCTCAGTGCCTACGCACGCCACCTCAATCCGGGTATTCCGGTGGTCGTGGGCGGGCCGGTGGCCCGGGTGCTTCCCAGCTTGTGCTCACGCCATTTCGACATTGTCTGCGATGGCGATACCGAGTCACTGGCCGATGTCATCCATGACCACTTCGGACCCGGCTACACCAGTGAACACCCGGTACCGCGTTTCGACCTCATGGGCCGGTCGATGTACAACGTGGGCTATATCGAGGGGACCCGTAACTGCAATTTCCGCTGCAGTTTCTGCTCAATGGCCGCCGAGGGCCGCCGCTTCAAGCCCCTGGACCTGGACTTCATTCGTGCCCAACTGGATGCCCTCGATTACCGCCGATGCGTGATCTTCCAGGATCAGAACCTGTACGGCGGGCCACGCCAGCACTTCCATCAGCGTATGGACCTGCTTCAGGAGTACTACGACCGGGGACGATTCGGCGGCTGGGCCGGTCTTATCACCGAAGACTTTTTCAACAAGGACGAGAACCTGGAACGCGCACGACGCTCAGGATGCGTCGGTTTTTACAGCGGCGTGGAGACTTTCAGCGAGACGCAGATCGCCGCCTTCAACAAACGTCAGAACCTGATCCTGCCCCAGGAGCGCCTCATCCGGCGCTGCCTGGAGGCCGGCATAGCCTTCAACTACGGGCTGGTCTTCGACCCCTACGAGCGCACCATCGCTTCGCTGCAGGACGAACTCGATCTCATCGTCAACAACCCACGCATCACCATCCCCAAGTTCGTCAGCATCGCCGTCCCCATGCTGGGTTCGCCCCTGTTCCGCGCACGGCTCCGCGAGGGCGCCCTGCTCCCCAAGCTGCAACTGCTCGATATGGACGGCGCCGCGCTGACCACCCGTGGCATCGACGATGAGCACGCCCTGGCTCAACTTGCCCGGCGGCTCAATCACGGACCGTTCAAGCGCCTGAAATTGCTGCGCCACGCCCATGGATTCGCGCGCCACTACCGTCGTCACATGAGCGGGCTGGCCTACGCCATCGGTGTCGCCAACTCCCTGACCATGGCCGCGCCGCGCCGTGCCAGCAGCCACCGGGACCGGCACGTTCCCGCCGCGCGACGGGAGCGGGTTTACCATGCCAGTTTCGCGGGTGTCGGCGATCTGTACGAGCCGCTGATACACCTGCCGGAGAAGTACCGCACGGCCTTCCAGCCACTGCACGTGACCGATGCCGCGGGCGGACTCAGCAAGGAATTGTGGGACGATCTGGGTGATTCGGCGCCCGCCACGCGGGATGACCCGCACTCCGATCCCGCGGCCCGCGCGGTCTGAACGGCGCCCTGCCCCACGATCCCGTCCGACGCACGATTGCGCTCACTGCGTGGCGCCCAATGGGTGGGCCCGTTCCCGCCCCCGGCTCAGGACACACCCGGTTGAGGAACAGCGCCGCTGCCCTCGCTGGCCGAACCACGGCCCGGCAACGGTCTGGCGGGCACACGGCCAGTCTCGATGATGGCTTCCACGATGCGCAGGGCCTCGGGATGACGGGCAATCTCATGATGCTTATCCACCTGCGTGAGTTCCGCGCGATTGCCCGGCGGGGTAGACGCATGGAACCCCGACCAATGGGGCACGTGGCCGTCACCACCCCCGGTACTCAAAACGCCCAGGGGGCTGGAGCCCAGCCAACGCCTCATCAATCCCACCGAACGCTCCGGGCGCGCCGTCCAGGTCTGACGGGTGGTGGTTGCGGGGTTGCACAATGATCGGATATTGAAGAACCGTCGGGCCACGTCACGCTGCAGGGGCCGGGCGATCATTTCGAGAACACCCCGAGCGCGGGACAGATATTCCAGGTTCATCCATTGGGGGTACCGGTGCTCCGCCCTCCGGCTGTACGGGTCCATGGGCTGACCGCTGTATGCATCGACCACCGGGTATTCATCCCGCCCCAGCCCCAACTGCTCGTGGTAACGCTCGAACACGGGGTAACTCAGGGGCATCAAGGCGTACGGGGCGGGCGTGGAGGCGACGATCCGGGCAACGGTCCGGCTACCGTAGAACACGTTGAGCGGCGGTATACCCGCAAAATAGCGCGCCTGGTGGTTGGTCACGCCGTAGAACCCCGTACCCACGGTAACCACCTGTTCCATCCAATCCAGTGCTTCGCCCGTGCCACGGAAACGCTCCAGGAAGGTCTTGGCGATCAGGCCGCCCTGGCTGTGGCATACCAGCGTGGTGCGCGCCAGCGGGTCTGACACCGCACCGAATCGACGCCGCACGGCCCGCCTGAGCGTGACCAGGTAGTGGTGCAGCCAATCGGCGCTTTCCGCGAAGGGCCGACGCCAGTCGTAGCCAAACACGAGGTAGTTGTAGCCCCCATCACCGGCGCCGCTGAAGAATCGATCCATGCCCGCGTAGGCCTTGATGCCGTAACGCAACTCACGGTTGGGCACGATGATGTGGTCGTCAGCGTCACGCCCGTCGGCCTGCATCATGATCAGGCGCGCATTACGGCGGGTGATCGTCTCGCGGCTCATCCAGACCGGGCTGCCACGCCAAGGGCCATGCATCTCGGTATAGGGCCGATGCGAACGATCGAGCTGGGACGCCATGCCCCCGGGAATGAGGATGACCGTACGACGATCGGGGTCGAAGGATCGCAATGCCTGCTGGATCTGGCAGCCATAGGCCACCCGGATTGCTCGCGCCCTTTTGTCCCAGTAATCCCTCACCCTGTACAGCTCCAATCCCTGGATACCCCCCCGGCCCCGGTGGAGGGCCAACCCCCGATGGAGGGGTGGAGGAATCTTGACGCCGGATCGCGGGGCGATGGCCCCGCGTGGCGTCGATGTCAGCCTGCAACGCTAAGGCCTCCGACGTGCGTCGGCAAGTACCGGGTGATTCGTGATCGATGGGCGTCCTCCCACCAAGCACGTACACGCTTCAGGTGATCGCGTGCCCCCCCGCTTCCGTCACGTGGCCATCGAGCAGTTCCGAGGCCCGCTCCAGAGCCGTCTGCCGATCATCGACCACGTGATCGTCAGGCAGGCGCGCGAGCAATCCGAGTTTCTCCAGGCGTTTGCGCACATCACCGCGGGCACCGGCGATAAAGACCGGTCGCCCGGCGCCCAGGTCCTCGACCACCATGTTCTCCAGGGCCAGGGACGAAGAGACCCCGAGCATGGGCACATCGGTGAAATCCATCACCAGGATTTCATGCGCATCGAGAACGGCGTTCTGACGCGAAATCGCCTTGGCAATGCCGAAGATGAGCGGCCCGCCCAGGCGGAACACCAGGATCTTCCCCCCCGCGCTGTTCAGCAGCATCTGCTCATCGCGGTTGAGCTTCTCGCAGGATTCGCCGTCGGTGACGGCCTTCACCGACTGGCTCTGGGCCCGCACCATGCGGTCGATGGTGAGCACATTGGCGATGAACAGGCCCACGGCCACCGCCGCGATCAGGTCGACGAAGACCGTCAACGCGATCACGCCGTACATGATCACCGCGGTCTTGGCGGACACCCGGTGCGCCCGCTTGATAAAGGCCCAGTCGATGATGTCGGCCCCGACCTTGATGGCGATACCGGCCAGCACCGCCAGAGGAATGTAGGCGGTCAGCGCACCGGCCCAGAGCACCACGACCATGAGGATCGCCGCGCGTACCAGGCCCGACACCGCCGTGCGCCCGCCGGTCTGGATATTCACCACCGTACCCATGGTGGCCCCCGCCCCGGGTATGCCGCCGAAAAGGCCGGAGAGGAAGTTGGCACCGCCTTGGGCGAGGCATTCGCGGTTCCCTTGTCC
>JBMYTL010000104.1:0-8353 GCA_049604295.1 Gammaproteobacteria bacterium
ATGAAATTCACTTCATTGAGGGCAAACGATCACATTTCGAGTCTTTGAAGCGGTTGCTTGAGGACCACGCTGACCGAAAAGTTACGATGCACTTGGGTGACTCGAATGAAATCATTCCCAATATCTGCACGTCGATACGGTGGCGCCGTTCGAATGGTGCCCGCGCCGTCGCCTTCGTGGACCCCTATGGCATCAATGCCAACTGGGAGACCCTGGGCGCGATGCAGAGGACCCGGGCCATTGATGTCTGGTACCTGTTCAACACGTTTGGTGCTTACCGACAGTTGCCCAAGCACCTGGATTTATTGGAGCCGGAGAAGGATCGGTCGCTGACCCGTGTGTTTGGAAGCGATGCCTGGAAGCGGGCGTTCTTCCTGTCCGGTGAGGAGGCCCAGGCTGATCTTTTCGGTGGGGCCGAGGGCGGTGAGAAGAATGCGACGGTGGCGGATGTTGCCGCGTTCATGCGGACCCGGTTGGCGGCGGTGTTTCCCTTCGTGTCCAAGCCCCTGCCATTGGCCGCGAATAATCAGCCCCAGGCATTCACGCTGTTCCTGTGTGTATCGAATCCAAGCCCGAAGGCCTGGGGCCTGGCCGCGAAGGTGGCGAAACACATTCTCGACAAGCAGGGCTCGTAGCGTGGGCTAGCGGCCCAAAGTCTTCTGATCGCCCCGGGTGATATGGGCCAGGTGTTTTTCAAGTCGGCCCCATGCCAGGAGGGCGGGGGTTCACGCTCCGGGTGACACCGATGGCCGCTGGTCGTAGGTGCGGCCATCCAAAGAGCGCCCGTTGGCCTTCTTGCTGCGTCGCTTGCCATCGGCGCCCCAGCCACCCCATTGCTTGAAGAAAAAGGCCACCTCCGCCCGTGCGCACTGGTGCCGGATGTCATCCACCCAGGCGTGTTCCATGGGGCGGGCCCTGGGGCCGGATTCGCCGCCGACGATGACCCAGTGGATGCCATCGAGCTTCATGGGGCCGAGGTCTTCGAGCAGCGGCTCCACGGATAGAAAGCGGACCGTGCAATTCACGGCGCGCAGGGCTTCGATGCGCGGTAGACCATAGGCCCTGTCCTCAACACTGACACCCAGCCAGACATTGGCGGGGACCTTTCGCGCGGCGAAGTAATCGGGCAGCCGTTCGGCGCGCTTGGTGAGTATCTGGTAGGTGTGGCGGGGGGTGGATTCGATCACGGCGAACACCTCGTCCAGATAGGAATCGGGCACATCCTCGTGGAAGAGATCGCTCATGGAGTTGACGAAATACACCGTGGGCTTTCGTCGACGCCCGGGTTCCGCGAGGCGCTCGGGCATCAGCGACAGCGCGAAGCCGTTCTCGTACCCCTTGGCGCCCATGGCGGTCAGGCGTTTGGCCATGGTCTCCGCGTAGCAGTGTTTGCAACCCGGCGAGACCTTGCTGCATCCCGTCGTGGGATTCCAGGTCATCTCCGTCCATTCGATGCTGGTTTTCGTGCTCATGGTGGCGCCATCCACGGGACTGATGTGTGAGGTCGAGGGAAGCAGGTCCGGTGGCTCAATGGATGAGCTTCACCTCGGGGGCGGTGGAAATCGGGATGAGCCATGGGGAGGGGCTGAAACGGATCTTCCACCGCTGAAGTCGGCCTGTCGCGCCATCATAACGACAGGTTCGGGTTTCAGGGCGGGTGGAGGAAATCGAACGGGAATTTCTTTGTGCGAGCCGTGCGATACTCGCGCGCCTCCGAAGTCCAGACCGCCAACGCCGACATTGGCACCGCCCAGGCCGCGCACCATGAAACTCATCCAGAAACACCTCCTCAAGGGCACCCAGACCTTCGAGATCATTGGCGACACCGTCGAGGTGGAGAGCAAACGCTGGAAGACCGGCGAGCAACTCACGGTGATGCTGTCGGTGCTCAACCCGGAGCCGGTGATCACCCAGTCGACCCTGGATTTCGTCAGCCGCGTGAACGGTGAGGCCCTGTTGTCCCTGTGGCTGGGCAAGCCGAACCAGCGGGAGTTCAATGCCTTTGTCTCCAGGCTGCGGCAGCTGGCCGAGGCCGAGTACAACACCTTCTCGGGCCTCAAATCGACTTCGCCCGCCGAGGGCCAGGCGCGGGCCGAGGACATCGAGCCGCCGGAATTCGGCGAGGACGAGACCCGCATCCGCCAGGCCGTGAACGTCGAGGAGCTGGGCAACACCATCCGCATGCTGGAGACCCATGTGGGCGGGGAGGGCATCGTGCCCCTGGTCGATGCCCTGCGCGCGCTCCAGGAGGCACCCGAGGATGGGCAATGCCTGACCCGGGTGGTGACGGCCTTCAACGAGCTGGGCCCCTTGCAGGGGGCGGTACTCACCTACGCCCCGTACCTGATCTCGCTCATGTCGGATGACCCGTACGCGGGCTTCTGAGCCTCAGTCCCGGCCGAACAATCGCTGCATGCGTTGGCGCCAGCCGGGCCCGGATGCCGATGCGGCGGGTGGTGCATGGAAGGCCAGGGCCATGCAGTCGCGCCGCAGGCTCATCCAATCCGCCTTGTAGCGCTCGTCGCCGTTGAGGAAATCGATCTCCTTCACGCCATCGTGGTCGATGACCTGTTCCATGAGGAAGCGCGTGAGGATGGAACCGGGTGACCAGGATTCGAAGGCCTGGTCGTAGGACAGGCGGAAGATGTTCGCCTTGCGCCCCACCACGAACCAGATCTGCGCGGCGATGGGGCGCTCGTCCACGTACAGGACGGCGAGACGTAACCAGCCCAGACGCGCCGCGTCCCGTACCAGGTGGGCAATGAACCGGGCATGTTGTTCCCGGGCTTTCCAACTGGCTTGTTCCACCGCCTGGTAGTCCGCCAGGGCGGTGTCGATGTTCTTGTCCGTGTACAGGCGTATGTCGCATCCGTGCTCGCGCTTCAGGCGACGCTGTTTGCGGCTGACGGTGTTGCGGACCCGGCTGGGGCGCTCGGCCCAGTAGTCCGCGTAGCCGCGGCCGTTCAGGCGTTCGACCCAGTTGTAGTAGCGGAAGAACCGTTCCTCCGTGAAACCCCGGGCGCGTAGCGCGGCGCCCAGGGCTATCAGTGCATCGTCCTCAGGCAGGATGGGTTCCAGGCGGTAGGACGCCAGGGGCAGTGAGCGAAGGCCCAGGGCGAGCCGTTCAAGAACCCCGGGTCCGGCGTTTTCGCCGAGCAGGACCGAGTAGCGGGTGCTGATGGATGTGCTCAGGGCCGTGGCGTAGGCGCCGCCGTGATCGATCAGGGGGAGCAGGGCAAGGACACGTCCGGCTTCGTGTACGCAGGCCAGCAGCGGGCTCTCGCCGTCCGCCAGGGCATGGGCCGTGAGGTTCTCGAACCACGGGCGGGTCAGGAACAGGCTTTCCGCCTCCTGGCGCGCGAAGAGTTCGGATGCGCCCGCGGGCAGGTCCGCCCAATCGGTGTAGGTGTCGAACTGCATGGAAGGACGGAAGCCTGCCGTTGGACGCGCGGATACGCAATGAAGCGGGCCCTACCCTGAGCGGAATCAAACCGCCATGGCGGGCGCGCAGGCAAGCTCTGAGCATTCTCGCCAATCCGGGAGAGGAGAACGACACCATGGGCTGGGGCTGTCCCCACGACGCCGCGGGCGAATGCCAGCACGTACCGGGAAAACGCTGTGATCCGGGTATGAAGGGCTGCGTGCTGTATGGCCGGGTCCGCTTCAGCGTGGATGAGAAAAACAGTCCATCGGTGCTGCGCCGGGCACGGGTCGGTGGCGTCGCGACCGGGGAGAATGGCCGGGGTAAACGGCGGGGCTGAACGCTCGTCCCTCGTGATAGGGTCCCAGCCTCCAGCGACCTTCCCTCTCCCCCCATTCCTCACCCCGGACCATGAGCAGGCGACTTCCCGCCGGACACGGCATCAGCATCGACGAGGACGCCCTGACCTTCAGTGCCGTGCGCGCCTCGGGCCCGGGCGGACAGCATGTGAACACCACCTCCAGTGCCGTGCAGTTGCGCTTCGATATCGCGGGCTCGGATCTGCCCCAGCGGGTCAAGCACGCTTTGCTCATGTCCGGCGATGGTCGTATCAATGCCCAGGGCGTGATCCTGATCCGGGCCGAAAATGAACGCAGCCAGATCCGCAACCGTGAGCAGGCCATCGCCCGCCTGCTGGAACTGATCGAGCGGGCCGCGCGGCCACGTAAGGCGCGTATCGCCACCAAACCCAGCAAATCCGCCCAGCGGCGCCGCACCGATTCCAAGGTCCATCGCGGCCGGATCAAGGCGGGGCGCGGCCGGGTGCGCCACGACGACTGATGACCGACACCCAGAAACACCTGATCGAGCTGCCCTACACACCGGACGGCGCGGCGCTTTTCGCCCGTGTCGCCGACCTGCCCTGGGCGGTGTTTCTGGACAGCAATGCCCAGGCCCTGGAGGACCACGCCCACGCCCGCTACGACATCATCACCGCCGACCCGCACCGCACCCTGATCACGCGCGGGGACACCACGGATATCCGCGGTGTCGATGGCATCCGGCGGGATCATGGCGACCCTTTCGAGCTGCTGCGCGAGGCGCTCGGTGAGCCGGTGGAGCCGATTGAGGGGATTCCCTTCGCCGGTGGCGCCCTCGGGTATCTCGCCTATGACCTCGGCCGCCGGATCGAGGACCTGCCCCGATGGGCCCGGGATGTGGACAGGCTTCCGGAAATGGCCGTGGGGCTCTACGACTGGGCCCTGGTTGTCGATCACCGGGAGCGGCGTTGCACCCTCGCCAGCCACGGACGACACAACGATACGGCCGAGCGCCTGCGTTGGCTGGCGCAGCGCTTTCGCGAGGGGGACGACCTGGGCGATACGGAGCCGTTCCGGGTGACCGGCGACATCGACAGCGAGACCGGGCGGCAGGACTACGCGGACGCCTTCACCGCCATCCAGGACTACATCCGAGAGGGCGATTGTTACCAGGTCAACTATGCCCGCCGCTTCCAGGCCCCGGCTGAGGGCAGTGGTTGGCGTGCCTACCAGGGCTTACGTGCCATCAACCCCGCGCCCTACGGCGCCTATCTGAACCTGCCCTTCGCCCAGGTGCTCAGCGCCTCACCTGAACAGTTTCTGGAGTTGCGCGAACAACGGGTGACCACCCGGCCCATCAAGGGCACACGTCCGCGCGCGGATGATGCGACCGAGGACCGGGATTTGGCCGGGGAACTGGCAGCCAGTGCCAAGGACCGGGCCGAGAACCTGATGATCGTCGATCTGCTGCGCAATGACCTGGGGCGAAGCTGCCGCCCCGGCAGCATCGCGGTACCGGGGCTGTATGCCCTGGAGAGCTATGCCTCGGTTCACCACCTGGTCAGCACCGTGACCGGGGAACTGGCGCAAGGACAGGATGCAGCCAGCCTGTTACGAGGGTGTTTTCCGGGTGGTTCGATCACCGGTGCTCCGAAGGTGCGCGCCATGGAGATCATCGAGGAGCTGGAACCCAGCCGACGCGGGATCTACTGCGGCTCCATCGCTTACCTGGGCTATGACGGCGCGATGGACAGCAACATCGCCATCCGCACCCTGACCTACGCCAACGGGGCGATGGTGTATTGGGCGGGGGGAGGCATCGTGGCCGATTCCGATGAGGCCGCCGAATATCAGGAGACCGACGACAAGGGCGCCTTGTTCAAGCGCCTTCTGGAAGCGGCGCGCTACGAAGGCACGGTGGATTGAGGGGCGCCGTATTACCCGGATAGGTCCCGGGTCAAGGCCAGACATGGCCCCGATACGACATCTGGGCGGCATTCGGGTGACCCCGCTCCGGCGGACGTGCGGGCAACCCCGCGCGGACGGCGGGAGCGAGTGCCTTCCTTTTTGATCGAGCCCATTCAGTGGCCATGGCGTACGCAATAGGGTGGTGGATGCCGGTACGCACCGTTTCCGCCGTTTTGCGTGGAAGGAGGCTGAGCCATGGGAATCCGTCTTCCATTGCCCCCGCGCCTGGGGGTGAGCCCGTGCCTGGGGCTGTATCTCGGGGTGTTTCTGCTCCTGATGCTGGTTGCACCGCTTCACGTCGCCCGGGCCGATGGGGCCGCGTCAGCGTCGGCCGCCACGCTCCAGAGCCAGATCGATAGGCTGCAAGCTCTGGCGGATAAGCAGAAGCAGGTGCACCGGCAACTCGAGATCGCACGGGACGAGGTCTTCCGCCTGCACCAGAGGGCCGAGGACAACTTCCAGGGCAACATCCTCAAGGTCTATCTCAAGGGCAGCATGGATGTGTACAACCGTGTGGTTGCACCTACCTCCGGCATCTTCGAGGAGTTGGCGAGCCTGGCCGCGGAGATCGCCCTCAACAAGCTGGTCGAACCGCGTATCTGGACCCTTTCCGAGGACCGGGTCGCCCTGCTCGGACTGGGCAAGCAGGCGGCCGCGCACAATGCCCGCTTGCGCCGCATGTATGAGGCCCTGGGGCGGGTGATGGCAGCGGATGCCGAACGCTTTGATCGCGCGCAGCCGCCGCTCCCCTACAGCGCGCCCTGGTGGGGCGGACCCGAACACCGGTTCGGCGGGGACCATGACAGGGGAATCGAACGCACCACGCGCAAGTTGAATGTCATTCGCCACCTGACCCTCAAGATCCACGAGCAGAGTGATGCCGCGATGCAGCGCCTGCGCGATCAGCGCCGGGCGGTGCTGGCGGAGCTTGAAACCCTGCGTTCGCGACACAAGGCCCAGGCGGACAGGGAACAGCGTTTGAACGCTGACATGGCGCGCTGGCGGGTAACCCAGGCCCGTCGGACCGATCATCCGCCTGCCGTTGCCGCGGACGATGGGCGGGGACCGGGCATCCATGAGGGGCCACGCCCCGGGCGCGAGGTGTACGCGGACAACCCGCAACAGCAGGCCCTGCGCGTCCAGCGGGAGCGGGAACGGGAGGAGCGGCGCTTGGCGGCGGAGCGTCACCGGGCCCTGGAGCGTGAGGCCACCGTCCATATACCCGCGGATATTCCCAGGGACTACGTTGCGGGAGAGCCGGTCGTGCTGCGTGCCGTGATCGAACCCCTGGGTCTGCGTGGGACGCTGGAATGGCGTCTCGACGACCTGCGTATCGGTACGGGTCCGGAACTGCGCCACACCTTCAGCTCGGTGGGGCGGCATGACCTATCGGTTTCGCTCAGTTTCAACGGTCGTTTCCAGGACCGACACACCGATCCGGTTACCGTTCACAAGCCGATGCGCCCGGCCCATCGCGTGGCCTATGACCCGGCCCTGGAGGGTGAGCGCGTGCAGGCGGTGGACCTGCCGTGTTGCGCCTATTGGATCAGCCACGACAACGGCGTTGTGCGCGTTAGTGGGCACTACACCACAGCCTCGGGTGAGCAGGTCGAGTACCGCAGTGAACCGGTACTCACGTACCCGGGCATACCGCCGGGCGGAATGTTCGCGCTGCCCAATGGCACCGGCTATCACGTCTACGCCGCCGCGCCGACTGTCGCCCCCGACCTGCCCGAGGGTGCGACCCTGTACCTGGTAACACGTATGAGGGGGGCCGACGTGGAGACCGTTCATCGTCTGCGGGTCCACGGACGCTTTGATATGAAACCGGCACCCGATTACAGCTATTGGACCCTGCGATACACCACTGAACCACAGGGCCCGGAACACAGCCTGCGATTGGATTGAGCGCGTATCCGCACACGACCGGCCCTGTTTCCGCGAGGGCCGGTCAGCGTGCCAACGGGAGGCTGGCGCCTATGGCCATGAACAGCCCGCCGCAACCCCGGTTGAAGGCCTTGCCGTTACGTTGCAGCCAGGGTCGGAACAGGTGCGATGAGCGGGCCAGCAGGTATTCCACCGTGAACTCCACCACCGCGAAGGTGCCGGCCATGATCAGGAACTGCGGCAACAGGTCACGCGCCGGATCGATGAACTGCGGGAAGAAGGCGCCGAAGAACAGAATCACCTTCGGGTTTGAGAGCGCCGACAGAAAGCCCTGTTGGAAGCGGTTCCAGCCACCGGAAACCGGGGCGTCGCCCTGACCGTCCAGGGCCATGGGTGGCGAACGCCAGACCTGGATCCCCAGCCAGATCAGATACAGACCACCGGCCCAGCGCAGCCAGTAAAGCAGCCCGGCCGAGGTCTCCAGGATGGCCCCGATTCCGAGCATGGCCAGCGCCACCAGCAGCACGAAGCCGACCACGCCACCGCTGATGGTGTGCACCGCCTTGCGGTGACCGTAGAGCACGCCATGGGTGAGCGCCAACAGCCCGTTGGGGCCGGGCGAGAGCGACAGGCCGATGATGGCGAGCAGGTAGATGAGATAGGTGTCTGCGGGCATGGGGGACATCGGTGCTTCGGGTAACTCGGGTGTGTGAACCATGATTGACAGGTTACTACCTGCTTCCTAGAGTCAGGTCGT
>JBMYTL010000105.1:0-8347 GCA_049604295.1 Gammaproteobacteria bacterium
CTTCGCGGCGGGACGCCGCTCCCACGGTGTTTGCGACGGCCCCCGGGTGAGCGGGGCCGTCAGGGCGAAGGACTCACTCCACCGACAGCGCCATGTCCAGCAGCTCACGACCGCCTTTGACGGAATCGGCAAAGGCCTTGTAGCTGGACTCATCGGCGATCTTGCGCCACATGGCGGCCTGCTCGGCGCTCATCTCAACCACCTTCACACCGGCCTTCTCGTAGGCGGCGACCAGCTTGCCGTCGGCCTCCTTGGACGCCTGGGTGGCGTACTGCTCGGCCTTGCCGGCGGCCTTCATCAGCTCCAGCTGCTGAGCGGGGCTGAGCTTCTCGAAGCTCTTCTTGGCCATGAGGATGGGCTCATACATGACCCACAGGGCATTGGCACCCGGGGCGGTCAGGCAGGCGACCTGCTCGTAGATGCGGTAGGACACCAGGGACGAGGCCGAGGTGTTGGCGCCATCGAGCACGCCGGTCTGCAGGCCGGAGTAGATCTCGGAGGACGGCATGGAGGTGATGGTGGCGCCGGCGGCGGCCAGCATCTGGTTGAAGGCCTTACCGGCGGCGCGGAACTTCATACCCTTGACGTCCTTGGGCTCCAGGATGCACTCGCCCTTGGAGACGAAGCCACCGGCCAACCAGGTGTCGGCCAGCACCATGACACCCGCGTCATCCATGATCTTCTTGATCTTCTGCATGAAAGGAGAGGCATTGAGGCGCACGGCGTGATCGTGGTTCTTCACCAGGCCGGGCATGAGGGTGAGGTTGAATTCGGGATGGCGACCGCCGGCGTAGGCCAGGGGGAAAGCGGTGATGTCCAGCTTGCCCTTGGTCATGGCGCCCCACTGCTCCTTGGGCTTGAACAGGGACTTACCGGGGTAGACCTTGATGTCCACGCCGGTGTTGTTGGCGGCCATGTGGCGGGCAATCATCTGCACCATCTCGTCGCGGATGTCGCCTTTGCCGCCGGGCCACTGGTGGGATGCCTTGAGATTCACATCGGCGGCGGATGCCAGGGCGGATGCGCCGATGGCGGTGGCGGTCAGGGTGGCCAGGGCCAGTCGTTTCAGGTTCATGGGTTTCTCCTCTGTGGGGCTGTTTCGCCCGCTTCGTGTCGTTGGCTTTGGTTCGCTGTGGGTGTCTTCGCACCCGATCAGGCCGCGGTGTTCTCGTCGGTCATTCCTTCCGACTCGCGGGCCTGTTTCCGCAATACCTTCTCCTGCTTGCACAGGTGCAGGTGCATGGCCTTACCGGCCTGCTCGGCCTCACCATCACGCAGGGCCTGCATGATGGCGCGGTGCTCTTCGAGGGACGCCTGCAGGCGTCCCGGGTGGGTCAATTGCCGGTGGCGCGCCAGCAACAGGACGTTGCGCAGCTCTCCGGCGATGCGGTTCAACCAGCGGTTGTCCGCCAGCTCCTGAATGGCGCGGTGAAACTCGCGGTTCGCCTCGTAGTAATCGTCAACCTTGCCACCCGCCGCGGTCGCCTCCAGCCGCTCATGGATGCCTTCAAGGCGCTTGAGATCCTTGGGCGTGAGCTTCTGGGTCGCCAGGTTGGCGCACAGCCCCTCGAGGCTGGCCATCACCGGGAACAGCTCCAGCAGCCCTTCGTCGTCCAACTCATTGACCCTGCAACCCTTACGCGGCACCAGTTCCACCAGTTGCTCGCCGTGCAGAACCTTGAGCGCCTCACGCAGGGGCGTACGGCTGATAGCCAGTTGTTCGCACAGGGCCGGTTCGTCGATCCAATCGCCCGGGTTGAGCTGACGGCGGTAGATCAGCTCACGCACTCGGTCAGCGACATCCAGGTACAGGGGGCGGCGGGCGAGGGATTCGAACATCGGCACGGGAGGGGGGTGTATTTCCGGGGCGTTGGTGGGGTTGGCGGGAGGGTGTGATACGTAATGTGTAATCCATAATTACGGATTATGCGAACCCGCGCTACCCTGATGTTCTCGGGGGATTCCCCGCCCCCCCCACACAGCACACGCCCCGGGCACACGACTCGGGCGCGCAGGCATCTCCCGGGCTGGGCCGGGCCTTTACACAAGCTACCGTCCAAGCGGCATTGCGCACCAACAGATACCACCCGATTGATCGTTCCAGACACCGGAGCCCGCCATGACTGAAACCCGCCCCCTGCTGTTCGAGCCCCTGCAACTGCGCGGCCTGACCCTGCCCAATCGCATCGTGGTCTCGCCCATGTGCCAGTACGCCGCGGTGGATGGCCGAGCCCAGGACTGGCACCTCATGCATGTGGGTAACCTGGCGGTATCAGGTACCGGCCTGCTGATCATGGAGATGACCAATGTCGAACCCATCGGGCGCATCACCCCCGGCTGCATGGGCCTCTGGGACGACGCAACCGAGACCGCGCTGAAGCGGGTGGTGGATTTCTGCAAGGGACACTCCCCCACCCCCATGGCCGTGCAACTGGCCCACGCGGGCCGCAAGGGTTCCACCACACCCCCCTGGGCCGGTCGCCAACCCATCCCGGAATCCGGGGGCGGCTGGCGCGCCGTCGCCCCTTCGGCCGTTCCGATCATGGAAGGGCTGCCCACGCCGCGCGCGCTGAGCCGCGGTGAGATACAGGCCATCGTGGAGAAATTCGCCGATTCCACCCGCCGCGCCGAACGCATCGGCTACGACGCCATTGAACTGCACGGGGCCCACGGCTACCTGCTGCACCAGTTCCTTTCGCCCCTGAGCAACCGGCGCGAGGACGACTACGGCGGCAGCCTGGAGAACCGCATGCGCCTCACACTCGAGGTATTCGATGCCGTGCGGGGCGAGTGGCCCGATGACAAACCCCTGGGCATCCGCCTGTCCGCCACCGACTGGATGGACGGCGGCTGGGATATCGAGCAGACGGTCACCTTATGCAAGGCCCTCGCGGCACGGGGCTGCGACTGGATCGACGTGTCGTCCTCCGGCCTCGCGCCCCAGGCCCAGGTGCCCATCGGCCCGGGCTACCAGGTGCCCTTCGCCGAGCGCATCAAGCAGGAGACGGGCATCACCACCATGAGCGTGGGCATGATCACCGAACCACAACAAGCAGAGGACATACTGCAGGCCGGCCAGGCCGATCTGATCGCCATGGCCCGTGGCCTGCTCTACGACCCGCGCTGGGCCTGGCACGCGGCCGAGCAACTGGCCCCTGATACCGGTGGTCTGGTTGCCTACCCGGACCAATACCTGCGCTGTCGGCCCTGGGTGCGCAACGACGTGTTCGGGGAGAAGGGCTCGGGAATGCGCTGAAACGCGCCCCTCCCGGGCGCGCCGGGTCAGAGCGGGTTGCGGATGGGGTTGATCACGGTCTGATCCTGCTGGCCGTTGCCGGGGTTCTGCACCTGGTTCTGGTTCGGCAGCGGGTTCTGATTCTGGCCCTGGCCCTGGCCCTGCTCGGGCGCCCCGACCTGGGCGGGACCTCCCACGTTGCCGACCGGGCCATTCACCGGGGGCCCGGGAGGAATGCTTCCGCCGCCCTGGACCCCACCACCCTGATTTCCATTGCCCTGATTTCCATTGCCCGGGTTACCGCCTCCCTGGGGACCGTTGAACGGGCTCTCTCCCGGAGGAGGCGGCGGCGGATTCATGACCTGGGCATTGCTAATATTCAGATCAACCGGCGGCGGGCCCGGGGGGGTACCCGTGCGCACCTGCGCATCGGCGGGCGGCGCCTGGACCACCCCGCTCCAATCGAAGGCCCAACCCCGGAAGGGCACGCTGGCCACCGCCTCCTGGAGCTTTTCCTCCCAGAGATTGTGCAACTTGCGTATGTCCGCATTATCGGCGTCGTAACGGAAACGCCGTCCCTCCATGAGACTGTCGCGCTGCAGGGCCAGCAACTCGATGGGCGGCCCCACGGTCACGTTACTGCGCACCGTGGAATCCATGGACAACAGCGCACACACAGTTGCCGTCTCGAGCGGCGTCTCGCAGCTGATGGAACGGTCGAGAATGGGCTTGCCGTACTTGACCTCGCCGATCTGGAGGTAGGGGGTGTCCTGGGTCGCGGTGATGTGGTTGCCCTGGGGGTAGACCAGGTAGATCTCAGGCTTGCCGCCCGCCACCTGCCCGCCGACCAGGAAACTGGCCTCGAAGATGCCACCGCTGCCCGAGTGCTCGGCCTGGCGGGCGACGCTGATCTCGCCCACGTAATCGGCGATGCGCTCCATGCGCGGCAGGGTCAGCAGATTCTCTTCGGCGGCGTCCTCGATATGGCGCTCGACCGTTTTGATGACCGCCTGGGTGGTGGCCAGGTTGCCGGCGGAACAGATCACCACCTGACGTTCGCCCGGCACGCTGTAGGTGAACATCTTGCTGTAAGTACTGACCTGATCGACACCCGCGTTGGTACGCGAGTCCGAGCAGAAGATCAGTCCTTCATGAACATTGATGGCAAGACAATAGGTCATCGGAGATCGCTGAGCTGCGGGCTAGCCCGCGATTATGGACCAGACATCCGTCCCGCGGCGGAATTTATGCCCGGGCGCTGATTGAGGTAAGCGCGAACCGACCAAGCCCAGCCGGGAGGATCCGCGTCCCAGTTCATACGCTCCTCCCACCGCGAAGCTATCCACCCGCTTTGCGCAGCAGCACGCAACTGACCTTGTACGGTCGGAACAGCCAAAGGTAGCGATGGAAATGCTGTACCCAGAATCGTTTCCCTCTCCAAAACATGAAGAACTTGGCGACGCTCTTCAGCACCTTGGTCGCGGCCCCAAGCAGCCCAAGGGTCCGAACCAACTCACGACCGTACGTCTCGTCGCTGACCACATCGGACTCCACGACTTTGAAACTTGGAAACAGGGCGGCTACTTCTTCGGGCGAGGGACGGAAGCCGGTGTCGATAGGATCGTAATGAATGGGGTAACTGAAAGGGACGGTAATCAACAGCAATCCGCCCCCGGGTAGCATCGCGTCGAGGCGCCCCGCCAAACCCTCTCTGTCCTCTACATGCTCAAACATGTTGCAGCACATGACGCAGCGAGGCGACCGGGCCTGTATCTCGGCCATTACTTCGGTCGTGTAGATATCGCCCGCAATGTCCACCCCGGCGGCCATTTTGATATCCGCGTGGATCACCTCAACTCCGCGCGCGGCCAGTGGCTCAAAGATGAACGCATCAATGTGTGGCTGTTCAGTGGCACGGAACGAGGCTGTTGAAGAGCCCAGGTTCAGACACGGCGACAACTCGGCGGCGGATCGTTCTTCGAGCAAGGCGCCAACACGCTCGGCTTCAACGGGTCTCACTTTTCAACCTCCATCCAAATTCCGTCCAACCTACGCATACTCATGCGTGGAAACATCGGAACCACGACTGGCCCCGCAAAGCGCGGATTGAACCACATCCCGCGCCCGTATCCGCGCCTGACCGGTATCTGACCCACCCCAGGGATGGGATGGCGTTCGATTCCACATTGACCGCGAGGGGAAGAACCAAGGTGCACCCTGGATGTAGGCCCGCGAGAACCGACGGCAAACTTGGATTTCGGACGCGCTCAGCGCCACGTTTGCGCCAAACGCCGCGACTGCCAACTGCACAATCCCGCCCATCTTACCGAGATCATTGAGGCCGAGAGACCTCATGCGCCGCTTTATTGCCCCCGCTTTATTACCATTGATCCCGGCGATATCCCCATCGCGCGCGGGGTCCGCCGACCTCCCAAGGACCTTGCTTTTTCGGGTCGCACATGAGGATAAGCCGCGCTGGGCGCTGTAAGACAACCCACCGGTGGCGACAGGGCCATGGCGGAGCCGAGCGGTCCGAGCACGAAGAGAGCCTTCACACCGGCAATGCAAGACGGCGGCCCAGAATAAAGACGCCGGGGACGAATGCCGATCATCGATAAGCATCCATCCCCGGCGTCTCCGGCAGTCTCCCGCCGTGGCCCGCCGTAGCCCGCCGTAGCCCGCATTCGGGGCCCTATTTATTCACGGGCGACTCGGGGTCGAAGATATACGCCATCACGTGACTGATCTGCTCGGGGGTCAGCACGCCATTGGCGCCGATCCGTGGCATGTTCGTGCAGGCGAACACCGAGTTGGGGTTGTAGATCACGTCGTAGGCGTACTTGAGCATGGCCTCGCTCTGGCCGCGGAACTTACCGAAGTTGGTCAGCGGCGGGCCCAGGGTTCCACCGGTGCGGTCGGTGGCCATCTGGTGGCAGTTGTAGCAGTTGCCCCCGGGGCCGTTTTCCGCCGTTGCATGGTCATCATTGCGGTGCCCGACCCGGAAGCCGAAACCGGACCACGCCAGCTCGCGACCGATCTTCCAATCGCCGAGCTTGATTCCACCCTCCGGGTACTTGATCGAGGCCTTGGCCAGTTCCATCACCTTTGCGGCGGTGGCCGGGTCGGGCCGCTGACCACGCAGGGGCGTGCACAGTTTCTGGATTTCGTCCTGGACCAGGCGCGAACGGGTCACGCCCCCTTCCTGCACGGGCTGGTCGAGCTTGAAGCCACCGGCTTCGAAGATCAGATGCTCGGCCAGGGCCTCGGGGGTCATCGCGGTGTAATCCACCGCATTCTTGGCGCCGTGCTCGCCCGCCAGGCTGGCAACCGGGAGCGCGGCGAACCCGGCAATGGAGACGACGGCAAACAGTGTTTTGAGAAGTTTCATGGTTCTGTCTCCTTCGGCTCAGCGTTTCAGGTCGGGCAGGATGGCCGGCTGGCCCCGTGCCGCGTCCGTCCAGTACGAGAGCAGGGCGATGGACGCATCCGAGCCCGCGACGATCCGTGGCAGACGCATCTGCCACAGGCACCCCCTCAAGCGGTGCTGGGAACTGCGCACGTTCTGATGCCCTGCCCGTTCCGCGGGCCATGAGATCGCCTTGGTCCACTCGTGGGGCTCATTGATGTTGGGCAGCACCGACGCGCGGATGCGCTGCCCCGTCACCCCGTGACAGGTCTGGCAGCTGAAGTCCATCGTCCCGGAACGGCGGTAGAACATGACTTCACCGGCGTCCCGCATGGCACGCTCCAGGGGGTGATCCATGGGCGGGTTCCACGGCATGCCGTTCGACTGCATGGCGATGTAGGTCTGCAGTTTCATCATGTCGGAACCGGAGCCGTGGCGTTTCTTCACGGCCGGGTCATTGGCATCGAAGCCCTGCAGGGTCGTCATGCAGTGCACCAGCCGGGTCTCGAGGTCCATCACCTTGCCGGTGTCCTCGAAAAATCGCGGCAACTCCACATAGGCGCCCTCAAGCACGCCCGGCCCCTTGCCGAAATCGCAACCCTCCAGTGACACATTGGCCGGGCCACGGGGTGTGTTGAACAGGTCCTCGCCCTCTTCCGCGACCCAGTACGCGGGGTTGTCCGGCATCATCTGTCGGTTCTGCGGGCTTTGGCTGAGATAGGCCGACCCGCTCTGTTCAGTCAATCCGTCGAGGATCTCCTCGGGCGCCTTGCCCGAGTAGTCAGTGGCGGCGATGACGCTTCCCATCGCCAGCGATGCGGTGATCGCGACAATCAAGGTCGTACGCATGTACGCGCTCCTCCGGTGGCACCACCTCAGGCATGACGGTGGTGATATTTTTCTGATGGCGCCGGACGATCGGCATGGGTCGCCCGCGCCCGACTTTGGCGAATATGCAAGCCGACCCGCGCGGCCCAACTACACGGAGTGTGCGGCTGTTATCCCTTAGCGAAATTCTCAGAAAAACGCGGAATCAACGGGCCGTTCACCCGTCAAATTCTGCTTTGCCCAGGTATCGGCCTCACCCCACCGATGCGGGCCGTGGCGCCACCCGGGGCGTGACACGCGCGCGCCACCGACGTTGCCCCCACCCCGTCCTTACCCCACCATTGCCCGCCCATGGACGCGCACTCTTTCATCTCCCGCTGGCAATCGGCGGACGGCACGGAACTGGCCAACGCCCAAAGCTTCGTCAAGGAGCTGTGCGAACTGCTGGGCGTGGAGCACCCCCTGCCCAGCCAGGCGGACACCAACCTCAACGCCTACACCTTCGAGCGTTCGGTCCAGTTCAAACACCGGAACGGCGACAGCACCCCGGGGCGCATCGACTGTTACAAACGGGGGGCGTTCGTCCTGGAGGCAAAATCCATCGCCGCCGCCGAGGCCACCCGCGGCTGGGACACCAAGATGGAGCGCGCCCTTAACCAGGCGCGCGGTTATGTCCATGCCCTGCCCGCCGACGAGGGCCGCCCGCCCTTCATCGTGTTGTTGGACGTCAACGGCGGGCTCATCGAGCTGTACAGCGAGTTCAGCCGCAGCGGCGGCCAGTACATCCCCTTCCCCGACCCCCGGGCCTGGCGCATCCGCCTCAAGGACCTCGCCGACGAGGCCATCCGCGAGCGCCTGCATGCGGTCTGGACCGACCC
>JBMYTL010000106.1:0-8141 GCA_049604295.1 Gammaproteobacteria bacterium
CGGGGCTGAGTCGTGCGCGGCAGTTCTCCAGGAAGTCCCGCTCGCCCTGGGCGGGGTGGGCGCCGTCGGCCAGGAACAGGTCCACCATCACCAGGTCGTAGTGGTCGCCGGACTCGGCGATGAAGGTTTCCGCCTCGGCCTGGTGGATGCTCAGGTGGGGGCCTGTTTCGAGACCGAGGCATTCGCCCGCCAGCGCGATGACCGCCGGGCGTCGTTCCACCGCGGTGATGGCCAGGCCCGGGTCCAGGTGGTGCAGGGCGCGCACCAGGCTGCCACCGCCGAGGCCCAGCACCAGGGCATGGGCGGGGTCGGGGCGCAGCGGGAGGCTGAGCATCATGGCCTGGGTGTAGGCGTGCGCCAGACGGTGGGGGCGGGCGATTTCGATGCAGCTCTGTTCCACCCGGTTGCCGAAGGTCAGGTAGCGATGGCCCTCCAGTTCATGGACCCGGACCGGGCCGTCCTCATCCACGCGTTGGGCGATGACGGGGCCCAGGGTGTGTATTTCCCGGGGCATGTCCGCGCTGTCAGTCGGCGCCCTGGTCGCCACCGAGGACCACGGTCCACTCCCGGATCCGCCAGCCGGTCACGAGGCCGTTGCGCACATAGGGGTCGCGTTCGGTGAAGGCCTCGACATCGGCCTGTTCATCCACCCTGAATACCAGGGCGGCGCCGTCCACCGGGTCGGCGTAGGCCCCGGCCATGACCAGCTCGCTCCGCTCGGCATAGTCCCGGGCCAGGGCCAGGTGTTCGGCCCGATAGGGCTGGCGCCGTTCGAGCATGTTGTCGACGTAGTCATAGAAGAGGATGAAGTACATGGTCCGGGCCCTCGCGGTGTTTACTGCTGAAAGGTATCAAGTTCAGGCGGTGGTTCGGGGCTCAAACCCGGGGACAAAGTCGATGTCAGGGTTGTGCTCCTGCCGTTAGGATGGGCGAACACGCTTGCATTGCGTTCCGGCGCGGTGCGCTTACACGATAAATATCCGATGAGAGAGAGAGCGGAAACTGTGCTTCGCCGCATGCGTTGCTTCGTGGCACTCCTTGCCCTGGCTTTTGCCGCCGGGTGTGATCCGGCGCCATCGACACCGGTTGGGCCGGTCTACCAGGACAGTGGCGCTGACACGCGCCCGTTGTATCGCTTCGCTGTCCACCCCCTGCACAACCCGCGCAAGCTGGTGGAGGCGTATCAGCCGTTGATCGTGCTGCTCAATGAGCGCATCGATACGGTGCGCTTCAAGGTCGAGGCTTCGCGCGACTACCAGGCCTACGAGGCGAAGTTCCGCGACAGGGAACCCGCGTTCATCCTGCCCAATCCCTGGCAGACACTGGAAGCGATGAAGGTCGGTTACTCGGTGATCGCCATGGCGGGCGATGCCCGGGATTTCAAGGGGATATTCATCGTGCGCAAGGACAGTGGGATCCGCGAGCCCGCGGACCTGGTCGGCAAGACCGTCAGCTACCCGTCGCACACGGCCTTGGCCGCCGCGATCATGCCCCAGCGTTTTCTGCACGATCATGGGGTCGACACGCGCGCGGCCATCGAGAACCGTTACGTGGGTTCGCAGGAGTCGTCGATCATGAACGTGCTGCTGGGGGATTCGATGGCGGGGGCAACCTGGCCCCCGCCATGGCGCCTGTTCCAGCGTGATCGCCCGGATGATGCGGCCAAACTCAAGGTGATCTGGGAAACGCCGCCGCTGGTGAACAACTCGGTTATGGCGCGTGACGATATTCCCGAGGCGCTTGTCCAGAAGGTCAGTGCCGTGTTGCACGGTTTGCACGAGACGGAGCAGGGTCGGGCTGTTCTCGCGGCCATGGGCACGGCGCGCTTCCATCCGGCGACGGACGCGGATTACACCCCGGTGCGGGATTTCATCGACCGTTTCGAGCGCGACATCCGCCCCGTGGAGCAGCCGTGATCAGGAATGCTCTGAATACCCTGCGTCATCAGTTGCTTGGCACCGTGCGGCGCCAGTTGGTGACCAGCGTTGCGCTGGTGCATGCGGTGCTCATGCTGTGGTTCGTCTGGGATCTGTCCCACACCCAACGGGAAATGCTCCTGCAAAGACAGGTCGAGCAGGCCCAGGCACTGGCGCACGGCATCGCCACGTCATCAGCGGGTTGGTTGGCGGCCGGTGATTTCAGCGGCCTGCAGGAGATCATCCGTGCCCAGGAGCGCTACCCGGAACTGGCGTTCGCCATGATCGTCGATGACGAGGGCCAGGTGGTCGCCCACAGCGATACCGCGCTCGTGGGCAAATATCTGGCTGATCTGCCGGACCAGCCCGCCGATCGTCTGATGGCGAAGACCGCCCAGTTGGTCGATGCGGTCAGTCCGGTGATGTTGGCCGGGTACAAGATCGGTTGGGTGCGCATCGGGTTGGGGCGTGATGTGACCGAGCAGCGATTGGCCGAGGTGACCGAGCACGGCTTCGCCTACACCGTCCTCGCCATCGTGGTGGGTGTGCTGATGGCATGGCTCATGGCGGCCCGAATGACGCGCAGGCTGAAGGTGATTCGCGATTGCGCCGACCAGGTTGAGCAGGGCCGGACGGATGTGCGCGCCCAGCTTGCGGGCAGCGATGAGGTGGCCCATGTGGCACGGGCTTTCGACCGCATGCTCGACAATATGCTGGCCTCGCGCAGGCAGTTGGAGTTGAGTGAGGAACGTTTTTCACTCGCGATCCAGGCCACCAACGACGGGCTCTGGGACTGGAATCTGGCGGGCAACTCGGTCTACTTCTCGCCACGCTGGAAACAGATGCTCGGGTATGCCGACCACGAAGTGCCGAACGTGCTTTCAAGCTGGGAGGAACGGGTCGACCCGGATGACCGGGTCAAGACCCTGGCCTTGATACAGGAGTGCATGGAGGGGCTCAGGGACGGCTTCTCCACCGAATTCCGCATGCGCCACAAGAACGGTCGCTGGGTGCTGATCCGCTCCCAGGCCATGTTGCTGCGTGACGATCAGGGCAATGCCGTCCGGCTGGTCGGGGCGCACACCGATATCACCGAGCAGAAAGAGGCCGAGGCCGAGCTCATCCGGGCGCGCAACGAATCGGAAAAGGCGAGCAGGGCGAAGTCGGAGTTCATGGCCAGTATGAGCCACGAATTGCGCACGCCCCTCAATGCCATCATCGGTTTCTCCGAGCTGATCGAACTGCAGGAAGAGGCGGACCTGCCCCTGCTCAAGGCCCATGTCCGGCATATCAGCGAGGCGGGCACGCACCTGCTGACCCTGGTCGATGAAGTCCTGGACCTGGCGCGCATCGAGAGTGGCGATTCCGCGCTCGCGGTCAGGCCGGTGGGACTCGGTCGCCTGGTGGCGGAGTGCAGGTCGCTGATCGAGCCGATGGCGGGCAAGGCGGGTATCACGCTGGATTTCGAGCCGGACATCGCGTGCGACGTGCTGGCTGATACCACGCGCTTGAAGCAGGTCCTTCTCAACCTGTTGAGCAACGCGGTCAAGTACAACAGCGAGAAGGGCGCGATCCGCCTGGCCGTCGAAGCCCATGCCGAGCGGAGCGTGCGTATCGCGATCACCGATACCGGGCCGGGGATCAGGGCGGACAGGCTTGAGGGCATCTTCAAGCCCTTCGAGCGCTTTGAGGCCAAGTACGGTGGAATATCGGGCACCGGTATCGGACTGACCATCGCCAGACAGCTGGTCGAATCCATGGGTGGGCGTATCGGCGTGGACAGTACCCCGGGCATCGGCAGCACCTTCTGGGTGGAACTTGAGCGGGCGACCCAGGGCAAGGTGGAGAAAACGGCACCCGTGGTCAAACAACCGAAGTTGAACCCGGCCCGAGGGGCTGAAAAGCGGGTCGTCTACGTCGAGGATGACCCGGCCAGCACCTACCTGATGCAGGAGTTCTTCAAGACCTTCGATCGCTACGGGCTGTCCATCGCCATGAGCGGCGACACGGGGCTTGCGTTGATCCGCGATAGACAGCCCGACCTCGTGTTGTTGGACATCAACCTGCCGGGAATGGATGGCTACGAGGTATTCGCGGCTCTGCGGGCCTCACCATCAACGCGCGACATACCGGTGATTGCACTCACGGCCAACGCCATGTCCGAAGATGTCACCAAGATCAGGGAGGCGGGCTTCGATGACTACGTCAGCAAGCCGGTGCGCATGACGCGGATCGCGACGTTGCTGAGCGCCTATCTGGAATGATCGTCCGAGGGAGGTCCGCGGACCGGTTCCAATCGGGTCAGAGGGCCTTCTCCGCTGCCGCGGATTTCATGGTGTCGGCCAGTACGCCGTAGGCCTCGGCCCAGGCATTTCGGGTCTCGTCGGTGAACGCATCGCCCAGGCCCTGCTCCAGGGTCCACAGCAGGGCGGCACCCTCGGTGTCGTAGTCCGCTTGGCTGACCCCGTAGCCCGCATGGCGGACCCCCATCTGTTGCACGGTCGGAACGATTTCCTCCAGATGGTCGAGGCTTTCGACGACCAGGTTGATGCTCTTCATGAGCTTGGCGCCCTGGGCCTTCATGTTGGAGTTGGCGAACAGCGGTTTGACATTCGGGTCCAGTTCGAAAAGTCGGCCGTAGAAGAGGGCGGCGGCCTGGTCAGCGATGGGCAGGACTTTGAGCCAGCTGTCCTTGATGAGTCGGTTTTGCGTCGGTGTCATGGGGCATTCCTCGTTGTGAATCGCATGAATTCCGCCGGGTGATTTCCGGTGGAACGGAGCTCAATGGGCATGTGCCAGGCAGGTGGTGATGGCCGGTGCCAGCGCACGGCCGACGATCAGTTCCGCCTCGCGCATGAGGCGCGCCGTGAGCCGTGGGTCCTCGATACGGGTGTCCTCATCGACGTACAGGTAGCTGCGCAGTCCGGCATTGCGGAACAGCTCGGCGGGGACGCGGGTGAACATGAGGTACACGGCCAGTTCGCCGCGTCGGCCGCCACCACGGGATCTACGCACCTGATCCATGAGACAGGCCAGCAGACGCGGATGGCCGACAAGGGAATCGACCTGATCGGCCGGGGACTTGCTGACTTCGGCGGCAGCGGGGGCAGGGTTGTCGGGTGCGGTGTCGTCCGATGGTTCCGTCTTGGCGCCCGGTACGGTCTCCTCCGCCGTGGAGTTGCCCGCCCCCGCTGCCGGGGTCGGCTGGTCGGGGCGGGGCAACTTGCGGAACTGCTCCAGGCTCATGGCATCGGACTCGATGATCAGTCCCTGGCAAAGCAGGCGCTGGAAATCGGCGTGCAACTGGCTGGGTGTCGCGTTCAGTTGTGCGGCGACCGCGGCCACGTCGCGGCGGCCGTTGATCTGTTGGAGCAGGCGCCAGCAGTGCACGGGCAAACGGATTCGACCGAGTTGTTCACGGACGTCCGGGTTCAGGCGGAAAACCGTATCCGTTTTCACCGTGGCTTCGTCATGGGCGGGTCGGGCGGCGGCGACATCCAGCGTGCCTCCGGATGCGGCGATGGCGTTCGGTAGGTCTTCGGGCGCCACTTCCAGAATCTCAACAATGGGGGTGGTCATGGATCAGTCACTCCGTGAGTTCGATGGCGATCATGAGGGTCAATTCGTGACCCCGCCATGCCAGGGGGATGGCGAAGGCGACGTTGCCGGGGGGTTCGGGGCGGTTGCCGGTGCTGAATACCTGGGGTGTGGATACGTTCAGGTGTTCGCCGAAGTGCTCGCGCGCATTCATTGCCAGGGTGCCCGCGAGTTCCCCGACGAGGTCGGCCATGAGTTCGTCGTCCTCGGGATGTTCGCCCAGGGACCCGAGCATCCCGCCCAGGGTGTCGCGGCTGGCGGTGATGCACACCACCCCGCGGGCGATCCCGCTGACAACGATCCAGCCCGTGTAGTCGAGTAACGGGGGCAGGGAAAAGTGGATGCGTGCTTCACCGCAGCTGACCGGGTCGCCCGTGGTGACGGTGAAGAACCGCTCCGCCGAGGTGATGAAGATTTCGAGGTCGTTCTCCGATATTTCCATGGCGCGTCACTCATCGATTGGGGCGCTGGAAGTCCACGGCGAGCATGGCGTCGCGGCCGCCCCAGCGCAGGGGGACGATGTAGGTGGTGGCATCGGCACGTGGGCCGATGATGTGTCCCTGGCCCCATTGCACGCGCGGTGTGGAGATCACGAAATGCTGGCCGAACTCGCGCCGGAAGTTGCCGGATATGGTGTTGGCCACCTCGCCGATGACATCGGTCAGGGTGGCTTCATCGCGGCGCTTCTCGCCGAGCTTGTCGAGTAGCGCGCTGAGCAGACCCATCTCGGCGGTGAAGTGGATCTGGCCGGTGTGGTTGCCGGTGACCGTGATGATCCCGGTGAACTCCAGCAGTGGAAGATCTCCGTCCAGGATGTAGGGCGGTGAGAATTCCGGATGATCCCCCGCCACCTGGCTGAAGTAGTTCTGCACGCTGTCGATAAACAGCTGAAACTGGTCTTCGATTTGGCTCATGGGCTCAGTCTCCCGCCAGTTCGTGGAGGGCCTCGGTCAGCTCGGAATCGCTGAAGGGCTTGCACAGAAAACCCGAGGCCCCCTTGGTGAGGGCCTCGATACCCGTCGCCTTGTCGGCCAGGGCGCTGATCACCAGCACGCGGACATCGGGGTTGATGCGGATGAGGTGGGACAGGCACTGGAGGCCATCCATCTCGGGCATGGTGATGTCCAGGGTGACCAGTTCGGTGGGCGTCTTGGTGTAGCGGTCCACCGCCTCGCGGCCGTTGCAGGCCTGGCCGATGACCTGGATGCCTTTGCCTGAGACGGCCCGCTCGATCTTGTTCCGTACCACGGTTGAGTCGTCGACGATCATCAGTTGCATGGCTTTATGCTCCTTCCGGTCGGATGGGGTCAGGCAGGGGTGGTCGCGCCCGCGTCCTCGGGCACGATGAGGGTGAACTCGGTGAAACTGTCGGGTGCATAGGCCAGGCGTATGCGCCCACCCATACGGGCGATCTCGTCACGCACGATGTCCATGCCCACGCCCCGGCCGGCGACCTCGTTGACCTCGTCGGCGGTGGAGAAGCCGGGCTCGAAGATCAGTGAGACCACTTGCCGGTTGTTCATGGCCTCGAGCTCGTCGGGGCTGCGCAGGCCCCGCTCCAGGGCCTTACGGCGGATCCGGCCGATCTGGATGCCCGCACCGTCATCGCGGACGCTGATTTCGACCTTGCCGTCGGCCTTACGCGCGCTGAGCCTGACCTGTCCGGTCTCGGGCTTGTTGCGGCCACGCCGTTCATCGGGGTGCTCGATACCGTGGCTGACGGCGTTGCGGATCAGCTGGATCAGGATGTCCTTGATCTGCTGGGTCGCCGTGGCGGGGATCAGACGGGGGTCGAAATCGTGGGCGCTCAGTTCGACCCGACGGTCGACCTTGTCCGCGATGTCCGTGATCAGACCTTGCAGGGAGTCGATCAGGTCGGGGGCCTTTTCCGTGCTCAGCTCGCCGAATCCGGCGATCTTGTCCACCAGTTCGCCGGTCTCCACCAGATAACGGCGCATCTCGTCCAGGCCGAGGGCGAGGGGTACGAAGTCCTGGCCCTTGATGTCGGACTGTTCGCGCAGGCGGTTGAGTTCGTCCTCGAAGCGATGCGCCGCGTTCTCGAACAGGGCCAGGCCGAGCATGGCCGCGTCGCCCTTGACCGCATGGATCTGACGGAAGATGCCGTCCACCAGGCCATGCAGGTTGCCCGAGCCGCCAATCTCCGCTGTCTTCAGCAGTTCGTTCACGTTGCCCACGCGGGTCCGGGTCTCCGCCAGGAATGCGCTTACGCGCGCGGGCTCCACGTGCACGATGCCGAACAGCAGTTCCATCTGCTCGCGGGCCCGTTCCCGCGAGGCTTCCAGCTCGCGGGCGAGCATGACCTTGTCGGTAACGTCGGTGACGGAGACCAGCACGTGCAGGATGGATTTGCCGTCATAGACGCGGTTGAAGGCAAAGCTCAGGACGCGGTTTTGGGCACCTCCAGCGGAGCCGTCGGTGATGTTCACCTCGACCTCTTCCAGGGGGTTCACATTGAGCAGCATCTTCTCCTTGAGCCGGGGCTGGAACAGCAGACGCAGGTAGTCCAACGTCATGGCGTAGTCCTTGTCACTGAGCAGTGGGCGCAGCAGGTTGGCCAGGGACTCCCCGGCCAGTTGCCGGTCGGGGAGGATGCGCTCCAGGTCGCGG
>JBMYTL010000107.1:0-8040 GCA_049604295.1 Gammaproteobacteria bacterium
CGACCGGGAACGGCCCCGGGTTGCCTGGCACGAAGTCATACGTGGCATGACGCCCGACCATACGGTGCTCATCAACCGCCAGGACCGTAAGGGCAACATGATCCTGCCCGGTCAAAGCATGTTCATCCTCGAGACCGAACCCGCGGGTTATGTGGTCTACGCCGCGAACCAGGCCGAGAAGGCCGCCAACATCAACCTCATCGATGTGCGCGCCGTGGGCGCCTTTGGGCGGCTGATACTCGCGGGCAGGGAGGGTGACGTGGACGAGGCCGCCGCCGCCGCCCTGGCCGCCGTAGAGAACCCCTCGAGCACCTGACGATGCACCGTCGGGACCTGCTCCAACTGCTGGCGCGACATCGCACCCGTTTCATGGACGAGGCGGCCTATGTCGCCCAGGCCCGTTCGTTCATTCTCGCGCACGAGGACTGTTTCCACCGCTCGTTGTTACACGGCCATGTCACCGGCTCGGCATGGGTGGTCAATCCGAGCCATGATGCGGCGTTGCTGCTGCACCATCGCAAGCACAACCAGTGGTTCCAGCCCGGCGGTCACGCCGACGGCGATCACGATGTGCTGCGCGTGGCACTGAAGGAAACCTGCGAGGAGACCGGCATCGCCGCCGAGCACATCAAGTTGGTCTCGTCCGAGCTGTTCGATGTAGACATACACACCATCCCCGCTCTGCCCGAAGCGCCGCGCCACAGGCATTACGACCTGCGTTTCCTGCTGGAAATCGACGACCATCTGGAGATCCCGGGGAATGACGAATCCCACCAGATCCTCTGGGTACCGCTAGACCAGGTAGCCCGCTTCAACAACAATCGTTCGACTCTGCGCATGGCGCAGAAGACCCGCGACCGGGTTCACCAGCAAGCGCAATCACGTTTCGCCTGAGCGTGATGCGCGAGGAGCGCACCCCGGACCGAAGGGTGGCCGTGAACCGTGACGGTTCCCGGAGGCGGCCACCTCAGTAGGCGGATTCACCCGCGCGCAGCGCATCCACCCGCGCCCGTAATTTGGGTTGAATCTCGAGGGCGAATTCCAGGAAGGTCTGGGCGACCGGGGAAAGCTCTTTGTTGCGCGGGTACACGAGGTACCACTTCCGCTCGATGGGAAAACCCTGCACGTCCAGCACCGCCACCGGGCCCTTCACGCCTTCCAGGGTCAGGGTGTGCAGGGACAACACGGACAGGCCCAGCCCACCGACGATGGCGTGCTTGATGGCCTCGTTGCTTCCCAGTTCCATACGGACCTTGGGCTGGAGATTCTCGCCGTTGAACAACTTGAGCGTTGCATCACGAATGCCGGAACCGGGCTCGCGCAGAATCAGCGCCTCCTCGGCAATGCGTGACAGGGGAATATTTTTCTCGCCCACCAAGGGATGGTCACGGGGCGCCATGACGTAGAGCGGGTTCGGAATAAAATCGAAGGACTCGAGATCGGACTGGGCGGGGGCCGCGCCCATGACGTACAGGTCGTCCTCATTGGCACTGATCCGCTCCACGATCCGGTCACGGTTGGAGACCTTGAGGGCAACGTCGATGCCCGGGTATTTCTTGCAGAAATGGCCCAGCACCTCGGGAGCGAAATACTTGGCGGTGGTAATCACCCCCAGGCGCAATCGGCCACGCTTCACGCCCTTGAGGTCCGCGATCTTCATCTCCAGGTTGGCCAGGTTCTCGAAGATCCGCCGACAGGACTCATACACCACCAGGCCGGCTTCGGTGGGTTTGACATTGCGACCCACGGGTTCAAATAGCGGCAGCCCGATGGACTCGGCCAGCTTTTTGATCTGCATGGATACGGTGGGCTGGGTCAGGAACAGTTCTTCGGCCGCGCGCGTGAAACTGCCGTGGCGGACGATGGCCTCGAATACCTGTAGCTGGCGAAGGCTGGCGTGGCGGATCAGGTAATCCGGCATCGCCGCGGCGGGGGCGTTCTTCGACTCTGGGCTCGGGGGCATGTTCCGCCTGATGTTTTGGTGGTGTCTTCCGGCGCAATGCATGACCGGGCATCGCCTGATGCCCTGCGCGTCTCGCGATCATGAGCGCGATGCGCGAATCAATTCATCGACAAAAGCTTATGTAATTGTCGCGACGGCCCGAACGCTGCGCCTGCATCGGGCGCCTGAATCAAGGGCCTACATCATGTGCCTGCATCGATCTCTGGGAACCTGCGCCTCAATCCGGCCAAACCCGTCGACCGGGGCGTGGCCCCTGAAACGGGTCAGCGGGTTTCGACAAACTCACCGCGGGCTTCACGGGTTTGGAGGCGGCCGCTTTGGGTGCTGCCTTCGCCGGGGCAGCCTTCTTGGGGGCCGCCTTCTTGGGGGCCGCTTTTGTTGGTGCGGCCTTCTTCGGGGCGGCCTTCTTGGTGGTCGCTGCTTTCGGGGCGGCCTTTTTGACCGAGGCCTTCTTCTTGCCGGCCGCCGTGGTTCCGGTGCCGGACTGGGTGCGCGCCTTACGCACGGAACTCAGCAATTTGTCAGCCGTCTTGTCACTACTGCTCATGGTGTCAGCACCTCATCGATCAATTGATGCAGCTCCGCCCGGGCAGGCTCGCCGGCCTTACCGGTGGCGGCCAGGCTGCGGCCTTCCATCAGGGTTGTTCGGTAGATCACCCGCCGCCGGATGGTCGTCTCCGCGGCGTCGATGGCCAATTCGCCGAGGGCGGCGCGCACGACCTGCGAGAGTTTGGTGCGCGGCTCCATCTGGTTGATCACCAGCAGCGCACGCAGCCCCGGATTGGCTTCGCGTGCCCCCATGATCTGGTCCTCAATCCCCAGGGTGGCCCACAGATCAAGAGGCGAGGGCTGCACGGGAATCAACACCGCGTCGGCCACGGCCAGGGCGGCAGCCGTCTGACTGGCCCGCGCGGAGGGCGGGCAGTCGATCATCACATGGGCATGGGAGGCTTTGGCTTCGTCAATGACCGTCGCAAGCCGCCGCGCCCCGTTGAGCACGCTCAGGCCTTCGATATCACCGGCTATGCCTCCCCACTGGAAGCTGGACTGCTGCGGATCCGCGTCGATCAGGGCCACGCTGTCGCGCATGGCCAGTGCGGTGGCAAGGTTGACGCACAGGGTGGTCTTGCCCGTGCCTCCCTTGTTTCCCGCCAGGGCAATGATGGCCATGGCCGTTTTCCCTCTGGTTCGGGCGTCCTGATCCGCGCTGGATCAGGCCTGGCCCTCGTCGGTGGCCAGTCTATCCATGGCTTCGGCAAAACCGCGTTCCCGTTCGGTCAGCTCATCGCCATCGGCGTGGATGGTGATATTCACGTAGTCACGACCAAAGCCCATGTCGGGAAACAGGTCGATCTCTTCCGATACCTTGGCGGCACGGTCGAGGAAGTCACGCAAGGTCGCGTAATCAGGAAATTCGAAACGCCCTTCCAGGCGTAAAGGTCTTTCGCGTTCGTTCCAGTTGTCACTCATGGGATCGGGCTCGAAGGGGGCTCGTTTCGATGGCAACGGGCGTCGATGTCTGAAACCACGTTGCGCCGGGATAGCGATTCTAACGCCATCGACCACGCGGGTTGCTGGGTTCTACCCACCCCAGCTCGTTGAGCCATTCTCCCAGTTCCCGGGCATGGTGCTGCTCCTCTTCGAGCAGGCCCTGAAAGAACATCTTGTCGTCATGCAATCCCGCGCGAGCACAGTGCTGAACGGCATCGCTGTACAGCTGGACCAGCTCGTTCTCGAACAACTGGTCATGCAGCAACAATTCACGCAGATCCCGGCCCAGTTTCACGGGGCGCAGGCTGGATGCGTTCGGGGCCGCTCCATGTCCGAGCATACGGGCAATGATGCGGTCCGCGTGGCCCATCTCCTCATCGGCCTCCTTGCGCAAGCGTTCCGCCGGTTCCGTCAGCCCCCAGGTCGACACCAGGCGTGCCTGGGTCGCGTAGAGCTGCACGGCGGATAGTTCCATGCTCAGAGCCCGGCCCAGATACCCCAACACACGCAGGTCGGTGCGCGCCGTCAGGGGCTGGGCCGGATTACCGGCCGAAGCCTGGAGATGGCTGTCCATGGACTGACTCGGCTCGGTTCAGCTTTCAGACCGGATCAACCGGGCCTCAGCTGCGCTCCGGGCGATTGCCGTTGGAGGACTCGAGCACGGGCTCAACCTCTTTGTGCGGACGGGCGATGATGTGGGCGGCAACCAGGCCGTCACCCACACGCTCGCAGGCGTCAGCGCCGGCACGAACGGCGGCGTTGACGGCACCGGTCTCACCACGCACCAGCACGGTGACATAACCACCACCGACAAACTCACGACCGATGAGGCGAACCTCGGCGGCCTTGGTCATGGCATCAGCGGCTTCGATGGCCGGAACGAGACCACGGGTCTCGATCATGCCGAGGGCAATGCCGTAGTTTTCAGTAGCCATTGGGCAAACTCCTATCTAGAGGTCGGTTCAGGCAGCGTCGGCGTTGCCTTCGGGCAGCACCGGCTCAACCTCACGATGGGGACGGGCGATGATGTGCGCGGCAACAAGGCCGTCACCCACACGCTCACAGGCATCGGCGCCGGCGCGCACGGCGGCGTTGACGGCGCCGGTCTCGCCACGCACCAGGACGGTGACGTAGCCACCACCGACGAATTCACGGCCGATGAGGCGGACCTCGGCGGCTTTGGTCATGGCGTCAGCCGCCTCGATTGCGGGGACCAGACCGCGGGTCTCGATCATGCCGAGGGCGATGCCGTAGTTTTCAGTAGCCATCTTTGCGTTCTCCGTTAAGGAACAGGGGTCGTGTTTCAGAAATCAGAAGGAGCGCCCCAGGGGAGGGGCGAATGCCAAAGACCGGCCCATGGCGAGCCGACCTCCGGACGAACTCAGTTGCTCTCGAGAACCGGCTCCACCTCGCGGTGGGGACGGGCGATGATGTGGGCGGCAACAAGGCCGTCACCCACGCGCTCACAGGCATCGGCACCGGCGCGCACGGCGGCGTTGACGGCGCCGGTCTCGCCACGCACCAGCACGGTGACGTAGCCACCGCCGACGAATTCGCGACCGATGAGGCGAACCTCGGCGGCCTTGGTCATGGCGTCAGCGGCCTCGATGGCCGGGACCAGGCCACGGGTTTCGATCATCCCGAGGGCGATGCCGTAGTTTTCAGTAGCCATCTTTGCTTCTCCTGTGTTCCCGCCACGCGGGGTGTTGAATCGTGTCAGAGAGTTGTGTGTCGGGTTCGGTGGCCGTCAGGCCCCCGCACCGGTATTCGTTGACCGTTCGGCCTCGATATCCGCGGCGGTCTCTTCCCATTGGTCGATGATTCCGCAGATGGTCAGATCAGTGAGGATCTCGAAGCCGGCGCCCCATCGGGCCGCCGAGCCACTCACGGTGAACACCCAGTTGCCCTTACGGCAACCCACCGGATCCACGGCGACGGTCTTTTTGCCGTTGAGATCCTTGACGATGCGCAGGTGCATGTGGCCGAGGCCTTCATGACGGGTGGTGCACACCAGGGTGTCGTCGACCTGCTGGATCAACATCAGGCGGCCTCTCCATCGGAGTCGCCATCGGACTCCGGGGGCCAGTAGTCGATGATGCCGACCACGGTCAGGTCGCTGGGATATGCCTTGCTGCCCGCGGCCTCGCGCGCGGCGGAGGAGCCGACGCAGATGACCCAGTCACCGGGCTTGCAGCCCACCGGGTCCACGGCGACGGCCAGCGAGCTGCCATCACGCACCACCTGCAGGAGCTTGTGCTCCATCTCGGCGATACGGTTGGTCGAGACCAAAGGACGTTCGATCTGGCAGATCTTCATCAGTGCGCTCCCGCCGTTTCCGGCTGAACCGAGCAACCGAGCAATTCGAGGGGACCATCGCCATCGCAGTCGCGGGTCACCTGGAGGGTGTGCAACAGGCCTTTGGCGCTGAGCTCGGCATAGCGGCCGTGCATGGCCTCGGCCACACGGTCGCAGTGGGCGGCGGCCCGGTCGCGGGCACCGGGCACGGAGCCGTGGTGGTCGTAGCGGATCACCACCGGTATGGGCAGGCCGTGGCTGACATTGAGTCCGGTGAAGATCTTCACGCCCACGTCCAGGTCGGCCGTGGCCTCCTCGACGGTGTTCATGTAGGCGAAATACATGAGATTGCGCAGCTGCACCTCCTCGAAACCCACGCCAGCACCGATGAAGCGCTCAGCGTGGCCGATATCGGCGTAGTTCTCACCGTGATAGCGACGCACGTATTCAACCTGATGCAGGTTGTTGGCAAGCAAATGCGCCGCGAAGCGCACCATGCCCGCGGCACTGCCCGGATTGGCGGCTTTCAATGTGCCCTCGATGCTCGACTCGGTGGGCCGAGGACCCAAGTCGTTGGCGTCGGTGAAACGGGCCAGGTCGATGCGACCCTCGCCATCGGGCAGGTGGACACGGATGGCATCGGTATCCGTATCCAGGCCGATCAGCAACAGATCGATGGAGGCACCACAACAGAAACTGTTTTCGACGGCGGTCCGGAAGTCCTCAAGACGGGACAGGCCCGCCGCGGCGGCCTTGGCGGTATCGGAACCGTGGGCGGCGCATCCCTGGTGTTCCGGGTCCACCGAGCTGTAGTGGTAGACCACGGACTTGAGGTAGCGCGTCGGCGCGTCGGCGGTGTTCGGTACACCCTCGCGGTGACGGCGCATCTCCACTTCGACCCATTTCGCCAGACTGTTCTCCACGTCGAACATGGCCCCGGCATGGGAGCGACGGCGCACCACCGATTGCGGCAGGCGCAACACGTAACGGATCACGTGAGCAAGGCGACCATCGGCGCAGGGCGACATATCCAGGGTGTGGAAGCCACAATCCTGCAGGAACTGCTCGAAACGGGCCTCGTCACCGGTCGCCAGGGGCTGGTGGGCGTGGAACTCGTCGCAGTAGTTGCGGTAGGTCGCGAACACGCTCCATGCGAACAGGCGACGCATGTCCAACTGGTCTACCCAGGCGTCCGCCAGGATGTCCTCGGGCAGTTCGAAACCAAGACGCTCACGCGCCATGGACTGGGCGCGACTCTCGAAGTCCCGCTCATGCTGCAGGGCCGAGATCTCTTTCAGCACCGGCACGATGCCGTCGAAGCGGGCCTTCACGCCGTTTTCGTAGTCGTGCAGGCGCGCGTTCTCGTCCCCGGAGGATGCGCGTGGCGTCATGCCGTGGGCACGGTCGCCCGGCATGCGCGCTCTGGACACCGACGCCGACGGGCCATCCGCTCCGACATCGGCGCCGCGCGCGCCGGGACGCGCCATGGGTGCCGTGGGCCGGAGACCACCGATGCCGTGTCGAGGCGCACCCGATCGGGATGCGCTCTGACGGCCGGTGCGTGGCATGGGGGACATGATCCTGACTACCTGTTACCGGTCCCGGGCTCAGCCGCGGGCACCCCCGGAATAGGTGATCAGGGAACCGGAGGCGGTGTTGCCGGAGCTGCCGGTCACCGGGCTCACGGGCTCGGGCACATCCTCGGAACGACGCATCCCGGCGGCAGGCATCACCGTTCCCACGCTGCCACGACGGCTGGGGTTACGCCCCTTCGCGGACAAGCCTTCGGTGCCGGTCACGCGGTCTCCGCGGTCCCAGTCATCACCGGTGATGCGGGCACCGGCATCCATACCTTCACCGGAAATGCGCGACTTCACTCGACCGGCGATCTCAGGTGCCGTTTCGGGAGCGGTCTGGGGAGCGGGCACGCTGAAACGGGCTTCCTCGGTCCCGGTCACCTTGCCGCTGGCCATGCCGAACGGACCGGTGATGGAGCTCTGCCCGGCTTCGGCACCGGTCACCCGGCTGCCCGCGCCGAGGGTGTCGGAAGCGTGGTTGGGGGCCTCGACGCTGAAGTCTCCCCAGGGGGTGGCGCCAGCGGCGTTCAACATCTGGGGAAAGTCGGGAGAACCCGGCTCCGCCGCCTGCGCGGGGCAGGCCTGAGCCGCCTGGTCGGCACCCACGTAGGGGGTTCCCGTGGTCGAGGCGCAGACGCCCTTGTCAGCACCGGTCATGGCACCACCGATGCCCGGCTGCTGGCCGGTCATGGCCATGCCGTTACGGCGCGCCAT
>JBMYTL010000108.1:0-7951 GCA_049604295.1 Gammaproteobacteria bacterium
TGGGCTTTGTGAGCGGCATGATGGGCCCCTACATGGAGCCTATCCCGGCCCTCGGCTCCGTAGCCATGATCTTCTCGCTCATCGCCGCCGTGGTATTCGCCCCCTGGCTGGCCATGCGCATGATTCCGCCGATGAAGACCCTGGAAAAAATGGAGAAACGCGATCACAAGATCGACACCTGGCTGGGCAACTTCTACCACAAGGTCATCGGCAAACTGCTGGACAGCAAGGCCTGGGGCTGGGGCTTTTTCATCGGACTGGTCCTGTCCTTCTTCGTGGTCATCTCCCTGCTGCTCGACTTCACCGGTTACGCCGTGCGCGTGAAGATGCTGCCCTACGACAACAAGGCCGAGTTCGCCGTGGTCATCGACATGCCCGACGGCACCGCCCTGCCGGACACCATCAGCACCACCAACGAGATGGTCGATGCCCTGCGTACGCTCCCGGAAGTGACTGCCCTGCAGACCTATGCCGGAGTCGCCCGCCCCTTCGACTTCAACGGCCTGGTGCGCCACTACTACCTGCGCCAGTTCCCCTGGCAGGCCGAGATCCAGGTGCAGTTGCTGCACAAGCGCGACCGCGAGCGCACCAGTCACGACCTGGCCATGGCCGCCCGTGAACTGCTCAAGCCCATCGCAGCCTCCGTTGGCGCGGTGGTCACCGTGGTCGAAATGCCACCGGGTCCGCCCGTGTTGCAGACCGTGGTCGCCGAGGTTCACGGCCCGGACGCCGCCACCCGCAAGGCCGTCACCGAGAAGATGACCGCCCTGTTCCACGAATCACCGCTGATCGACGACGTGGACAACTTCATGCGCGAGGACCAGGAGATCTGGCGCTTCGTGGTGGACCTGGATAAGGCCGCGCTGCAGGGTGTCAGCGTCGAGACCATCAACCAGCATCTGGCCATGTCCATGGGCATGTTCAAGGTCGGCGACATCAAGGAGCGGTTGGTCTACGAGCCCACCTACATCCTGCTCCAGGTGCCCCTGGACAAGCGTGCGGACCTGGACCTCATGGCCGATATGCCGATCATGACCCAGGACGGTCGCATGGTGCCGCTGGGTGAACTGGGCGAGTTCGTGAAGGACACCCGCGACCCCATGATCTTCCACAAGGATCTGCGTCCGGTTGAATTCGTGGTCGGCGACGCCGTCGGCGACCTGCCCGCCCCCATCTACGCCATGAACGACATCGACCAGCGGCTCCAGGATTGGACCACCCCGGACGGGCAGATCATGTCCGGCACCATGATCGCCGCCCCCAAGCACGATGATGTCTCCGGCTTCGAGTGGTCCGGCGAGTGGACGGTCACCTATGAGACCTTCCGCGACATGGGCATCGCTTTCGGCATCGCCCTGGTGGCCATCTACATGCTGGTGGTTTGGCAGTTCGGCAACTTCTCCATCCCCGCCGTGATCATGGCCCCCATCCCGTTGACCATGCTGGGCATCCTGCCCGGCCACTGGCTGCTGGGCGCGGAGTTCACCGCCACCTCCATGATCGGCTGGATCGCCCTGGCCGGCATCATCGTGCGTAACTCAATCCTGCTCATCGATTTCACCATCGCCCAGGTACAGAGCGGCGTGGAGCTGCGCGAGGCGGTGATAACCGCCGCCAAGTTCAGAACCCGTCCCATCCTCATCACCGCCCTGGCGCTGGTTCTCGGTTCCTACGTCATCCTGTTCGACCCCACCTTCCAGGGTATGGCCATCTCACTGCTGTTCGGCGTGTTGGTGTCCACCCTGCTCACGCTCATCGTCATCCCCCTGGGTTGCGTGAGCCTGGGCGAACGGCTGTTCCAGTGCGCCGGTGTTACGGACGTGGAAGCCTGCAAGCAGAAGGACTCGAAGGAGGACACCGCTAAACTGGAAGACACCACGAAGCCGGAACCGAAGACCACCTGACCCAAAGGGTCACAGCGGGAAGATCATCATGGCCATTGATTCGCTCACCATCGCCGCCATTGTCGGCGCCCTCGGGGCGGCGGGCGTGATGATCTTCCTTCAGAGCCAGAAGGACAAAGCGACGGCGCAACGCATGGAGCTGTTGCACAAGGAAATCCGCCGCATGCACGACGCGCCTCACCTGCCCACCCACGCGTCGCGGGAACTGTGCTGCGCCATACGCCGCATCTACCCGGAAGCCGTACACGGTGTGGATTACCAACTGGCTGACGAGGGTGAGGGCCCCTACATCAAAGAATGGCTGATGGATAAGGTTCCACAGCCTGAAGACGATCACCTGGCCCAGGCCATTGACGAGCATCGGGCGGACGCGGAGAAAAATGCCTACCGCGAAGCACGCCACATGGCTTATCCGAGCATCGGCGATCAGCTTGATGCCCTGCACAAGGCCCGCATGGGGGACCCGTCAGAGCTCGAAATGCTTGATGTGGTTATAGAGCGCGTCAAGGAGCGCTACCCCAAGCACGAAGATTGCGAGAAGAACTGCGTCTGACCGGCCGATCATCGCTTTCACCCCATCCCCCCCTGCGCAAGGCCTCCATCTACGGACGGGGGCCTTTTTTGTCCGGCGCACACCAAAAGCCTCGCGAACATCCGCAAAGTAGCAATTAATAAATATCTAACTAACTGAAAAATAACAGGAAAAATCGGCAAAGGCATTGCATGTAATGAGTCCGGGCCGCTAGATTGCACTCCCGGGTTTGATACTCACTATTGGATCGCCGCATGAGTGACCAGCCGACCGAACCGGAAGAATCCAAACCGCTTCCTTTTTCCGCCAAGGTCAACAGGGTTCCGCCCGATGCCCCACTGCGCTGGTTGAGACGGGGCCTTCAGGATATGAAGCAGGCCCCGAACATTTCCCTGACCTACGGTTTCGTGCTCACCCTGGTCAGCGTCATGCTGGCTTACGTAACCTGGCAATTCGGAACCATGGGGCTTTACCTGGGAATGGCCACGGGCTTCGTGCTCATCGGCCCGGTCTTGTCCATGGGACTGTATTCCTTCAGTTGCCAACTGGAGGAGGGACGGGACCCCGTCCTCGGTTACTGCGTGCGCGAAAGTCGACGCAACATAAAAGACATCCTGGTCTTTGCCTTCATCCTGTTGATCGTCTTCATGCTCTGGGCGCGCTCTGCTTCCGCCGTGCACATCTTTTTCCCAATGAAGGCGGACTACAACACGGAAGACCTGATGCTGTTCCTCGGAATCGGGTCGGCCATAGGCGCTTTCTTCTCAGCGATCGTGTTCACCGCTTCGGCCTTCTCACTCCCTATGCTCATGGACCGCGACACCGATGCCATCACCGCGGTAATCACCAGCATCAACGCCGTGCTGCGCAACAAGAAGACCATGCTGGTTTGGGGCTCCCTGATCGTCGGATTTGTCCTTATCGGATTCGCCACCCTTCTGGTGGGCTTTGTGTTCATCCTGCCGCTGATCGGTCATGCAACCTGGCATGCCTATCGTGAAACGGTGGACGCCAGCCTCTGGCCCCGTGCGGTGAGTTTTGGCTCCTGAGGCAAGGAATCAGGTACAAGTTGTCCGCGGTTGCCGAAGAGCGTCAGCCCAACGCGATAAGAGCGCGGACCTCAGGACGGGCCCGTTGTGGTTCCGGCCGCTCCCAGAGTCGTCCTCGCGCAGCTGTCCCATCGAAACGACTGGGCATGTTCGATGCAGCTATCGCGTAACCGTAGCCGGCTCTCTGAATGAGTGAGCAAAGCCCCAAGACGTCGACTCATCCCGTCATGGTCATGTTCATCGAAAAGGAATCCTGAGCGCCCCTCGGCCACGGCATCCTCAACGCCACCAATCCGGCTGGCCAGGGATGGGCACCCCTGGGATGCAGCCTCCGTGAAGACCAACCCAAAGCCTTCGAATTTCCCTTTTATCGATCGCCCGGGAAGCACAAGTGCGTCAGCGACTCGGTAGAGCGCTCGCAGTCGCTCCCGCGAGACCACACCCAGAGCACGAACATCAGGCCCGATGCGAGCCGCCTCAGCCTCAACAGCCTGACCATAGGCCTGATCCACGGTTCTTCCCACCAGGATATGTACGATTCGACGCCTCACCAACGGCCGGGAAGCCGCAACAGTTGCCAGCGCGTCCAGGGTTCCCTTGCGCGGCTCAATCCGCCCAACGGTCAGAATAACCGCATCGGCCGGTTGAACATCAGTCAGCCCGGCGGCCTCAAGCAGATCGTGACGTTGCTGCTCCGATGTCGGCGGTGTGAGCCAAAACGGATCGAGCCCCAACAAGGTGATGGCCGATTTGTGGCGAGTATCCAAACCTCGACTGACCGCCTGCAGCAATCTCTCCGTGGCGCGGGAATTCGTGCACACCCGAAACGCACGGCCAATCACAAAGCGGATGGCGATCCGATACAACAACCGCGAGCGGGCCTTCGCAAGTTCACTGCCATGGAACATCACAGCGAAACGCAAGGGGGTAAACAACGTCAGAATCGCAAGCACGAATCCAGCCCGCACCTCACCCGCGATAAAAAAATTATCCTTCATTTGCGGCAACAACCGCCTCACGAACGCCAGTATTCCCGCCAAGCAAAACCGATGATGACAGAACAGCCGATGAACATTCACACCCGCTAGCGTCTTATCCTCGTCGCCGTTCCCGTAATCGGGTGCTATCACCGTCGCTTCCCAACCGAGTGCGCGCAGTCCCGAGACTATTCCCTCGCAATAGGTAGCCTCGCCACCGGGAAAAGGAGGGTACTCATGAGTCAGAAGCGTTGCGCGTTTCGGGACGGTTTGTCGGGACATATCAACTCACTGGGAACTATGATCACGCCCCTGCGCCGGTGGGTGAGTCGTCATTAAATCCGCGCAAGGTGATTGCGCCCGGATCACAACACGATACCGTCCCGTATACCCGGGTCTAGGGTATTTTCTCACCATCCGTCGGCCGCTCCGTCGATACGGCCTTAGGACGGGGAAGCTTGAACAAACGACGCGGTGCGACCCGACCGTCGTCCTGTATCTCGCCCACGCCGAAGAAACGACCGTCCTCCGCCATTCGCACCCACCCCTGCGTTGGTGCCTTGGGCACGAGCACCGGCTGTCCCTGACGCAAGTAGAAGGCCGAGTCACGGTCCAGTTCGATCTGGGGCCAATGGCTGACGGCGCTGTCGAGGGGCAGAAGCAGATCGTCCAGCGCGTAGCGCCCCTGATCCTCCACAAGGTCCTGAAGCTGATCGAGAGTCACCATGTTCTCGGAACCGAAGGGCCCAACACCGAGGCGACGCAATTGCGCCACATGCGCGCCGCACCCCAGATCTTCACCGATATCCTCCACCAGGGTCCGTACATAGGTGCCCTTGGAGCAGCGGACATCGAGATCCAGATACGCCCCCTCACGCCCGAGGAATGTCAGTGAATGGATGGTGACCCGGCGCGGCTCCCGCTCCACGGTCTTACCCTCACGGGCAAGTTTGTAGAGCCGCTCTCCACCCTTCTTGAGTGCGGAATACATGGGCGGGATCTGGTCAATTTCACCCCGGTGGCGCGCGAGGACCGATTCAAGGTCCTCAAGGCGGGCTTCATCAATCGGCCGTTCACTGGTCACCGTACCCTCGGCATCACCGGTTTCGGTCTTCTGGCCAAGTCGGCAGCGCACCTGGTAGTGCTTGTCCGCCTCCAGCAGGAAAGCGGACATCTTGGTCGCTTCTCCCAGACAAATCGGGAGAAGACCGGTGGCCAGCGGATCCAGGCTGCCGGTGTGACCGGCCTTCTTGGCCTGGAACAGATGCTTGACCTGCTGCAGGGCACCGTTGGAGGTCACTCCAGTTGGCTTATCCAGCAGCAGCACGCCGGTCACATTGCGGTAATTGCGTCGTCCCATGGAGAGCGGGCCCGGTTCAGGGGTTGATTTGAGAGGGTGGGGGTATGAGGCAGGGAGCTGACCGTGGCCGTTCAGGCCTCAGTCATCGCCGCGGTCGGACTGGACGGCCTTGGCGATGAGATTCTCCATATGCATTCCGCCTTCGACCACGTCGTCGTACTCGAAACGCAAATGAGGAATCACGCGGATACGCAGCCGTTGGCCCAGTTCGCGACGAAGGAATCCCGCCGCGTGATTGAGGGCGGCAACCGCGGGTTCACGTTCCGCCGCATCACCGATGCGGGTGATGAATACCCGGGCGTGGGCCAGATCACGGGAAACGCGGATTTCGGTGATGCTCACCATTCCCACGCGCGGGTCCCGGACCTCATCCCGGATCAGTTCGGCGAGGTCACGGCGTAGCTGACCGCCGAGGCGATCGGCACGGGAGTACTCGTTGGGCATGAGTTAAATCTGGCGTTGGGTCTTGGCGCGATCAGAGCTCGCGCTGCACCTCGACGCGCTCGAAGACCTCGATCTGATCACCTTCCTTGACGTCGTTATAGTTCTTCACGCCGATACCGCATTCCATGCCATTGCGGACCTCGTTGACGTCATCCTTGAAGCGACGCAGGGACTCCAACTCACCCTCATAGATAACCACGTTGTCTCGCAACACGCGGATGGGGTTGTGCCGTTTGACCACGCCGTCGATGACCATGCAGCCGGCAACCGCGCCGAGCTTGGCCGAGCGGAATACGTCGCGCACCTGGGCCAGACCGATGATTTCCTCGCGCACCTCGGGGCTCAACAGCCCGGACAGGGCCGCCTTCACCTGATCGACGACGTCGTAGATGACGCTGTAGTAGTGCACGTCCACGCCGGTTTCCTGAAGGGCTTTGCGGCCCGGTCCGTCAGCACGGACGTTGAAACCGATCACGATAGCTTCCGACGCGAGCGCAAGGTTCACGTCGGACTCGGTGATACCACCCACGCCAGACGCGACCACGTTGACGCGAACTTCGTCGGTACTGAGTTTTTCAAGGGCCTCCTTGATGGCCTCCACGGAGCCCTGCACGTCGGCCTTGAGCACAACCGGCAGAGCCTGGGCTTCCTCGCCCCCCATGTTGGCGAATGCCGACTCAAGCTTGACGGCCTTCTTTTGCGCGAGCTGAACATCGCGGAATTTGCCCTGGCGATGACTGGCGACCTCGCGGGCCTTACGTTCATCGGCAACCACGACCATCTCCTCGCCCGCTTCAGGCGTTCCGGAGAGACCGAGGATCACCGCGGGCATGGAGGGGCCGACCTCTTCGATCGGCTTTCCGGACTCGTCGAACATCGCACGCACTCGCCCGAACTCACGCCCGGCAAGAGCAATATCGCCCTTGCGCAGTGTGCCGCGCTGAATCAACACGGTCGCCACGGGGCCACGCCCCTTGTCGAGCGCCGATTCGATAACGACACCGCGCGCAGGCCCCGTCTTGGGCGCCTTGAGTTCCAGGACCTCCGCCTGCAACAGAACCGCCTCAAGCAGCGTGTCGATGCCCTCGCCAGTCTTGGCGGAGACATTGACGAACTGGTTCTCACCACCCCACTCCTCGGGAATGATCTCGTGGTTCGACAGCTCCTGCTTGACCCGGTCCGGGTCTGCCTCTTCCTTGTCGATCTTGTTCACGGCGACCACCAGGGGAACACCCGCGGCCTTCGAGTGCTGGATTGCCTCGATGGTCTGCGGCATGACACCGTCATCGGCGGCGACCACCAGGATCACGATGTCCGTCACCTGGGCACCACGGGCACGCATAGCGGTAAAGGCGGCGTGTCCGGGCGTATCCAGGAAGCCGATCATGCCGTGATCGGTTTCCACGTGGTACGCGCCAACGTGCTGCGTGATGCCACCGGCCTCACCGGCAGCAACGCGGGTTGCGCGGATGTAATCCAGCAACGAGGTTTTACCGTGGTCAACGTGACCCATGATGGTTACGACCGGAGCACGGGTGGTTTTATCACCATTGCCGGAGCCTGCTAACAACTCGTCTTCTAAGGCGTTGTCATTAACCAGCTCATATTTATGACCCATCTCTTCCACTACCAGTACAGCAGTGTCCTGATCAAGTACCTGGTTGATGGTTGCCATTTCGCCCATT
>JBMYTL010000109.1:0-7948 GCA_049604295.1 Gammaproteobacteria bacterium
TGCTGGAGCGCACCCTGGGGGTGCCGATCTTCCAGGAGCAGGTCATGCAACTGGCCATCGTCGCGGCCGGTTTCAGCCCTGGCGAGGCCGACCAGCTGCGTCGCGCCATGGCGGCCTGGCGCAAGCGCGGGGGGTTGGAGCATTTTGAACAGCGCCTGGTCGATGGCATGGCCGGGCGCGGATACGAGGAGTCCTTCGCCCGCCAGATCTACCAGCAGATTCTGGGCTTTGGTGAGTACGGTTTCCCCGAGTCCCATGCCGCCAGTTTCGCCCTGCTGGTGTACGTGTCCTCCTGGTTCAAGCGCTATCACCCGGCGGCCTTCTGCGCCGCGCTGATCAATGCACAGCCCATGGGCTTCTATGCCCCCGCACAGCTGGTGGGGGATGCCCGCCGTCATGGTGTTGAGGTGTTGCCGGTGGACGTGACTGTCAGTGATTGGGATTGCGCCTTGGAGGCGGGTGCCGGGGATGCGCCGTCCCAAAAACTCAGAACTCAGGATTCGAAACCCAGAACTCCGCACCTGCGGCTTGGGATACGCCTTATCAAGGGGCTGTCCCGGGAGGTGGCCGGGCGCATCAGGCGGGTGCGCTCGGATGCGCCACTGGCGAGTGTCGATGACCTCGCCCAACGTGCTCGTCTGGACCGCCGCGACCTGGAGGCCCTGGCTGCCGCCGGTGCACTCAACGGTCTGTCGGGCAACCGTCATCAGACCCGTTGGAAGGTGTCCGGCGTGGTGCCCGATGCCGAGCTGTGGCAGGACAGTGCCGCTGACCGCGAGCGCGCCGTGGGCACGCCCATGCTGCCCGTGCCCACCGAGGGTGGGGACATCGTGGCCGACTACGCCAGCGTGGGCCTGACCCTGGGGCGACATCCGGTGGCCCTGTTGCGCTCCGCGCTGGATGGCAAACGTTTCATGAGCGCGGAGCATCTCTGGCAGCGTCGTCACGGCCAGTTGGCGCGCGCCTGTGGCCTGGTCATCAACCGGCAGCGTCCGGCCTCGGCCAATGGCGTGGTGTTCGTCACCCTGGAGGACGAGACCGGTTTCGTGAACGTGGTGGTGTGGGAGAAGCTGGTTCAGCGCCAGCGCAAGACCCTGTTGGGTTCGCGCCTGCTGGGGGTGTTGGGGCGTATAGAGCGTGAGGCGGGGGTTTTGTACGTGGTGGCGGACCAGTTGCAGGATCACAGCCGACTGTTGGGGCGTTTGACGGTGTCGTCGCGGGATTTTCACTGAACGACCGTGTACACCGCGCGCTGTGTCAAAAAACAAGGCGCCCATACGCGAGGCAAAAAAAAGCCGATGTTCCCGTCGAAGCGGAAGACATCGGCCAAAGGGCAGGAAACTGTTGGGGAGTCACTCACAAACTCATTTGTTTGCGGGTAAGGATGGCTGCCCTCCATCCGGTGCGCTTGTTTGCCTGGAAGCAGTTGCCGCTGCTCCCCTGCGCGCACTGAGTACGATGCAGAACGTGTGCCAAAAGTTCCGGAAATTTATAAGTCATTGATTTTCCGTTATCCGGGGCGGGTTTGACCGGGGTGATGGGGACGTTTCCGTGCGTTACCCGCTTTTGGTCCGTCGCGCGAGGCAACATGCGGGAAGGAAAGTGCTACCGACGTTTACATCCTGGAGCGCCAAAAACCGTTAAACGGCCCACATTTTTTCCAGTCGAACAGGGGGCGGCCTTTTAAAAACAGTCACTTGTGCCAGATGTAACCCGGGTTTACGTGGTATTTCCGGGTGTGGCCCCGAGTGCCACCGGCGTTGACGCTGCCCGGCACTCGTGCGCGTGCCGGTGTCCGCGCAGCTGCGGCAGGGTCAACGACGGGCGGGGGTCAGTATGGTGTCGACGTCGATGTCGTAGCGCTTGAGCTTCTTGTCCAGTCCCTGGCGGGTGATGCCCAGAATGCGTGAGGCGCGCAGCTTGTTGCCCCGGGTGTCGGCCAGGGCATTGCGAATGAGTTTGATCTCAAGATCACGGACCTGATCAGGAAGGGTGCCCGAGCCCGGCGCGCCACCGCCATCACTGGAGCCCATGCGCAACTCCGGTGAGAGGAAATCGCTGCTGATGCCGGCCCCGTCAGGGGTGAGGGCCACCAGCCGCTCCACCTCGCGGCGAAGCTGGCGAACGTTACCCGGCCATTTGTAGGCCTCGAAGACATCGAGGACCTCGCGTGAGAAACCGGCGACCGTCTTCTCGAAACGTCGGCAGGTTTCATCCTGGAAGGCGAGTGCCATGGGAATGATGTCCTCGCGCCGCTCGCGCAGGGGCGGGATACGGATTTCCACCGAGAACAGGCGATAGAACAGGTCTTCGCGGAAACGACCCTCGCGCACTTCCTCGTGCAGGTTCTTGTTGGTTGCACTGATGATGCGCACGTCGTACTTGAACAGCTTGTTGCTGCCCAGACGATGGCCCTCGCCCTCCTGCAGGGCGCGAAGGAACTTGGGTTGGATGACCGTCGGCATCTCCGCGATCTCGTCCAGGAACAGGATGCCTCCCTCGGCCTCCTCGAAGCGACCCTTGCGGCTACCCGTTGCCCCGGTGAAGGCGCCTTTCTCGTAGCCGAAGAACTCGCTCTCGACCAGGGACTCGGGGATGGAGGCGCAGTTCACCGCGACAAAGGACTGATCCTTGCGCTTGCTCATGCGATGGATCATGCGCGCGATCAGTTCCTTACCCGTGCCGTTCTCGCCCTGAATGAAGACATTGACGGGGGTGGCGCTGACCGTGGCCGCCAGCTCAAGCACCGCCCGCATGGAGGGGCTTTCCGCGATGATGTTGACGTCGCTGACCTGGGAACTGCGCAGCTCGCTGACCTGTTTGTTGAGGCCATCGGAGATGCGCAACATCTCGCGGTTGATGACGATGGATTCCATGGCCATGGAGAGAAAATGCGCGATGCGCTCAAGCAGTTGGCGGTCCTGCTCGGTGAAGGTGCCATCCAGCTTGTTGAGTACCTCGATGGCACCGGTCACGGTCTTGTGGTCCATGACGCTGCGGATGGGGACACAGATGAGGCTGCGGGTCACGAACCCCGTCGCGCGCGCGGCTTCCTCGTGATAGCCGGGTTTGCTGGCCAGATCATTGTCAATCACGCTCTCGCCCGAGCTGACCGCGCGCCCCACCAGTGAGTCTTCCTTGGGGGCTTCGATGATCTGCCCCTCCAGGCCGGTACCGTATTCGGCGCGGATCTTCCCCGTACCGGGGATCACCAGAAAGATGCCGCAGCGTTCGGCGCGGAGCAGGCTGGGCAGTACCTCGACATAGAAGTCGATCAGGGCTTCGTAGTTATCCACCGTCCAAAGTCGGCGGATGTGCTGCAGACGCCCTTCCAGGTTGATCAGTTGCTGACGTGAATCCATGGAAACCTCGGTACCGCCGACACGATGTGGAAATGAAGTTTACAGTGGTGCACGTTATTTACAATCAGGTCTGCAAACAAGATTGACGTTCGGGTTTGATGGTTCAGCGCCGGGGCGGCGCGCACTTGAAACCCTGAATCCAAGCGGTGAGGTCCTGGACGCCGACGGGCTATGCTGCGCCGCACTTCTCCGAACCCGACCCGACGGACCCCGCATGAGCGCCGACGACACCAATACCCTCATGGAGCTGGAGAGCGGCATCGCCGCCTTCGAATCCAAGCACTTCTCCACCGCCATCCGCATGCTTTCGCCGCTCGCTTCCGAAGGCAACGTGGAGGCCATGTACCGCATGGCCATCATGGCCCAGAACGGCCTGGGCATGGTCGAGGACAAGAACCTCGCCGTGCGTTACATGCAGGCGTCCGCGGAGTCGGGCCATGCCCTGGCTCAGCACGGGCTGGGGTTCATGTACATGGAAGGTGATGGTGTGGACCAGGATGGAGACAAGGCACTGCACTGGTTCACCGCCGCCGCGGATCAGGGCATGCAGGGGTCTCTGACCACCATCGGCCTGATGTACCAGGAGGGTAAAGGTGTCCCCGTGGACCTCGATGAGGCGCGTCGCTGGTACAAGAAGGCCGGCTTCGACGATCTGCTCTGATCCACGGGTTGCGCCATTCACCCATCGGGGCGGCAAGCCCCATGTATCCGCCGCCCCAGGGTGATCTGGTTCGGGTGGTGCGGCGCACGCACAGGCAGGCCCGGTATGTAACAATCGCCCGACGCGGGGTCGGATTTCCGCCGCCGCACTATAACGATTCAGACCAGCCAGAGGAGCCCGCTCGGGGTGGATAGCGAAAATCTCGTCCGCCTACTCGTCGTTCACGATTCCCTGAACGATGCGGAAAAGCTTGGCAGCATCCTGCGGGACAGCGGCTACGCCGTGCGTGTGAACCGTGTGGTGGACGCGGAAGACTTCACCGAAGCCCTTGAACGCGGTGATCTCGACCTGGTGTTTTGTGCCACCGAGCTCGACAACTTCACCCTCGATCAGGCGGTCGACCTGCTGAAGAAACAACTGCCCGGTGTGCCCTTGATCGGCATGGCGGATCGCAGCGGTATGGATGAGGTGTCGGCCGCGATGAAGGCGGGTGCTTACGACGTGGTGGGCCTGGGCCATCCCGAGCACATCGTCTTCGTGGTGCGGCGCGAGTTGGCGGCCCTCAAGGGGCGTCGTGAGGCGGAGGATTGGCAACGGGCCTACCGCGGCAGTGAGAACCGGGCCCGTGTCCTGCTTGATACCTCCCGCGACGCCATCACCTATGTGCGCGACGGCATGCACATGTACGCCAATCCCGCCTACCTGCGCATGTTCGGCTTCCAGAACCCCGACGACGTGGAGGGGTTGCCCATCATGGACATGGTGGCCAGCAAGGATCAGTCGCGTTTCAAGCCCCTGCTGCGCATGCAGGGCCAGCAGGATGACGGCACGGCTTCGAAGCAGGTGGAGATCGAGGCGGTGCGCGACGATGGCAAGCCCTTCAAGGTGTCCATGGAGTTCGCGAGCGCGACGTTCGAGGACGAGGACTGCATCCAGATCACCATTCACGACCATACGGTCACCCGCGAGTTGGCGGCCAAGGTTCGTGAGTTGAAAAAGCGCGATGCCCTTACCGGCTTGCTCAACCGTCAGGCTTTCCTCGAGGAACTCAATCGCAAGCTTTCGGCCCAAGCGTCCCACTGGGCCCTGGTGCACCTCGATCTGGACAATTTCGAGCGGATTCGCGAGGCCACGGGCATCACCAGCGCCGACAAGGTGGTCAAGGACCTCGCCAGCCTGATCTGTCAACGCATCGACCTGGACTACGTGGCGGCACGATTCTCCGATCATGCCTTCGCATTGCTCCTGCGCCTGAACACGGAAAAGGCCGCCGTGCAGTTCGCCGACGAACTCCGCAAGGACATCGAGGGCCATATCTCGGATGTGGACGGTCAGTCGGTTGCCACCACGGCCAGTGCCGGTGTAACCCTGCTGAAATACGGCGACGAGGGGGGCGCGCGCCTGATGACGCTGGTCGAGCGAGCCTGCGACGCAGCAAGGGACGAGGGTGGAAATACCATCCGCTTCGCCAACCCACAGGCGGAACGCGACGCCGAGAACCAGGAGCGGCAGTGGGCTCTGAAAATACGTGACGCCCTCAAGCGCAACAGCTTCCAACTGCACTATCAGCCCATCGGCAGCCTGCGCGGTGAGGCCGCCGAGAAATACGAGGTCATGCTGCGCATGATCGCGGAAGACGGTGAACTGCTCTACCCGGCGCGGTTCCTGTCGGCGGCGCGCCAGTACGGTCTGGGCACGGCCATCGATCGCTGGGTGATCGCGAACGCGCTGCATGTGCTGGCCCACCGGGTCAGGCGGGGCATCCAGACGCAGTTTTTCGTCAAGGTCACCACCGAGACCATTCTCGATGGCTCATTCGTCGTCTGGCTCGCGGGGCGGCTCAAGGCCTTCGGCATGAACGGCCGAAACATGGTGATCGAGCTGGATGCCGAGGACGTTGCCACCCACATACGTGAGACCCGGGGCATGATTGATCGCCTTGGCCGCATGGGATGCACACTGGCCATAGATCACTTCAACGGTGGCAGCAATACATTGCAGCTGCTCAACAACACCCCCTTCAAGTACATCAAGGTGTCCGGTCGGATTATCCGGGCGCTCGGTACCGACAAAAATGCCGAGGCCCGCCTCAAGGCCATTTGTGATGCCGCGCGCACGTCCAGCACCAAGACCGTCGCGACCCAGGTGGAGGACGCCAACATGCTCGCCGCCCTGTGGAAGACCGGTGTGGATTTCATCCAGGGAGACTTCCTGCAGGAACCGGCCGAGCACCTCAACTTCGACTTTGTCGGCGAGATGATGACCGGGTAGAAGTTGAAAGTTGGAAGCTTGACGGAGCGTGCGTCGGCTGGGCCGACCATCGATTGATACAGGTCGGGCGCACGCGTTCACATGCCCGCGCATGATCCGCAACCCGGAGGCCCCGACAACGGATCAAGCGTCGCATCGACCGACACAGGACCGCTTCAGACTTCCAACTTACTCCTTCCAACCGCCCCCTTTTCCTTGATCAATCCAGGACGTGTGACACCAGTCCATCGGCCAGTTTGGGCTCGAACCAGGTGGACTTCGGCGGCATCACCTCATCGGCGTCGGCCACGGCCATGAGCGCACTCATGCTGGTGGGGAACAGGGAGAAAGCGACGGCCCAGTCGCCGGAGTTCACGCGCTTCTCCAATTCGCCCAGGCCGCGAATCCCGCCCACGAAGTCGACGCGTTTGTCGGTGCGCGGGTTGGCGATGCCGAGTACCGGCTCAATCAGGCGGTCATGCAGCAGGGAGACTTCCAGGCGACCCACCGGGTCGCTTGGAATCAGTTCCTCGCGGATCGTGAGTCGATACCAGGTTCCCTCCACATACATACCGTATTCGCCACTTTTCGCGGGCTTCACCGGCATATCCGACAACGCCACGTCAAAGCTCTCGGCGGCGCGGGCCAGCAGTGCCTCCCTGTCCAGACCGTTGAGGTCCGCGACCACGCGGTTGTAGTCCAGGATCGCCATCTGGTGACGGGGGAAGATCACCGTCAGAAAGTACTCGGCCGCCGCTTCGTCATCGACGCTGCCGTTTATCCGCCGCGACGCCGCGACGCGGGACGCCGAGGCCGAACGATGGTGACCGTCGGCGATGTAGATGGCATCCATGGCGTCGAACAGGGCGGTAATGCGGTCGATGACCACCCGATCACGCAGGCACCAGAACTCGTGGCGCACGCCGTCGTCGGCGGTGATGTCCGCCTCATGGGGTTCTTGGGTGACGGCTGCAAGCAGGGCGTCCACCTCATCGTGGTCGGGATAGACACAGAACACCGGTCCGGTCTGGGCGTTCAGGGCCTCGATCTGGCGAACACGGTCGTCCTCTTTGTCGGGGCGGGTGAACTCGTGGCGACGCACGCGATTGCGGTCGTATTCGACCACGTTGGCTACGGCGACCAGGCCGGTCTGGACCTGCTCGCCCATGGTCAGGCGATAGACGTAGTACAGCGCTTCGTCGTCCTGGCGCAGCACGCCATCGGCGATCATGCGCTGAAAGTTCTCCGCGCCCTTGGCGTAGACGGTCGGGTCGAAGGGATCGGTCTCGGGGGGCAGATCGATCTCGGGCTTGGAAATGTGCAGAAAACTGTTGGGTCGGCCGGCGGCGCGTTCGCGCGCCTCGGCGCTGGAAAGCACATCGTAGGGCGGGGCAACGACTTCATCGGCACGGCCGGTCACGGGACGAAGCCCGCGAAAGGGACGGATCAGGGGCATGGGAGCGGAATCCTGGGCTGGTCTTGAAGGGCCGGGGAGTGTAACCGCGAAACGGTTCCGATTGGTTGACCCCTCAGGGTGGGGGTGGCGGCGGGCCATTCCCATGGATGGAATATGGGGGACAGGACAACCCAGTGCGGGAATCGGGTATCCTTCGGCCCCGCCTAGCCCGCATATTTCATCAACGTTCTGAGCCGAAGAACATTCTGGGGTTTTCAG
>JBMYTL010000110.1:0-7732 GCA_049604295.1 Gammaproteobacteria bacterium
GGGGGCGGGACGGATCGAGATATGTACTCCAGACACGTAGCGGGGCCGTGCCCGCGCACCCGCCTGACCCGATCACCTAGCCCGGCGACTGCTCGAAACAGCGGTCCACCAGGTAGGCGATGGAGCGGTAGGGGATGCCGCCGTGGCGTGACAGGCCGATCTCGCAGGTGCGGCTGTTGGAGACGCCCTCGGTGCAGCCCGCCGGGATCTGTTCCTTCAGTCGGCTGAGTGCGCTGGCGTTGAGTTCGGGCACGCTGTAACCGCGATCACCGGCGAAGCCGCAGCAGCCGGTTTCCTCCGGCGTGAACACCTGGTCGGCGCAGGCCCGGGCCAGGGCCATGAAGTCCGCCTCCAGGCCCATCTTGCGGGCGGAGCAGGTGACGTGCAGGGCGATGCTGGCGACGGTTTGCGTGCGGGTCAGGTGGGGCAGGAGGTGTTCGCGGATGAAACCCACCGGTTCCTGGATGGGCAGGGGGCGGGTGAAAGTCTCCAGCATGCGCGCCGTGCAGGGGCTGGTGTCGCAGAGTATGGGCAGGGTGCCTTGTTCCGAGGCCTCCCAAAGGGCGGCTTCGAGGCGTCGGGCCGCCGAGTCGGCGGATTCGCTCAGGCCCTTGCTGGCGAAGGGCATGCCGCAGCACTGGCGGTCCACATCGGCCGGGGTTATGACCTGGAAGCCTGCCTTGTTCAGCAGGCTCATCATGACCTCGGGCAGGTCGCGCTCCTCCCTGTCGTTGCTGGAGGTGCCCAGGGCACGGCTCACGCAGGCGGTGAAGTAGACGCAGCGACGTTCTGACGCGGCCGATCTCAGCTCGGGCCGGGATGCACCCCGCGCGTCGTGTCGGTCCCAGGTCGGGACGCGGCCGCCGGAGAGGCTGTGGATGCCCCGGGTCAGGGCCTCTAGGGGCCTCGGTCCGGCCACGCGGTGGAGCAGATGGGTGGTCTTGAGCGCCAGACGGGTGCTGGCGGTGATGCCCGCCATGTGGCCGTCGGCCCAGCGCGCGACGGCCTTTGCCGTGTCACCGGCCTGGCGCGCGCGCAGGGCCTTGATCATGGCGCCGGTATCGATGCCCACCGGGCAGCGCGTGGCGCACAGACCGTCGGCGGCGCAGGTGTCCATGCCGGCATATTCATAGGCGGCGCGCAGTTCGGCCAGGGCCTGGTCCTCGCCGAGCCTTTCCAGCCGGGCCTGTTCGCGCAGGGCCACGATGCGCTGGCGCGGGCTCAGGGTCAGGTTGCGTGAGGGGCAGATGGGCTCGCAGAAGCCGCATTCGATGCAGCGGTCCACCAGCGGGTCGGCGGCCGGCAGGGGTTTGAGGTTGTGCAGGTGGGCGTGCGGGTCGTCATTGATGATGACGCCGGGATTGAGCAGGCCCCGGGGGTCGAACAGCGCCTTGATGGCGCGCATCAGGGCGTAGGCGGGGCCGCCCCATTCCTGTTCCACGAAGGGCGCCATGTTGCGGCCCGTGCCGTGTTCGGCCTTCAGCGAACCGCCGTACTCGCCCACCACCAGGTCGGCGACATCGGCCATGAAGCCCTCGTAGCGCCGCACCGCCTCATCGGTCGAGAACTCCGGCGTGAAGACGAAGTGCAGATTCCCCTCCAGGGCGTGGCCGAAGATGATGGCCTCGTCGTAGCCATGGCCGTGCAGCAGCTTCTGGAGTTTGCGGGTGCCTTCGGCCAGGTTGGCGATGGGGAAGGCTACGTCCTCGATGACGCAGGTGGTGCCCACCGGGCGCACCGCGCCCACCGCCGGGAACAGGCCCTTGCGGATGCCCCAGAGGCGCGCGTATTCCGCCGGGTCGGTGGTGAATGTTGCCGGGGCAACGGTCTGGAATTCCGCGATCACCGCACTGACCAGGGCGATGTTGATGTCCAGGGCCTCGGCGCTCTCACCGCGCACATCGATGAGCAGGGCGGCGGCGTCCGCCCCCAACCCGCGCAGGCCCGCGGGCATGCCCGGCTGGTCCTGCACCGAGGTCAGGGCGGGGCGGTCCATGAGTTCCACGGCGTCCACCGGGGTGGGTTTGAGGGCCGTGACCGTGCGGCAGGCCTCCTCCAGATCATCGAACAGGACCAGGGCCGTGGCCTTGTGCGGGTGGTCGGGGACGGTGTGGTAGGTGATGGACGAGATGAACCCCAGAGTGCCTTCGGAGCCGATCATCAGGTGGCTGAGCATGTCCACCGGGTCGTCGTAGTCCAGCAGGGCGTTGATGCCGTAGCCGGTGGTGTTCTTCATGCGGAACTTATGGCGTACCCGCTCGGCGGTGTCGGAATCATTCAACAGTTGTTCGGACAACTGTTTGATTCCGGCGAGCAGCTCGGCATGGTTCTGGCGGAAGGCGGCCACCGAGGCGGCGTCGGCGGTATCCAGCACCGCGCCATCGGCCAACACCACGCGTAGGGCCTTGAGGGTGTTGTAGCTGTTCTGGGCTGTGCCGCAGCACATGCCCGAGGCGTTGTTTGCGGCGATACCGCCGATGCGCGCCGTGGCGATGGAGGCTGGGTCGGGGCCGATCTTGCGGTTCAGCGGGGCCAGGTAGGCATTGGCCTGGGCACCGATAATGCCCGGTTGCAGGCGGATACTGCTGCCATCCGGGGCGATCTCGTGGTCCCGCCAGGCGTTGCCCTCCAGCACCGCCAGCACCGAATCGGTGATGGCCTGGCCGGACAGGCTGGTGCCCGCCGCGCGGAAGGTGACCGGTGTGCCATGGTGGTTGGCGCGCTCCAGCAGTCGGATCACCTCTGTCTCGTCGACGACCCGCACCACCAGCTTGGGCGTGAGTCGGTAGAACGAGGCATCGGTGCCATAGGCCAGGGTGCGCAGCGGGTCATCAATCAGCCGTTCGGCCGGGATGAAGGCGGCGAGATCCGATTTGAGGGCTTGATGGTTCATCTTGGCATCGTAGGAGCGCCTTTCCAGGCGCGAACGGATGGGTGTCGGGTGGGTCGATTCGCGCCTGAAAAGGCGCTCCTACGGGGTTCCGGGTTCACTCTCCGGGGGCTATTGGGCGTAGGCCACCGCCGGCAGCCAGGTGACGATGGACGGGAAGGCGAACACCAGGCCCAGGCCGACCAGCTGGAGGACGATGAAAGGCACCACCCCTTTATAGATGTCCAGAAGCTTCACGTCAGGTGGGCAGACCCCCTTCAGGTAAAACAGTGCGAAGCCCACCGGCGGCGTCAGGAAGGAGGTCTGCAGGGTGACGGCCACGAGCAGGGCGAACCAGACCAGCGAGGGGTTGTCGACCACGCCGTAGCCGTCCACGGCCAGGTCGAGACCGGCGATGACCGGGCCCAGCAGGGGCAGGATGATGAGGCTGATCTCGATCCAGTCCAGGAAGAAACCGAGCAGGAACACCACCGCCAGCACGAACAGGATGAGCCCGTAGGGCCCCAGGCCCAGGCCGGTGAGGGTGGACTCGATGAGTTCGTCGCCGCCGCATTCGCGCAGCACCAGGGCGAACACCGTGGCGCCCACGAAGATGGCGAAGATGTAGGCCGAGGTGTTCATGGTGTTGAGGGTGACCTCTTTGAGCACCTGCCAGTTGAAACGCTTGTAGGCGGCGGCCAGGATGCCCGCGCCCAGGGCGCCGACGCCGGAGGCCTCGGTGACCGTGGCGATACCGGCGAAGATGGAGCCGAGCACGGCGAGGATGAGCAGGGCCGGGGGCACGATGTCCAGCATCACGCGCAGCACGTCGCCCAGGTGGATCTCCTCGTGGTTCGGCGAGAGCGGGGCGTTTTCCGGCTTCCACAGGCCGTAGATGACGATGTAGGCCATGTACAGCAGGCCCAGGATCAGGCCCGGGAACACGGCGCCCATGAACAGGTCGCCCACGGATACGCCCAACTGATCGCCCATGATCACCAGCATGATGGACGGCGGGATGAGGATGCCCAGGCAGCCCGAGGCCGCCACGGTGCCCAGTGCCAGGGGCTTGTGGTAGTTCTGCTTCATCATGATGGGCAGGCTCATGACCCCCAGCAGCACCACGGAGGCACCGATGATGCCGGTGGAGGCGGCCAGGATGATGCCGATCAGGGTGACGGTGATGGCGAGGCCGCCCTTCACGTTGCCGAACAGCTTCTGCATGGAATGCATCATGCGTTCGGCCACGCCGGACTTATCGAGCATCAGGCCCATGAAGATGAACATGGGCAGGGCCACCAGCACCCAGTTGTTCATGATGTCGAAGATGCGCCCCACCAGCAGGCCCAGGGTGTTGTAGTCCAGGCCCGTGGCGGTTTCCCAGTAGGTGTCGGTGAGGTAGGCCACGCCCGCGAAGGCGATGCCCGTACCCGCCAGCACCCAGGCGACGGGGAAGCCCGTGAACAGCAGCAGGATGAAGGTGGTGAACATCCCGATGACGAGCCAGTTTTCCGGTTCGAGTCCCATGTCAGCGCCCCTTAGTCGTTGTTCTTATCGGCGCCGGGGCCATACAGCTCGGCGGGATGGACGTGGAAGAATTTCTTGATCATGCCGACGCGGCCGGGGTCCGGTTCCTCGGGCTCGCGACCGACGTGGAACAGCAACAACACCTGCTCGATGAGGCGGGCGACGGTGGCGATGGCCATGAGGATGAAGGCGGCGGGCAGGAAGCCCTTGATGATCCAGCGATGAGGCAGGCCTGTGGGTGACGAGGAGTGTTCGTCCACCCGGTAGGAATCGGCGACCCACTCGATGCTGTGGTCGATGATGATCCACAGGAAGGGCAGCAGCAGCAGGCTGATGCCCAGGATTTCGATGATGTGCTGGGTCCGGTGCGACAGGTTCATGTGCACCAGGTCCACGCGGATATGGGAGTCGTTGCTGATGGCGTAGGCGATGCCGAACATGAAGGCGATGGCGTAGAGGTGCCAGGTCAGCTCTTCCAGGGCGATGAGGGCGTCGTTGAAGCCGTAGCGCCAGATCACCGAGGCGATGATCACGCCGATGAGTACGACGTTGAGCCAGGCCGCGAGTCCGGCGATGGCCCTTACCGTGCCGTTGAGTACGGCGACGATGGGGATGTGGTGGGCGGTGGTGGTGGGCGCGTTTTGTCCCATGTCCTGATCCTCGCTTCGTGACCTTTGCGGTTCTTTCGTGGCCGGGCGGTGCTTGCTTTGAAACATCCAGGTGCGGGTCAGCCCGGGGGAGGGGGCGTAGGAGCGCCTTTCCAGGCGCGAATGGACGCGACGACAAGCGCGTTGCTTGCGCCAGGTCGGTATCCCATTCGCGCCCGGAAGGGCGCTCCTACGGCTTGGTCATCAGTCCTCGACGCGCTGGGTGCCCGGGCGGGGCAGGAAGGCCTGCTTGTTCCAGATCGCGTAGTCGGCGCGGAAGGCCTGCAGGTTGTCGTAGATGCGCTTGAAGTCGGGGTCCTTGGCGCCCTCTTCGGCGACCACCTCGTCCCATTTGCCGCGGAAGGCGGCCAGCATCTCGTCGGACCAGTAGCGGGTCTCGACGCCCTTCTCGGCGTTGGCTTTGAGCACGGGGAACTGGATGGCCTCGCCCAGGGCCAGGCCGTCGAGCATGGCGGCCTTGCAGCCCAGCTCCATGGTGGCGCGCTGGGAGTCGGACATCTTCTTGTTCCAGAAGTCCTTGTTGATGATCACCTCGAAGGTGGTCGCGGGCTGGTGCCAACCGGGGAAGTAGTTGTATTTCAGGATCTTGTGGAAGCCGAGCAGCTTGTCGATGGCGGGCATGGAGAACTCGGTGGCGTCGATGGCGCCTTTCTCCAGGGCCGGGAAGATCTCCTTGGAGGACAGCAGCGAGGTGGACACGCCCAGCTTCTCCATCACCAGGGCGCCGAGGCCGAAGAAGCGCATGCGCAGGCCGTTCAGGTCTTCGGGCTTGTCGATGGGCTTCTTGAACCAGCCGGAGGTCTCCGGGGCGATGATGCCGCAGGGGATGGAGTGCACGTTGTAGCCGGCCTTGTCGTAGGTCTCCTGCCAGAGCTGGCGGCCATCGCCGTAGTAGATCCAGGCCAGGAATTCAGGGGCGTCGGGGCCGAAGGGCACGGCGGAGAAGATGGCGCCCTTGTTGCCGAGCTTGCCGGTGTTGTAGCCCGGGGTGGTGTAGCCGGCGTTGACCTGGCCCTTGGACACCGAGTCCAGCATCTCCTTGGGCGGAACCAGTTTGCCGGGCTCGTAGACCTTGATCTTGATGTTGCCGCCGGAGGCCTCGTTGACGTTGTCGGCCAGCCATTTGGGCGTGGAGCCCAGGCCGGTCAGGTGGGTGCCGAACCAGACCGGCAGTTTCAGCAGGACCTTCTTCTCGGCTTGGGCCGGGGCGGCCATCAGTGAAAGACCCACGGCGATGGCGGCCGCGAGGGTGGTGGTTTTCAGGGATGTCTTCTTCAGCATGGGGCAGCCTTTTCTCTCATGTGGGCTTGTGCACCCGTGTCACCGACAGGACGTGAGCACGGGTCAATGTATCTCGCTTACCAATTGGTAAATTGGTAAGGCCAAATTAGTCTTGGTGCGGCTGGGCCTGTTTGTCAACGTTTTTGACCAATGCGAAGGAAAATTCTGTATCTCGCAATCCGTGAATATTCTTATGAACGCGCTTATCGATGAGTATCTATGGACTCCTTGGCGAATCGTAAGTCCTTGAAGGGAAAGGTCCTGGTGCGTTGGTCAGACCAAAATGGGAGGATGGTGCTTGAACCCCATCCCGCGTCCTCAGTACACTGGATGGAAAATTGGTATTACCACTTGGTCGGGGCGGCTCGACCAAGTGGCCCGATTGAGGAACCGTTTCATCCATGGAACGCGTACGACTGTCCGACCGCATCGCGGAGCAGCTTGAACAGATGATTGCCGAGGGTGTCCTGAAACCCGGTGAACGCCTGCCGGCGGAGCGCCAGCTCGCCGAGCGCCTGGGCGTGTCACGCCCTTCCCTGCGCGAGGCGATTCAGAAGCTCGCCAGCAAGGGCCTGTTGTGCACCCGGCAGGGGGGAGGCACCTATGTGTCCGACACCCTGGATACCCAGTTCGCCGATCCGCTGATCAAGTTGTTGCGGGGCCGCGAGGACGCCGAGTTCGACACCTTGCAGGTGCGTCTGGAACTGGAGGGGGTTGCCGCCAGCCTCGCCGCGACGCGGGCCACGGCGGAGGACCGCGCCCGCATCCGTGCCGCCTATGAGCGCATGGCCGAGGTGCATCGCTCGGACGCGGACAGTGAACGCAAGCTGGAGGTGGACCTGGCCTTCCACGAGGCCATCATCGAGGCCTCCCACAACGTGGTGCTGGTGCACTTCATGCGCGGGGTCATGGCCGTGCTCAAGAGCTCCGTCGGTGCCTACCTGGACCTGTTCTATTCCAAGCAACCCTTCGTCAAAACCCTGTGTGAACAGCACAAGGCCATCTGCGACGCCATCGACCGGCGCGACCCGGAGGCGGCACGGGCCGCCGCGCGCAACCATCTGGAGTTCTCCTATGACTCCTACCGGGAGTTCCGCGAGGAGGCGCGTTTCGCGCGCGGCGACAAGTTGCGCTCATCCCTCTACGGCAGTGCGCCCTGAACACGTTCGAGACACCCCGCCATGACCACACCCACCCACGTCTATTTCTACGGCACCTGCCTGGTGGACCTGCTCTACCCCAAGGCGGGCCTGGCGGCCATGGAGCTGATCCGCCGGGCCGGGGTGGAGGTGATCTTTCCCCCGGACCAGACCTGCTGCGGTCAGCCTGCCTTCAACTCCGGCTACCGGGACGAGGCGCGCAAGGTCGCGCGCGCCCAACTGGCCTG
>JBMYTL010000111.1:0-7698 GCA_049604295.1 Gammaproteobacteria bacterium
GGCGGGACGCCGCTCCCACGAATGAAAAGCCCGGGCCGTTTGGTCCGGGCTTTGTTTATTGCGCTCTTGGTCCGGTCCGGGTGGTCGCACGGCTAGGGCCAGAGGAGCCGGGGTGCTAGCATCCCCGACCCCAATATCCCCATTCCATGAGGTTCCCGTGGCTCTTGAGCTCGATAGTCGGGTATCAAGGAGCGATGGCCAGGTTTCGGCCGAGGTCGATGGAAAGACGGTAATGATGAGTATCGACGAAGGCATGTATTTCGGCCTCGACGATATTGCGACACGTATCTGGGCGCTCATGGAGCGGCCCATCCGGGTGGATGAGATCCGGGATTCCCTGCTGGATGAATACGCTGTGGAAAGTGCGACCTGCACCCGGGATGTGCTGGCGTTCCTGCACCGACTGGAAGAGCGCAAACTGATCCAGGTTCACGGGGCGAATTCCTGAGTGTGGGGGCCGGGTCGGCGGCGTGTGCCCCGGACTCCATGACCGAGCACCATGAAGTGACTGCCGCGACCTGTTGGTACCGTGCCTACGGGCTGGTGATCCGCTCCGCGCTTGAACTACCCGAGCTGTTGCCGATGGCGCCCCACGGGCGCCTTACGGCGGATGTTGTTATCTCCACCGGTGGGCCGTGGCCCAGGGTCGATAACGTCTTCCTTCGGAAGAAACGGATGATGCTCGCGGAGGGGATTGCCGAGTTCGATCCCGCGGGTGTGGCGCGTTACCGCTGCGTGGGCGGCCGAACGATTCTGGTCGATGTTCACCCGGGCGCTGACCCGGCGATGGTCAGGCTTTACCTCTTGGGCCGGGTCATGGGCGCGTTGCTGCATCAGAGGGGCATGATGCCGGTGCATGCCAGCGCCGTTTCCATAAAGGGCAGGGCGTGGATCTTCTGCGGGCCCAGTGGCGCCGGGAAGTCCAGCCTCGCCGCAGCCCTGCACCGTCGTGGTCACCGCCTTCTATGTGATGACACGGGGGTGATTCAGCCCGCCGGAACGGGTTCCGATGTCGACCGTTTCGCGCCCGGGTTTCCACGCTTGAAGCTTTGGCGGGATACGCTGGTGCACTTGGGGATCGATCCCTCGGGGCTTACCCCGGACTGGAGTCGGGCGGACAAGTTTCACGTTCACGTTGAACGCGATTTCGTGGCCGAGTCCCAGCCTGTTGGGGGGGTGTTCTTCCTGGAGCCAACTGCATCTGGTGACAGAGCGAGTGTGGAGCGCCTTTCGGCAACCGACGGGGTACGTCGTCTGAACGAGAACGTCTACCGGCCGCGCATGGGGCGTCGTATTGCCGGAGGCGATGCGCTGTTGCGCCTGAGTGCGGAGGTGGGTGCGAGGACGCCCCTGCTGGTTTATCGGCGCCCCCTGGATTTTGATGCCATGGAATCCTCCCTGACTGATCTTCTTGATGCGATTGATGGCCTGCTGTGAAACAAAGGTTCAGGTGTGGCCGGGGGGGAGCAGATCGTAGTCCAGTTGCTCGAGTAGGGTACCGGTCACCGTTTCGAACCATGCGGTCTCCATGCCGTGCAGGGGGCAGGACGACGCGTACTCCGCCTCTTCTGAGGGGAGTATGACCCCGGTTGCCCGGTCCGGGCGGCGGTATCCCGAGGTGGCAAGGCCAAGGAAATCCCCGATGCGTGCGGTGGTCCCGGGGTGGTCCATGTCGAGGTCCTCGTAGCGCAGCACCAGGATGCCAGGCTGCGCGCTGGCCAGTTGCAGCCAACCTTCCACGTGGTGTTTCCAGCGGTGCAGCCAACTATCCGCGTCGTCTTTCTGGTAGCGAAGCGGTTTGCCCGTGGGCCGCTGCTTCGGAAAGGCGTGGCATGAGCAGGGTGGCCCGGTATCGAGCGCGGTCACCTGCTGGGTCATCCTCCAGAAACTGCGTAGTGTGGTGGCGGGGTGGCGATGGATGTAGATGACGTGGTAATGGGCGGCGAGTACGTCAGCGAGGGGCGAAAAGAAGTCCGCGCTGTGGTGGGACTTGATGATGTTGCTCAGGCGCCGGGGGGACAGTGCGCGCAGGAACCAACCGAGGCGTTCGGGGGAGTCGGCGTCGACATTGATTCTATAGGGGTCGAGGTCGATGCGCGGTTCGGCGAGGTAACCGAAGTTCTGGGCAAGGGTGTTGATCAGAAAGTGATTTCCGGATCGTTCGTGACCGGCGACGATGACCCGGGGGTGGGGGGCGTCGCTGGCGAATTCGCGGATGGGCAGGTGCTGGCGCTCGCTCATGAATCGTCAATCACGGTTTTCGCGTGGGCGGGCGTCTGGCTATCGAATGCGTAACCGAACAGTGCGATGTCCTGGGCATAGAACTCGTCCACGAAGGCCCGGGTTTGGTCATCGTAGAAGTGTCGATAGTCCGGCCTACGCACGTTGCTGACCCGGGCACCTTCCTCGACCAGGCCACGATGACGCAGCGCACGCGCGAAACCACCCGCATGGCTGTTGCCAGCTTGCGCGAGCCGGATGTCCGGGCGGCCGAGTCGCTCCATGGCGGTTTGGAAATCCGCCTCCAGGTTCTCGAAGCGACCGATGAAATCCACGTGCGGTCGGCCCTCACTGTCACAAACGAACCGGTGTTGCGGCAGAATATGGCGGTAACGGTCGTTGCCTGTCTCGTGATCATCCGCCCCGGGCCCCGGGAAATGGTGCAGCACGAACTCCCGGAACGAGTGATGACGCACCGGGTAGAACAGGTATTCCGAAACCAGGCGGGCCCAGGGATTCCGCACGAAGGCGAATGAAAAATGTGTGTCGATCTCCCCTTCGTGCAGATAACCCAGTGTTCGGTACTCATCCAGGGTCAGGTGCGCCAGGCGGGGTGGGCCGGCGGCTGGATCGGGGTTCGCCCGGAGCAGGCACTGATCGCGCTGCTCCCAGTCCAGTCCGGCGGCATCGAGGAGGCTGCGGGTGACGGTCTGACCACCGGTCTTGGGGATGTGCACGAACAGGCAATTCAAGGCGTGGCAGAGCATGGCGGTCGGAATGGGGGAACGGGGCCGTCCGATAGAGCGGTGTGGTGTGCTGGCCGATGGTGATCTCCCACCGCTATCGCTTCATCTTCGTCAAGACGCGCAAAACGGCAGGCACCAGCATCGAGGTGTTTCTCTCCGGCGTTTGTGGCGCGGAGGACGTATTCACGCCGATTATGCCGCCGGTGCCGGGCCATCGTTCGCGTAATGATGGCGGATTCCGCAACCATATGGGCGTGGCGGCCCTACGTGACCGGGTCGACCCTGAGGTATGGGACGGTTACCTGTCCTTCTGCGTCGAACGCAATCCCTGGGACAAGACCCTGTCGCACTACCATTGGTGTCGCGCCCGTTCCAACGCCGATCTCACCCTGGACGAGTACATGCTCCATAACCGGCCCTGCACTGATTTTCACCGTTACGCGGACCCTGATACGGGCCGCATAAGGGTTGATCGGGTCGTGCGCTACGAGTCGCTCCATGAGGATCTGGCCGAGGTTTTCGGAGTCTGTGGCGTGCCCTTCATGGGGGACCTGGGCATTCGCGCCAAGGGCGATGTCCGTACCGACAGAGGCCATTACCGTGATCGATTCAGCGCGGCCCAGCGGCGCTGGGTCGAAAAAGCTTTTGCCCGGGAGATCGCCTGCTTTGGCTACCGATTCTGAGATGTCATGCGCATGAGTTCCGCGCAGGACGACTTTTTCCGACAGTTCCGTACCGCGACCTCGGAACAGCGGCCCCTGCCCGGGGCCATCGTCATCGGCGCCCAGAAGGCGGGCTCCACAAGCCTTGCCAGCTACCTGGCGCAACATCCCCGCCTGGTACTCGCCCAGCGCAAGGAGGTCCATTACTTCGATGGCGGTCGCCTTGCGGATGCGCGGCGGGGCGTGGACGTATTTCCCCGCGGGACGGATTTCTACCGCGGCTTCTTTCCCTTGAAGGCACAGCTACCCGATGGGGGCATGTGTTTCGAGGCGACGCCCTATTACCTGTTCCATCCCCGGGCGGCCGAGCGCATCCATGCCGTTTTGCCGAACGTTCGCCTGATTGCGGTGTTGCGCGATCCGGTTGAGCGGGCGGTATCCCATTATTCGGTGGTGGCCCGACGAGGCGCCGAAACCTTGAACATGGACGAGGCGTTCCGCGGCGAACAGGAACGTCTCCGGGCCTACTTCGAAAAGGGGGATTACCACGCCCCCGCAGTACGCAGTCACAGTTACCTCAGCCGTGGGCTTTATCTGCAACAGCTGGAACGCTACTGGTCGCTGTTCGGGCGCGAGCAACTGTGCATCGTCGGCAGTGGTGAATTGGCAACGGACACTGTCGGGGTCTTGCGGCGGGTTTTCGGTTTTCTGGGGTTGGACGAGGACGTGGTGATACCTGATCTGCGTCGACGGAACCGGACACGTGAGCGCCGAAGCCTCGAGCCCACTTTGCGCGCCTGGATGGACGACTGGTTCGAGGGACCAAACCAGCGCCTGTTCGATGCCCTGGGTTACCGGCCGGACTGGTGATCTGGGCCTTGGTTATCGGGCCTGGGTTATCAGGTCTGGGTTATCAGGTCTGGGTTATCAGGTCTGGGTTATCGGGGCCCGGGGGGATCAAACGCCATGCGGAGGGTCTGGACTTCGTGCTCAAGGTCCCGGGCCACGTGCTCAATGACATCGGTCCAATCGCCCCGGCGTGTCTGACGGTAGAGCCTCATTTCCGGGTACCAGGCACTGCGGCCTTCATCTCCTTCCCAGCGCCAGTCAGCGGCGTGGGAGAGCAGGACCCAGGTGCGTTGGCCGATGGCCCCGGCCAGGTGTGCCACCGAGGTGTCCACGCTGATCAGCAGGTCCAACTCAGCCATGGCGGTCGCATCGTCGAGAAAGTCGCCGAAGCTATCCGGTCGTGGGCTGATTTTCCCGTTGCTGGCCGTGACCTGCTCGCTGCCCGTGCCGAGCTGGAAACTCCGGAACCGGGTGCCGGGGATGTCCAGCAGGGGATGCAGCTGTTCGAGATTCATGGACCTGTGCCGGTCGTTGAGCTGGTCCGGGTTGCCCGCCCAGACCAGTCCCACGCTCAAGGTCGGGGTGCCACGATCCTGCCCCCGTCCCGTGGCGCGCTGGCGGCGTGGAGCGGCATCCTCCACCCGGGCTTCGAGGTATCGGGGGACAGGGTGCCAACGCCCTGTTGCGCGCTGGTGTAACCGGGGCAGGTGGAAGAACCCGGCCCAGGCATCGTGATCCACGTCCCTGTCGTTCAGGGGGATGACTGCGTCCACCAGGGGCGCGAACAGGCGATGCAGGGTGGGCTGACAGGCCAATGTGAGCCGCCCGACGCGCTGCCGTGCCCAGGGTAGAAAGCGGCCCAACTGCATGGCATCACCCAGGCCCTGTTCCGAGATGATGAGCAGGTGGAGGTCAGGGTTCTGCTCGCCGGTCCAGATCGGCGTTCGGGGCGGGGGGTGGCGCCTGAAGCTGCCCGAGAAGGGGACCACGTGGGCGAGATCCGACCAACCGGTCTCGAGATCGCCGAGCTTGAGGGCGCCCAGCCCCCTCAACAGGCGAATGCGCGGTCGCCACGGATACAGCGACAGCGCACGGGAGAGAATCTTCGTGCTCCTGATCTCGTCGCCACGCCGCCGGGCGAGGGCCGCCTGGAGCTTGAGACCGTCGGCGCATAGCGGTGCGCAGTTCAAGGCATGGGTGATGTCCCGTTCCGCGGCTTTGAGGTGTCCCCGATGCAGGTGAATCCGGGCCCGCGGCAGGAAGGCGTTGATGTTGTCCGTGTCCTCCCGGCATTCGGGGTCCACTCGCGCCAGGGCGGCGTCCCAGTCGCCGGCCGCGATGTCGGATCGGGTGCGCAGCCAAGCCCAGGTGCGGGTGTGACCGAGTTCCCCCTCGCAGCGGCCCAGCAGGGCATTTACCAGGGGCGAGGGAATGCGCACCCAGTCGAGCAGGTTTCCCACCATGATCAGCAATGCCGTGGAATCGTGCGGCTCGCGGCGGGTCGCCTCGCGCAGCAGGGTATCCGCCTCGACATGGCGGCTTGCCTCCATGAACTCCAGTGCTTCACCGAGCGGGTCCTCCACCTCGCCCGGCGCTGTCGTGTCGGGACCGGGGGTCCGGGGTGTCGGGGGCCGGGGGGCGTGTCCCCGGGTGAAATATCGGTCCAGGAGCTGTGGCATCGGGGGGTCGGGATGGCGGCACCGCTCCCTGCGATTCGTGCCTGTCGGTCGAGGTCGGGAAGTGTTAGTGTCAGGGCGCATATTCGCAACCCGATCATTCGCTCTCTACAGGTGAGCACATGCCTGAACAACACGCTAACGAAGCGACGGCGCAAGGAGCGAAAAAGCCGTGGATTGCCCCTGAAATCTCGGAATTGGGCGTCGAGCACACGCTGAGTGGAAGCTCCAGCATCAGCGAGAGCGTTTCGAGTGCCGCGGCTTCCTGAGACGGGCCGGAATGTTTCATGCGGGGCGGTGTTGACCCCGCGGTGAGTGGGGGCCGCGCCCAGGGCGCCTTGCACAGCCCCCACTGACACCGATGTTCGTTTATCAGCGGGCGGCGCTTCAGGGGCCAGCGGACAAGACTCCCTCCGACAACACGCCCTCCGACCTGGGGCGCGAGGCGCGTCTGCGGCATGCCTTGGCGGCGTTCGATACGTTGCGGTCCAGCAGCGAAGAACGCGGCGGCTCACTTTTGATGCAGGGTGCGCTTGCGTCGTCCGAGCCGACCATCCACCAATGCCCAGGGACCGGACGCCGGATCCTCTGCTGGTTGGGTTTGACCCGTCCCAATGAGTTGGCGCACAGGCTTTCGGTCTCTGCGTCCACACCGGGTCCACGTCTGGTGTTGGCTGCGTTCGAGAAGTGGGGTGAGGCATGTCCCCGGTATCTGCGTGGTGAGTACAGCTTTGTCATCACCGGGGCCAACGGTGACATGCTCCTTGCCGCCCGCGATGCCATCGGCACCCGCCCCCTGTATTACCGCGATGGGGCCGAAGGTTTCCTGATTTCCGCCATGGCGGCGGTGTTCCCCGCGCTGATCCGGTCCCTGGAGCCCGACCCGTGGTGGTTGTCCTGCAAATTGCTGAGACGGTCCGGTGATCCGCGACGCACGGCATGGACGGACGTGTTCAAGGTGCCCCCGGGCCATGCCCTGACACTCCGCGACGGCCGGGCGCACGTGTGGCGATGGCATCGGTTTGGGGAAAACGGCTCGGAGCACGATGCCGTCCAAGATGAGCCGCCACGCACGGCTGCGGATTGGGTCGTACGCTACGGCGATGCACTCGAGACCGCCGTCACCACGCGCGTGGATCTGGCTGAAAGCCTTGGCTGTGAGGCCAGTGGCGGCATCGATTCGTCGGCCGTGCTGGCCATGGCGGTGCCCTATGCACGGCAGCGGGGGATTCCCGTCCAGGGTTTCGCGAGCCTGCTCCAGGATGGCGAGGAACACCGGGTGCTGGTGTGCAGCGCTCACCTACGCATGGAACAGACCCACGTGTTCGTGCCCCAAGGGCAGATCTACGCTCCGTCGGAGCAGCTGCTGCATGAGATCCGCGTGTGCGGTTATCCCCTGGAGCATCGCTGGCCGGTGGGGGCGCGAAGTTTTCTCGCACTCGCCCGGCGGCTCGACGTCGATACCCTGTTGTCCGGCTTCGGCGGGGATGAAATCGTCTCGAACCATGCGCGCAAGGTCCCCCGGGAACTTTGGTCGCAGCGGGA